>JBEEJV010000036.1:0-8487 GCA_041169005.1 Actinomycetota bacterium
TCGCCCACTAAAACAACATCGGCACCTGAAGCGCGGTAGTGAGCAACGTCATCGGCGTTGCGCACAGCACTCTCAGCAACTTTGATTACACCGGCAGGGATGCGGTCCGCAAGAGTGCCGAATAGGTTGCGGTCTGTTTGGAAGGTGCTGAGGTCGCGAGCATTGATTCCAATCATCTTGCCCTCTGCCTCGAGTGCGCGATCCAGCTCCCCCGCATCGTGAGTCTCGATGAAGGCAAGCATTCCGAGCTCTTCGGTGAACTTCTTCAACCGAAGAATGGTCGACTGGTCGAGGCCGGCGACAATAAGAAGAATGATGTCTGCGCCAGCGGCACGTGCTTCAAGAATCTGATATTCGTTGGCAATGAAGTCTTTGCGTAGCAGCGGAACGGCCACATTTGCACGCACGGCAATCAAATCTTCGAGAGTGCCCTTGAACTTGCGGCCCTCAGTCAAAACACTGATAGCTGACGCGCCGTTCTCCGCATAGGTTTTAGCTAGTTCGGCTGGATCAGGAATCTCAGCCATGTACCCGCGGGATGGCGAAGCACGCTTTACCTCGGCGAGGATTTTGACGTTGCTAGCCGGAGCCAAGAAACTTAGGGCATCGAGTGCTGGAGTGTTACCTAGAGCAGCTTTCTCAACCTGAGAAATTGAGACGCTTTCTTGGCGTTGAGCCGCATCTTCGATGGAACCCGCGTAGAGTTCCGCGAGCACTAGTGGCTCTTGGTCTTGCTGCCGCCTACGCCGTAGCCAGCCTTCTTGAGGATGAAGCCAACGACGAGACCTGCTACTGCCACAACGGCCGATGCCCAGACGAGAGCTGGCTCGCCTACCCAGAAGAACCAGGTGCCGAAGAGAGTTGCAACCATGATGATGGTTACGGTGGTCCATGAGGCTACTGAGTTACCGTGGCCTGGGTCGTTGCTCGACATTTGGTGCCTTTCTTTGCGCTACGAAAATGATACCAATACCAAGCGCGAGTAGTGAACTTGGGGCGTTAGCGTTGCGAATCCCAGAGGGAAATTGCGTCATCCTTTGAGGCGGTCGAAGACTTATTCTTCGATGGTGCACTCGAAGACTGAATATTGGCGGTCTGGGAAGCGTAGCGATCGGTCTTCGAACGTCTAGGCCAACGCAGCGCAAGAGCAGCAGTCGCCCCCTGCAATACAGCCAAAACCATCGAGATCGCGACGAAAGCCAAGACAAGATTGCGGTCCGCTGCGTAGGAAATCCAACCATCTGTTGTTGAAGTGCCATTCCGGCTAAGCACGTGATCGCCTGTGATGCCACTTAGCTTAGAAACTGCCTCAAATAAGGCCTGAGGTGGAGTGCCGCCTAACTGTGGCAAGAGATTAATGGCAGTGATGATGGATGCGATAGAGCCAAGTGCGGCTATCACGCTGGAGACCACCCGTTGCGAAAACAAAACGCCAAAAAGGGTGATGAACCCTCCCCAAATCGCTAGATTGAGCAACGGTATTGCAACAGTGCCAACCGAAACGAATTCCTTCGTCGTGGACCCAAACTCATATTCAACCGAAAACCAGTTTTGTGAACCAACAATGGCCGCAATGGCCGCGAGGACGAACCAAGTTGCAAGCGTCTGGCGCTTTCCGAACTTAGTTACGCGTACCTTTGCTGTCACTAGTTGAGATGCCTTAGCCCGTTAGCGGCGGCAACGGCGCGTGCCGGCGCACCAGCCTTGTTTACAGTCTCTTGATATTCCGATTCAGGTTGCGAATCGAGAACAACGCCTGCTCCCGCCTGCACTCGGGCAATGCCGTCGCGAATGAAAGCGGTGCGAATGGCGATGGCCAGATCTGCGTTTCCTGCGAAATCAAAGTAACCAACCACACCTCCGTAAACTCCGCGCGCAGCCTCTTCAAGTTCATCGATAATTTCCAACGCGCGCGGCTTTGGGGCACCAGATAGTGTTCCAGCCGGGAAAGTAGCCTTGAAAGCATCAACCGCAGTTTGCCCGTCACGGAGCTCACCTTCAACGGTCGAGACCAGATGCATGATGTGGCTGTAGCGGTGAATCTGCATGAACTCGGTCACATTCACCGAAGCAGGTTTACACACCTTAAGCAGGTCGTTGCGAGCTAAGTCCACCAACATGAGGTGCTCGGCGCGTTCCTTAGCATCTGCGATGAGAGATTCAGCGAGGTCCTTGTCCTCATCGACGGTCTTGCCACGTGGACGCGAACCAGCGATTGGGTGCATCACTGCATGAGAACCCTGAACCTGAACAAGCGCTTCCGGACTCGAACCGATCACGGCGTATGGACCGTCTCCGTCTTCGAAGTTCAACAGGTACATGTACGGACTTGGGTTCAGAGCACGTAGAACTCGATAAACCTCGAGTGGCGAAGCTGCAACTTCCAGATCAAAACGCTGTGAAAGCACGACCTGAAAGACGTCGCCGATGCGAACAAAGTGCTTGGAAGACTCGATTGCCTCAATGAAGTCGCTCTTTGAAACCCTGTGCTTGGCGTTGAGCTCAACGTCTAGATCGAGTTCTGCGAGCTTGCCAACGTGCGGCTTCAAGATACCCGAACGAAGTTCTGCGATGTTTGCGAGTGCATCGTCGTAGCTGGCCTTTAGGTCGACCCCATCGGTGACGAAAATGTTGGAAACCAGAAGCAGCGTGCTCGAAAGGTGATCGAGAATGACTAGATCCTGGAACATGGCAAAGGCCATCACAGGTGCAGCAAAATCTGCCTTAGGTGCGTTCGGCAGATTCTCGAGCTGACGGATCATGTCCCAGCCGATAAGCCCCACAAGGCCGCTGGTAAGTGGCGGCAGGCCATCGAGCGGCGATGAAGTCCACGCCGATTGTAGTTGCGCCAGAGCCTCAAGAGGCTTTGCAGAGAGCTCCTCGCCGTTCGGGAGAGCTGCAGCTCCTACAGATGAGTGCCAGACTGGTGCCGCACTTGCCGTACCGTCGTGGTTCGGCTGAGTTAGGGTTCCCCGGTTGCGAACACCAATGAACGAGTAGCGCGCCCAAACTCCCTGCTCTGCCGATTCCAGAAGGAACGACCCAGGCTTGTCTGCGGCTAACTTCTCGAATACAGATAACGGGGTTTCGGAACCTGAGAACAAAGTCTGAATGACCGGAATAACTCGGTGCTTGCCCGCTAGGGCAACAACGTCTTCGTAACTGAAGTTAATAGTCATCACTAGCCTTCCGTCGCGCTGAAAATCTCGGTGGTGTCG
Organism: Actinomycetota bacterium; assembly: GCA_041169005.1. Classification (GTDB taxonomy): domain Bacteria; phylum Actinomycetota; class Actinomycetes; order Actinomycetales; family Microbacteriaceae; genus Rhodoluna. Next base: position 3,219 of record JBEEJV010000036.1, read on the forward strand.
AAGCAGGACTCCGTACCGTTGTGGCATGCTGGACCAGCTTCGTGAACAAGAGCCAAAAGGGTGTCGCCATCGCAGTCTGCCTGCAGACTAACAATCTTCTGAGTGTTCCCGCTGGTTGCTCCCTTGTGCCACAGTTCACCGCGCGAACGTGACCAAAATACCGTCTCACCAAGCTCAATAGACTGCGCAAGGGATTCGCGGCTCATCCACGCCACCATGAGAACGCGCTTGGTGTCTGCGCTCTGTACAACCGTTGTGATTAGACCGGAAGCATCGAACTTGAGGTTCGCGAACAGTGCATCCATGCTCATGATTGACTACCTAACCTGGTAACCGGCTTTGGCAAGCTCTCGCTTGGCATCACCAATGGAAACTGATCCCTCGTGGAAAATGCTGGCCGCGAGGATTGCATCCGCACCGGCAGCGGCAGCCACCGGGAAGTCAGACGCCTTACCAGCACCTCCCGATGCAATTACCGGCACCTTGCTGACGGCACGGATGTCGCGCAGCATTTCTTCATCGAAGCCGTTGCGGGTGCCATCGGCGTCAATCGAGTTGACCAAGAGTTCACCGGCACCAAGTTCAATGGTGCGCTTAACCCAGGCGATCGCATCCAAATCGGTCTCGTTGCGACCACCGTGAGTGGTTACAACATAACCTGATTCGGTCTTTGGCGAACGCTTCAAGTCGAGCGAAATGACCAACACTTGGTTGCCGAATCGTTCGGCAATGCCTGCTAAAAGTTGCGGGTTGGCGATTCCAGCAGAACCAACCGAAATCTTGTCAGCGCCAGCGCCAAGAAGCTTCGCAACATCCTCAACTTCACGAATGCCGCCACCAACGGTGAGCGGAATGAACACCTGCTCGGCACACTTGGTAACCAGGTCGTACATGGTGGAGCGGTTATCCACGGTTGCGTGCACATCGAGGAAGGTGAGCTCATCGGCACCATCGGCGTAGTATTTGGCGGCAAGTTCGATCGGATCGCCAGCATCCCGCAGATTCAAAAAGTTGACGCCCTTGACCACGCGGCCGTCGGCAACGTCTAGACACGGGATAACTCGAACTGAAAGCGACACGGCGGGCCCTAGATGCGTGCTGCGTGGATGGCGCTCACGAGGATGGCGCGTGCACCGAGTTCGTAGAGTGCGTCCATAGTTGCGTTGGTTTCCTTGCTCTTTACGAGCGAGCGAACTGCAACCCATTCCTGATCGCGAAGCGGAGATATGGTTGGAGATTCAATGCCAGGAGTTAGCTTCGAGGCCTGTTCTACCAGTGCTACCGGGCAGTCATAGTCGAAGATTACGTATTCACGGGCAACTAGCACGCCTTGCATGCGTCGAAGCAAGGTAGCAGACTTCTCTTCCGCACCAGGCGCGGCGATGAGGTGCGCAGATGACTCGAGGATTACCGGACCGAAGATCTCCAGGCCTGCCTGACGGAGGGTATTTCCGGTTGAAACGACGTCTGCAACTGCATCCGCAACACCTAGTCGAACAGCCACTTCTACGGCACCGTCTAGTCCAACTAGCTCAACGTTGTTTACACCGGCGCGCTTTAGGAAGTCTTCAACGAGGCTTGGATAGGCGGTTGCAACACGCTTACCTGCCAGTTGAGCAATCTCGGTGAAGGCACCGGTCGGTCCGGCGAAACGGAAGGTTGAACCACCGAAATCTAGGTCTGCCACGGTCTTTGCCTTGCTGCGGCTATCGAGCATCAGGTCTAGACCGGTAAAACCGGCATCGAGCGAACCGGAACCAACGTAGGTTGCGATGTCACGCGGACGAAGGTAGAAGAATTCGATGTTGTTTGTGGTGTCTACTACGTGCAAATCTTTAGGATCGCGGCGAGTGGTGTAACCAGCTTCTTTGAGCATTGCGATTGCGGCTTCACTAAGAATGCCCTTATTCGGAACAGCAACGCGCAGCATCGGTGGGTTAGTCATTTGGGGTCCATCCCGGGGCTGGCCTAAGCCACTCCCCTAAATCTTTAGAAGTTCTTTTCGAGGTCTGCTAGGGAGATGCCCTTGGCGGTCATCAAAACCTGCAGGTGGTAGATAAGCTGGCTGATTTCCTCAGCGGTACGCTCGTTACCTTCGTATTCAGCGGCCATCCAAACCTCGGCGGCTTCTTCAACAATCTTCTTGCCGATTGTGTGCACGCCGGCGTCTAGCCACTTCACGGTATGTGAATCGGCAGGGCGTTCGGCGGCTTTCTGGCCAATCTCGGCAAAGAGTTGTTCGAAGGACTTCATACCTACAAGGTTAGCCGATGAACAGCAGCCGATTCGGGCTATTTAGGCGCATTCCAGCGCGGAAATGTCAGTGACGGTGATTGCAACCAGCGATTGCCTTATCGCGAAGCAATGCGATCTGCTCGGCGCGGTTTGGATTCTTGAACACTGCGCTACCCGCGACGAAGGTGTCAGCGCCAAGTTGAGCGACTCGTTCGATGTTGCTTTCATCGATGCCACCATCGACCTGAAGCCACACATCGAGCTTCTCCACATCTATGCGACGACGAGCCTTTGAAACCTTCTCGAGCGTGTGCTCGATCAATGACTGCCCACCGAAACCAGGCTCTACGGTCATGACCAGCACCATGTCGAATTCGGGCAGGATCTCGAGATAAGGCTCGATATTCGTGCCTGGCTTGATTGCTATTCCGGCACGGGCTCCAATGTCACGCAAGCGGCGCGCAAGGGCGACGGGAGCATCGGTGGTCTCAGCGTGGAATGTAACCGAATAGGCGCCGGCCTCAGCGTATCCAGGCGCCCAGCGATCCGAGTTCTCAATCATCAGGTGAATGTCGAGGGGCTTTGGCGCGATTTGCTGCATGCGCGCAACCATCGGAAGCCCAAATGTCAGGTTCGGAACGAAGTGGTTGTCCATAACGTCTACGTGGATCAGGTCGGCCGATGCGATGGTCGCAAAATCCGCTTCGAAGTTTACGAAGTCCGCCGAGAGGATCGATGGGGCTATACGTGCGTTGGTCATGACCAAATCCTATGCAGTCTTTCTGAGCAGTGAGATGAACATCGCGTCGGTAACTTGACGCTGTGGCCAAAGCTGCACGGTCTTGCGACCCTCTGTCAGGGCCATGTGGGCATTGTCCTTGAGAGCTGGCGTTAGTTGCTGCAGAACTGAAGTTGCATCCAGCAGCTCTAGTTTTTCACCGTAGTTCTTTTGGGCCCAGTCGATGATGCCGGTAGTTTCGGCCGGATGCGGCGAACATGTGACGTAAGCGAGGACACCACCCACTTTGAGACCCTTCCAGGCACTCACGAGAAGTTCTCGCTGCAACTTTGCGAGTTCCGCCACGTCGGTCTGCTTCTTGCGATAACGGGATTCCGGGCGGCGGCGAAGAGCGCCCAAGCCGGTGCAAGGCGCGTCGAGCAGAATGCGATCAAACGCTCCTGGGGCGTCATCGCCCAAGTCGCGGCCATCGCCGGTGCGCACATAAACATCTGGATTCACGCGGGACAGGGCTTGTTCTACCAACTTGGCTCGGTGCGGTTGCAGTTCGTTGCAGACGAGTTCCGCTCCTGCCTCCTTAGCAGAGGCGGCGAGGAGTGCCGCCTTGCCGCCTGGGCCGGCACAGAGATCAAGCCACTCCTCGTTCGTGGAGCCGGTCTTGGTCTCCGCATTGATAAGGGCAAGTGCAGCCAACTGCGAACCCTGATCCTGAACACGGATCTGTCCGGAACGAACTTCCGGAATGTCTGCCGGATCTCCGTCGGGAAGTTCAGCACCTATTGGACTAACGCCATCGAATACTGCACCCGCGTCAATCAGGTCTTCGACGGTCGATAAACCAGGAAGCGCCACGAGCGACACCAGTGGCGGCTGATTATTGACGGCTAGCAGCGCCTCGAGCTCATCGGCTCGACCATCTACCTTGAGGGAATCTGCGATCGCGCGGATTACCCATTCTGGGTGCGAATAACGAATTGAGAGCTTTGCAACGTCAGTCTTAGCCTCCGCCAAGAGAAGATCAAGCCATTCCTCACGCGTCCTTTCGGATACGCGGCGGAGCACGCCATTGACGAAACCGCTCAGGTTAGGTCGCAGAACGGACTTTGCGAGGTTTACGGTTTCGCTGAGAGCCGCGTGAGAGGGCACTCGCATGCCGAGCAGCTGGTGGGCGCCTAGTTCGAGAAGAACACGAACGTCCGAGTCGACATCAGCGATGTCACGACCAGAGGCCTTTGCGATGATGCCATCGTAGAAGAGCTGATTGCGAATGGTGCCGAACGCCATCTCCTGAGCGAAGCCAGCATCGCGGCTGTCCAGACCGCTCTCATTGAGAAGCTTGGGCAATAGCAAGTTTGCGTAGGCATCGTCCTGCGCAACGGCAAGAAGAAGCTTAAAGGCCACGGAACGGGCGGTGACAACCGCTCCACGAGCGCGCTCACGACCTTCTTTGTGGTTGTTGTAACTGCGGCGTTCGGCCATTACGCCACCTCAACATCGAAACTAGAGAACTTATTTGCCGCACCGCGCGACCAGTCGAGAGCTGGCATTGGGCTCTTGCCTGCCGGCTGAACCGTCTTAAGTTGCAGCAGGGTTTTGTTGGCGCAAAACGCCATCACGCGCTTGGCTTCAAAAACGAGCCTGCCCGGCAGTGCGGCCTGGTCAAACAGGCCCTCCGGAGCAACACCAAGATTGACAGCATCGAGGATGCGGAAGGTTTCACCGCCTAAAGATGTGTGTGCCATCGGCTCTGGGTTCATGCCCAGCACCTTGCGCTCGATGGCTGAGGCTGATTCGTTCCAGTTGATGCGCGCGCCTTCCCGAGTTGGCTTGCTTGCAACACGTGCAGCCGCGCTCAAGTCCTGAGGGATGGCGGTGGCGATCCCGGCCTCGATTAGGGGCAGTTCTTGGTTGAGAAGGGTGATACCCAGTTCGGTGAGCCGCTCGAGTAGTCGCCCGCTGGTTTCGCCAACCTGAATTGTGGTCGCAACGGTTCCGAATACCGGACCGGTGTCCATGCCCTCGTCGAGCTGGAATAGCGTGACGCCAGTATCAACGTCGCCGGAAAGCACAGCATTCTGAACAGGTGCTGCACCGCGCCAATCAGGCAAAAGGCTGTAGTGAAGGTTTACCCATCCGAGCGGAAGGGCACTCAGAACATAAGACTTGAAAAGCGCTCCGTAGGCAACAACCACACCAAGAGCGGCACCGGTTGCGGCTAGTTCTGCGGCAAGAGCCTCGTCGACCTTGGTTGCCTTGAAGGTCTTGATGCCTGCCGCTTCGGAAATCTGGGCAACT
>JBEEJV010000037.1:0-14087 GCA_041169005.1 Actinomycetota bacterium
ATTCGACCTCATTTGCGGCGGTGGCCTTGCGGCGAACCAGAATGACCGGCTCGTCACCTCGCTCGCGAAGTTGACGGGCAACCTCGGTGCCAACGAGTCCGCTGGCTCCGCTGATTAGAACGCGCATGGTTTTGCCTCCACATTCGACAGTGGGAGCACGATGGCTTCCACTGGAACTATTAGTCGAACTCGTTGGGGTCTACGGATGTGCGAACCCCTGTATCCAAACCAGCAATAGCCTGCATGTCTTCCGATTCAAGCTCGAAATCGAAGATATTGATGTTCTCAGCAAGGCGGTCTGGGTTTGACGTTTTTGGAATGACCAAGTTGCCAAGCTGAATGTGCCAACGCAAAATAACCTGCGCCGGACTCTTTCCGTGTTTCTGTGCCAGCCCTACTACAACTGCATCTTCGGTGAGTTTGCCGCGAGAGAGGGGAGCCCAGGCCTCGGTGAGGATCCCGTGGGCTGAGTTGTATTCGCGCACTTTCTGCTGCTGGAAGCCGGGGTGAAGTTCGACCTGGTTTAGAGCAGGAATAACTGGGCTCTCGGCGAGCAGGGCGTCTAGGTGTGCGGGCTCAAAGTTGCTCACACCGATGCCCTTTACGCGTCCAGTCCCGAGGAAATCCTCGAACACCTGCCAGGTTTCAACGAACTTGTTTAGCTTTGGGTGCGGCCAGTGAATAAGCAGCATGTCGACATAGCCAAGCTTCAAACGGTCGAGGCTGGACTCGATCGCATCCGCGGAGAAATCCTTGCCCTGTCCGTCTTTCCAAATCTTTGTGGTGACGAAAATCTCTGAACGGTCGATGCCGCTCTTGCGAATTCCCGAGCCAACCTCGAGTTCGTTGTCATATAGGGCGGCGGTATCGATGCGGCGGTAGCCGGTCTCGATTGCCTTAACCACGAGACTGTCGGCTATGTCCTGAGCAACCTTATAAACGCCAAGTCCGAGGCGCGGAGCCTGCTGCCCGCTATTGAAGGTTGCCAGCGGCATCTGGTCTGGAGTGAAGACCATTAGCCAAGCACCCATTTGCCAAGAATCGGGTTCCACTCATTGATGGTTCGTTCGCCAATGAAACCAGCGATGTCGAACGGATCCTGGTCGAGCAATGCGGCTAGCGCCTCCGGTGACTCAGCCTTGAAGATGAGAAGTGCACCCGGGTAATCAACCATCGGGCCACTTGCGAGCAGCACACCATCCGCGCCCAATTGGCCCAAGAATGCTCGGTGCTCCGGGCGAATGGTTGCAAGCTGCTCTTCTGGCGCTGCGTAGGAATACTGGACTGCGTAAGTGCTCATGCAGTCAGTTTAGGACCACCTTCTGACGCTGTGGCCCGCCGGGCGGTAGTGCTTTCCTAAATCCACCAGTTGCCCAGCCACATGTGGGCCAGCCAGTACCAGTAAGGCGTTGTAAAACCCCAGACCAGGTTCAGGAAGAAGAACGAAATTAGGCCGACGCAAAGCAGATAGATGGCGATGGGCAGGCGCCAACGGTAGACGCCGGTGTTGTCTTCGCGGTTGAAGTAGTTTGGGGTCACGCGGTACCAAAGTGATCGCAGCACATAGACCAAACCGATGATGGTGAACGGTAGGAATGTGATCGCATAGAACTGGAAGATGGTGCGATTCAGGTAAAGCATCCACGGCAGGTATCCAGCAGCTAGACCGAGCAGTATTAGCCCCTCGGTGCGGTTGCGGAAGCGGATGTAGTGAACCAGTAGATAGATGCAGGCGATGGCGGCCGCCCACCAGATGAATGGGTTGCCGATTGCTGAAATCTCAGCCGCGCAGCCATTCGGGTTTGGTGGGCAGTCGCTGGACTGCCACCAGAACGAAACCGGCCGAAGCATGAACAACCACGAGAACGGGTTGCTGGCATAGCTGTGCGGGGTGTGCAGGTTTACATGGAAGTTGTAGATGTCGTGGTGATACTGCGCGAGGCTTTCCCACCAGGTGCCTTTGCTATGGCGGTCCCAGCCGCCGTCGGTGAGAATCCAGCCGAGCCAGTTGAATACGTAGACGCCAGCGAATACGGGGATAGTCAAGGCCAGGTCGGCTAGTTTCTGACCAACAAAGCCGTCACTCACCCAAGTCTTTGAACCCAGTCGACGACGGAGCAGCGCTTCAGATACGACAATGTAGGCCCCGAAGAACGCAGCAACGTAAAGCCCGCTCCACTTCACGCTGGTTGCGAGTCCGAGTGCGGCGGCCATGGCCACCAACCAAGGACGCTTCCAGAACACACGCGTTGCATCAAGTTGGTATCGCAACCGCATTTGATCTCGATCGAGCAACAGGAAGTAGAAAGCCAGCAGTACAAAGAACATCAGGAAACCGTCAAGCAGAGCGGTTCGAGCGAGGACTATAGAGTGCCCATCGACGGCGAACAGCAAACCTGCCAAAACTGCAGCCGACTGACTACCCAGCAGTTTCTTGGCCACCAACATCACAAGCAGGATTGCGAGAGTGCCGAAGATTGCAGATGAGAGACGCCAAGTCCACGAGTGCTCTGCGCCAAATAGAACCATTGGCAGCGAAATGAGGAACTTACCAAGTGGTGGGTGCACCACGAAACTGCCTGCATCGGTGAACCCGGATGGGTCGCCTGCCGCCCAGCGCGCATCGGCGCCTACAGGCCAAGTCGTTTCATATCCGCGGTGGATGAGGCTCCAGGCATCCTTGACATAGAAGGTTTCATCGAAGATGAGCGCCTTTGGATAACCGAGGTTGTAAAAGCGCAGGAAGCCGCCAAGAAGCACAACAGCCCACCAGCCGTGGCGAACCAAACGGCGGTAGGTCGTCTCAACCTTTGATACGAAGCTCACCTAACGATGCTATCGGCGCCGGTAACGGCCAAACCGCCACCTGCGGGCAATCTCAAGGTTTTCGCAGAATAACCGGCGAGGTTTGGAAGAATGGGTGAATGCTCATCCTCGCCGCAACTCCGATTGGCAATCTCGCCGATGCATCGCCACGCCTAGTGGAGCATTTGGTGAACGCCAAGTACATCGCGGCAGAAGACACCCGAACCCTATACAAGTTGGCGCAGGCTCTGCAGATCAAGGTGACCGCAAAGACCTTCAGCCTGCACGAACACAATGAGGGCGACCGTGCCAAGCAGTTGGTTGAGATTGCTCAAGACGACGACGTGCTTGTTGTCTCCGATGCAGGAATGCCAACAGTAAGTGACCCTGGGTTCCAGTTGGTGCGCGCAGCGGTTGCGGCGGGCATCGATGTCACCATCATCCCTGGGCCATCGGCGGTTCTAAGCGCGCTAGCGGTAAGTGGTCTACCAACCGACCGATTCAGCTTCGAGGGGTTTATCCCGCGCAAGCAGGGGGAGCGCCAGCGCTTCTGGCAGGAGCTTGAGCACGAAACTCGAACCATGGTGTTCTTCGAGAGCCCACACCGTCTGCACGAATCTTTGGAGGCGGCGCTCGCCGTGCTCGGGCCGGACCGCCAAGCGACCGTAAGCCGAGAGCTAACCAAGAAGTTTGAACAGACTGTTCGCGGCACGCTCGCCGAATTGGTGGAGTGGTCGGCCGAAGAACCTAAGGGTGAGATCGTTGTAGTCATAGCGGGTGCGCCGGCAACCGAACATCAGGCAATGGATGTCGTGGATCAGGTGCTCGAACTGGTTGCCGCTGGAAGCCCACTGAAGCCGGCTGTTGCTGAAATTGCGGCGCTCGCCGGAGTCAGCAAAAGCGAGCTTTACGACCTTGTGCTTCTGAAGCGCAAGCAAAGCGCGCAATAACGGTCGGCAATAGCCGCATGGCATTGGCGTTCTGAATTAAGATAGACACTATGTCTGCCAGCAAGTCGTTTTACGCGACTACCCCAATCTTCTATGTGAACGACGCCCCTCACATTGGTCACGCCTACACCGAGGTGGCCGCCGATGTGCTCACCCGTTGGCACCGCCAGCGCGGCGAAAGCGCATTCCTGCTTACCGGCACCGATGAGCACGGAGAGAAGATTCTTCGCACCGCAGCCGCAAACAAGGTTTCGCCGAAGGACTGGGCGGACAAGCTCGTTGCAGAGGCATGGCTGCCACTGCTCGAGACCATCGACATTCAGAACCAAGACTTCATCCGTACCACGGAGCCTCGCCACGAGAAGAATGTGCAGGCATTCTTGCAGCACCTCTACGACACCGGGTTCATCTACCAGGGATCGTACGAAGGCAACTACTGCGTTGGTTGTGAGGAATACAAGACCGAGGCCGACCTAATCGACGGCGTTGAAGATTTCGCTGGTCAACTGGTTTGCGCTATTCACACACGTCCGGTTGAGAAGCTCAAGGAAACTAACTACTTCTTCAAGCTGAGCGAGTTCGAACAGCCACTGCTTGATTTCTACGCTGCGAACCCAAAGTTCGTGCAGCCGGAGAGTGCAAAGAACGAGGTTGTTTCTTTCGTTCGCCGTGGTCTAGAAGACCTCAGCATTTCGCGCTCGAAGGAGAAGTTCGACTGGGGTATCGACATCCCTTGGGATGATTCGCACATCACCTACGTTTGGTTCGATGCTCTGCTGAACTACATCACCGCTATCGGCTACGGCGAGGACACCGCCGAGGCTAAGGCAAAGTTTGACAGCCTTTGGCCAGCTTCGGTTCAGATCGTGGGTAAGGACATTCTTCGTTTCCACGCTGTGATCTGGCCGGCAATGCTTATGGCTGCCGGGCTAACTCCACCGACTCAGGTATTTGGGCACGGCTGGCTGCTTGTTGGCGGCGAGAAGATGTCGAAGTCTAAGCTCACCGGTATCGCTCCAAGCCAGATCACCGACACCTTCGGTTCGGACGCGTTCCGCTACTACTTCATGAAGGCAATCGCCTTTGGCTCCGATGGTTCGTTCTCGTGGGAAGACCTTTCGGCACGCTACCAGTCGGAGCTGGCCAACGGTTTCGGTAACCTAGCGAGCCGCGTAATCGCGATGGTTCACCGCTACTTCGATGGCGTGCTACCTGCACCTTCGGCCGTAACCGCCGATGATGAGAATGTTGCCTCGGTTGCCCTCGCAGCAGTTGCAAAGGCAGACTCGGCCATCGACGACCTGGCAATTCAGGACGCCATCGCCGCGGTCTGGACTTTGGTTGACGAGCTGAACAACTACATCACCGTGCAAGAGCCTTGGGCGCTGGCAAAAGACGAGGCTAAGCGTGACCGCCTGGCTACCGTTCTTTACACCGCAACAGAGGGTCTGCGCGTGCTCAGTGTGCTTCTCGCGCCGGTAACTCCTAAGGCTGTCGCAAAGCTATGGGCTGCGGTTGGAGAGCCATCGCTCGGTGCGCTTGCCGACCAGAAGCTTGCCTCCGCAGGTACTTGGAACCAGCTGAAGCCTGGAGCTGCAATCGCCGCGCTCGAGCCGCTGTTCCCTCGTATTGAGACCGAAGCTAACTAGGCATTTCACTAAATGTGCGCATCTAACGGCGACATCGCTGGGGCAACAAATGCCTCGCTAGTCGACGGCGTTCCAGCACCGCACATGCGCACTCGTCGTAACTATGATGCCAACGATCACCGTGCCGATTTGAAGTACCCCGAACTTCCGGAACCGCTCGAGGTTGGCACTTACGACAACCACACCCACATGGAAATTGCCGACGGTGATGAACCGCTGCACTACCTTGAGCACCTAGACCTGGCTAACCAGGCGGGCATGCTCGGTGTGGTTCAGGTTGGCGTGACCCTTGAGTCTTCAAAGTGGTCCGCCGCCGTTGCCGCGATCGAACCACGCGTTCTTGCTGCTGTTGCCCTCCACCCAAATGAGGCGCCTACCTACAAGACCAAGACCGCCTTGGATGATGCGATCGCACAGATTGCGGACCTCGCCACCCAGCCTCGAGTGCGTGCCATAGGTGAGACCGGGCTCGACTTTTTCCGTACCGAAGGCTCCGACGACCTAGCGCTCCAGAAGTATTCGTTTGAAGAGCACATTCGCATTGCCAAAGAGAACAACATCGCTTTGATGATTCACGACCGCGAGGCTCACGCAGAGGTTGTTGAAACCCTGAAGCGAGTTGGCGCGCCAGAACGAGTAGTGTTCCATTGCTACTCGGGTGACACCGATTTGGCCGAGATCTGCAACCAAAACGGTTGGTACATGTCGTTCGCGGGCAACATAACCATCAAGCGCAATCAGCACCTGCGTGATTCGCTGCTGCTGGCTCGCCCGGAACTCATCATGGTCGAGACCGACGCGCCGTTCCTGACCCCTGAGCCTTACCGCGGCCGCCCGAACGCGCCTTATCTGGTGCCAATAACTGTGCGCTACATGGCTCAGGTTCTGGGCAAGGGCGTGAACGAGGTTGCGGCGCAGCTCACTGAAAATACCGAGCGGGTCTACGGCCTTTGGAGCACCGATGTGCTCGAGGGCGATGCCGACCACCACCACCTTGCAAACAACCCACCTAAAGATTCGAGCGGAACCCCGTAATGGCTAGTGAAGCTCAACTACTAGGCGGCTCGGACATTCGCGAGCTCGCAGCGCGACTCGACGTCGTCCCTACCAAGAAGCTCGGTCAGAACTTCGTCACCGACCCGAACACCATTCGCCGTATTGTCGCCGCCGCGAAGCTCGACGGTAGCGAGACGGTAGTTGAAATTGGTCCGGGGCTCGGCTCGCTTACTCTAGGCCTGATCGAAGTGGCCAACAAGGTCATCGCGGTTGAGATCGACCCGAAAATGGCTGCCGCTCTGGAGCAGACCATCGCCACTCGCGCACCGGGTGCAAACTTCAAGCTCATTCACGAGGATGCGCTTCGAGTATCCGATTTGGGCGACCAGCCATCGGCGCTGGTTGCAAACCTGCCATACAACATCAGCGTTCCAGTTTTGTTGCACTTCCTAGAGCAGTTTGGATCGCTCCAGACCGGACTTGTCCTGGTTCAGGCCGAGGTGGCCCACCGTCTGGCCGCAAAGCCAGGCAACAAGGTTTACGGCGTTCCCAGCGTAAAGCTTGCCTGGTACGCGGAGGCCGCCCTTGCTGGCAACGTAGGCCGCAACATCTTCTGGCCTGTACCGAATGTCGATTCGGCACTTGTCTACTTCGCCAAGCGCGAGGCACCACTTGGCGATGAAGCGCTGCGCCTTGCAACCTTCGACGCCATCGATGGTGCTTTCAGCCAGCGTCGCAAGACTCTCCGCCAGGCTCTCGCAGACTGGGCCGGAAGTGCCGCCGCCGCTGAAGAACTTCTGACTGCGGCCGGAATCGACCCGCAGAAACGAGGCGAGCAACTCGACGTGCACGACTTCGTGAAGATCGCCAAGGCTAAGCAGGAGCGCGACAAGTGAGTCTTCGCTGGCATGTAGCAACTTCGAAGAGCGGATGGTTCACCGCCGAGACCGCCCGTTTTTACGGCGCGGACCTGCCGAGACTCTTTGGTCTCTTCAACGACCCGGCGTCATGGCCGGTTGAGGCCCCACAGCGCCTAATCAGAACCGTCTCCAACGAGCTTCTCGGCTACTCCTTTGCCAACATGAGCCGCGTCGAACTTAGCTTCGAGCCCATTCGAAACGGCCTGTACCGAGTTACTGTGCGCCACGAACACCTGCATAACTCCGCTGAGCTTGCTTGGGCGCAGAGCTACTGGGAGGCGGTGCTCGACAGCACTTTCAAGCGCTTGCTTTGTGAGCCGGTTCACGCAGCAACTGCGTTTGGCAAGATTAACCTGTTCTTCAAGGTAGGTCCGCTGCGCGAGGATGGCTACCACGATGTGGCTAGCATCTACCAGAGCGTAAACCTGCCTGAAACCGTGGTGGCCGAACTGGCTGCCGACTGGGAAGTTGCAGTTACCGGCAACATCGACGCCTCGCACATCGCATCGGTGCCAACCAACCGCAACAACCTTGTGGTCAAGGCTGCAAAGGCCGCGGGCAAGATGCTCAAGTACCGAACCGTTCCACGCCTTGCTATGACCATTCACAAGAACGTTCCTGTTGCTGGCGGTATGGGCGGCGGGTCCGCCGATGCTGCGGCAGCACTGCTCGCAGCGCAGGCTGCCTGGGGTAAGCAGCTAGGCGAGTTTGACCTGTACGAAATTGCTGCCGAGATTGGCGCCGATGTACCGTTCGCTCTGATGGGTGGTGCGGCGGTTGGCCTCGGAACCGGGCACGAACTTTCGCCGCTTGCCCAGAATGTCGAACTTCACTGGGTGCTCGTGACTAACGACTTTGGGCTTTCGACCCCAGCTGTATTCAAGGAACTTGACCGCCTGCGTTCTGAGCGCGGCCAGGACCCAGCTTCGGTGCCTGCGGTTGATGTGGACCACACGCTCACCAAGGCGCTTCGCGAAGGTGCTACCGCAGAGGAAATCGCTCCACTGCTCCACAACGACCTTCAGGAAGCGGCAGTTAGTCTCGCGCCTCAGCTTCAAGAGGTTCTTGACCTTGCCGACACCGTATTCGCGTTGCGCGCGATTGTTTCAGGATCGGGCCCTACTGTTGCCATGCTTGCGCGTGATGCAAACGACGCAATCACTATCGCTAGCCGTCTTCGCACCTACGGCAAGTCGGCCACAATCACTTCGTCACCTGCGGGCCCAGCCCAACTGGTTCACTAGGGGAGCGCGATGGCCCACCTTCTGGGTGCCGAGAATATTCGGCACGATTTCCCAACCAAGACCGTTTTCAATGGCATCACCATCGGCGTAAACGACGGTGACCGTATCGGTATCGTTGGCCGCAACGGTGATGGCAAGTCGACGCTCCTAAAGGTTTTGGCCAAGAGAATGGCCACCGATGAGGGGCGCGTCACTTACCGCGGCGGCCTGCAAGTTGGCATGCTCGACCAGCAGGATGTGCTTGATCCAGGTCTGACAATCGGCGAGGCCGTTGTTGGTGATCGAGAAGAGCACGAGTGGGCGGGCGACCCAAAGGTTCGCGATGTAATTGCCGGACTTCTAAACGACCTCGATTGGACCAAGCAGGTCAGTGAACTCTCCGGTGGTCAGCGCCGTCGAGTAGCTCTTGCTGCGCTGCTAAGCCGCGAGTGGGATATCGTGATGCTCGACGAGCCGACCAACCACCTCGACATCGAGGGTGTTGCTTGGCTGGCGCAGCACCTCAAACAGCGCTGGTCGTCCGGTCAGGGTGGGCTCATCGTGGTAACTCACGACCGTTGGTTCCTAGACGAGGTTTGTAACCTCACCTGGGAGATCCACGACGGTATTCTCGAACCTTTTGAGGGTGGTTACGCTGCGTACATTCTGCAGCGCAACGAGCGTGATCGCTCGGCCGCCGCTTCTGAGGCCCGACGTCAGAACCTGCTTCGCAAGGAACTCGCCTGGCTTCGCCGCGGTGCTCCTGCTAGAACTTCAAAGCCTAAATTCCGCATCGATGCAGCAAATGAACTCATCGCCAACGAACCCCCGGCTCGTGACGCGATCAATCTTCGAAAGATGGCAACCCAGCGCTTGGGTAAAGATGTTGTCGACATCGAAAACATGAACTACGCCATCGGCAACAAAACGCTGATGAACAACGTGACCTGGCGACTTGGTCCGGGAGACCGCATTGGTCTGGTTGGAGTTAACGGTGCTGGTAAGACCACTCTCCTGAAGCTGGTTACCGGCGACCTCGAGCCAACGGGCGGCCGAATCAAACGTGGCAAGACGGTCAACATCGCAACCCTGACTCAGGACGTGCGCGAACTTGACGAGTTCAAGGATGAACGCATCTTCAGCTTGATCGCGCGCGAGAAGTCTTACTTCGTCGTTGATGGCAAGGAAGTGGGCACGGGACAGTTGGTCGAGCAACTCGGCTTCACAACTGAGCAGCTCCAGACTCCTATTTCCGACCTATCGGGTGGTCAACGCCGACGCTTGCAGTTCCTTCGCCTGCTCTTTGGTGAGCCGAACGTGCTCATCCTCGATGAGCCGACCAACGACCTCGACACCGACATGCTCGCCGCGATGGAAGACCTGCTCGACAGCTGGCCAGGCACGCTCATTGTGGTCTCGCACGACCGCTACCTGCTAGAGCGAGTAACAGACGTACAGTACGCCTTGTTGGGCGACGGCAGCCTCCGCCACCTAACCGGTGGAGTAGACCAGTACCTGGAACTTCGAAAGCACTCTCTGAAGGCCTCCGCCAAGGCCGCAGCAGCCGGCCAGAGCACCACTGGAAACCCGATGCTTGTCGGCGGCGGCACCTCTGGTTCCGTCTCGGCGACAGCCTCCGCAGCCGGGGGAGTTCCCAAGCTCTCGGGAGCGGAACTTCGAAACGCCGAGAAGAACCTGGCTCGCATCGAACGCGCACTGGAGAAGTTGGCAGCAGAAGAAGCCGAATTGCACCAGCAGCTAACCATCCACGACCCAACCGATTACGCCGGACTTGCTGCTCTAGCCGCTAAGCAGGCGGAGTTCAATGACAAGCGCGATGGCCTCGAGCTCGAGTGGCTCGAAGCAAGTGAGCTGCTAGGTTAACCGACATCCCGCTGAACCGGCGCAAATAGACCAAACATCTGGCAAACTTAGAGGGTGTGGTTGCCCTAGGGCAGCGCATGACTCTCAGGTTGGCCTGTGACGTCATGGTCTATGGTGTAACGGCAGCACCGGGCCCTTTGAAGGCTCTTGTCCAGGTTCGAATCCTGGTAGACCAGCAAGTTTCACTTATAGGAGAGCAATGGGCGAGCGACACCTAGCGGTAGTGGTTTTGGCGGCAGGTCAGGGCACTCGCATGAAGTCGTCCAAGCCTAAGGTCATGCACGAGCTGGCCGGCCTCCCACTTCTAGGGCACGCTCTCACCACTGCTTCGGCTCTAGGCGCATCGCACGTGGTTCCGGTTGTTCGTCACCAAAAAGAGCACATCAGCGAATACATCGAAACTTTCTTCCCAAACGCCAAGATTGCCGAACAGGATGAAATTCCTGGTACTGGTCGCGCGGTCGAATGTGGGCTTTTTGCTCTTCCAGACGACTTCGAAGGCGCGGTAGTCGTCACCTCTGGCGATGTCCCACTGCTCGATGTGGCAACCATCGAAGCGATGCTAGACACCCATCTTTCGGGCGGTTACGCGGCAACCATTCTCACCACCTACCTAGGCGATCCAACCGGTTACGGCCGTATCCTTCGCAGCAACGATGGCCAGTTCGTGCGCATCGTCGAGCACAAGGACGCCACCGATGAGCAGCGCAAAATCGACGAGGTAAACGCCGGTGTCTACGTCTTCGATTCGAAGCACCTAAAGAACGCGCTGACGAAGGTGGGAACCGCAAACTCGCAGGGCGAAAAGTACCTAACCGATGTAGCTGCGCTTCTGTTGGCCGACGGCTTCAAGGTTCAGGCAGTTGGTGTACAGGACGAGTGGTTGGTCGCTGGCATCAACGACCGTGCTCAGCTGAGCGAGGTCGCCGCTGAGTTGAATGCTCGAATTTGCCGTGCTTGGCAGCTTGCTGGCGTCACCATCCTCGACCCATACACAACTTGGATCGACGTGACGGTCAGCATCGGTGAGGACACTCTGATTCTTCCTGGCACCTACCTGCGCGGCCTAACCACCATTGGTGAAGGCGCGAGCATTGGCCCGGAGGTTGTGCTTACCGACACCCAGGTTGGCGATGGCGCAAACATCACCAAGAGTCACGTCACCGCGGCCGTTGTGGGCAAGCGCGCAAACGTTGGTCCGTATGCATTCATTCGCCCTGGCACCGAGCTCGGTACCGGCAGCAAGCTCGGTGCTTTCGTCGAAGCCAAGAACGCCCAGATCGGCGATGGCTCGAAGGTTCCACACCTTTCCTACGTTGGCGATGCCACTATCGGCACCAACTCAAACATCGGTGCTGGCACCATTTTTGCCAACTACGACGGCGTCACCAAGAACCGCAGCGTCATCGGTAGCGAAGTCCGCACTGGCTCGCACAACGTCTTCGTTGCACCGATTAGAATTGGCGACGGAGCGTACACCGCCGCAGGTACCGTTGTGCGACGAAACATCGCTCCAGGTGACCTCGGAATGAACGTAGCCCCGCAGAAAAACCTTGCGGATTGGGTACTCTCAAAGCGAGAGGGCACCGCAGCAGCAGAGGCGGCAATTGCAGCCCGAGCAGCAGAAGTTTCAACTTCCGACAACGCCGAGTCGGACAACTAGAAAAGAGCCAGCGTGAACGTTTCTACCCCTAACAATAAGAAGCTGGTACTCGTTAGCGGCCGCGCTCACCCAGAGCTAGCTCAGGAAGTTGCCCGCCTGCTAGGCACCGAACTCGTTGAGACCACTGCCTACGACTTCGCGAACGGTGAAACCTTCGTTCGTTACGAGCAGTCGGTTCGCGGTGTAGATGCATTCGTCATCCAGGCTCACCCGTTCCCTATCAACCAGCACGTGATGGAACACCTACTCATGGTGGATGCCCTCAAGCGCGCCTCGGCAAAGCGCATCACCGTGGTTGCACCGTTCTTCCCATACGCCCGCCAGGACAAGAAGCACAAGGGCCGCGAGCCAATCTCGGCACGTCTAATGACCGACCTTTACAAGGCAGCTGGCGCAAACCGTCTAATGTCGGTTGACCTACACACTCCACAGATTCAGGGCTTCTTCGATGGCCCAGTTGACCACCTTTGGGCGCTTCCAACCTTGGCCGACTTCGCCAAGGAAAAGTGGGCAAACGAGCCTCTAACTGTTGTTTCGCCAGACTCAGGCCGCGTTCGCGTCGCCGACATTTGGGCCGACCGCCTAGGTGCGCCGCTGGCGATTATTCACAAGCGCCGCGACCCAGACCGTCCAAACCAGGTTCAGGTTCACGAGCTTGTCGGTGACGTCAAGGGTCGCACCTGTCTTCTTGTAGACGACATGATCGACACCGCTGGCACCATCGTTGCAGCTGCGCGCGCACTCAAGGAAAACGGTGCGGGCCGCGTTATCGTTGCTGCTACCCACGCAATCTTCTCGGACCCTGCAGTTGAGCGTCTTTCGAGCGATGCGGTTGACGAAGTTGTCGTAACCGACACCCTTCCGATTCCGGCTGACAAGCGCTTCGAAAAGCTGACTGTTCTGAGCATTGCGCCGCTAATCGCTCGTGCTATCGCAGCGGTATTCTCGGACGACTCAGTTTCGAGCATCTTCCCAGGCCACGCCTAAGCCAAAAGTTCAGCCCTACAAAGTGGCTAAACAACATGTTGGGCTCGTCGGTGCGGTGGCCATTGGTCTCGCATCGATGCTTGGTGCCGGCGTATTTGTCGTTTTCCACAATGCCTATGCCATTTCGCCTACTGGTTATTTCTGGGCACTCGCACTTGCAGCAGTTGTAGCCACCTTCAACGCCTGGTCGGTCTATTCGCTCGCGCGTCAAGTAGATAAGCCAGGCGGCGTTTACACCTATGCGCGCGTCTATCTAAATGACACTTGGTCTTTCAGTGCTGGCTTCGCTTTCGTGTTCGGCAAGATTGGATCAATCGCCGCTATAGCACTTGCCTTCAACTATTACGCTGCCGATGGGATGAAATTCTGGCCGGCAGCCCTCGCAATCGCAGGTGTAGCGGCCATCAATATTCTCGGCATTCAGCGCACGGCCGGAGTAGCGGTTGCACTCTCGACGGTGACTTCGCTTTACATGCTGGTTTTTGTGGTTGCTGGTTTAGTTTCGCCGGCACCGATGCTGGTCTTGCCTAGCCCCAACGCAACTCCGCAAGTGCTCGATATTTTGAGTGCAGCGGCAATCTTCTTCTTCGCATTTGCCGGGTACGCTCGCGTTGCCACGCTGGGCAATGAGGTTCGCGATGCCCGCCGAATCATCCCGCGAGCAATCATGATTGCACTCGGGTTCGTTGCGGTTATCTACTTCGCTTTGGCGTTCGTTTTCATCAAGTTCTTGGGGCTCGATCTGTTCACCGATGCCACTCCGTTCAAGACGGTGTTCGCGGTGATTCTTCCCGGCCTTCCGGTATGGCTCACCACCGGTGTCGCAGTATTCGCTGCACTAGGTTCGGTGCTCGCGCTGTTGGCGGGTGTCAGCCGCACCGCTGCGACAATGGGCGACGACCGCGAGCTGCCGGCATTCTTTACTCGTCGCAACTCACACGGCTCGCCATGGGTGTCAGAGGTCTTGATTGCTGCCGGCGCCATCGCACTAGTTGCCGTTGGCGACCTAA
>JBEEJV010000038.1:0-5770 GCA_041169005.1 Actinomycetota bacterium
CTCGCGCTGGCTAATCAGAAAATCAATGATTCGCGGTCTTTCGCTTACCATCGTCGGCGTTACGACTCAGAACCCTCTAGAAGCAGCGCGTGCAGCACTCGCCAAACTCGGTATCGCGGGAGCTGAATTGGAATCAGCAGACATGATTGACCAAACAATGTTCACTCGTTGGACGAATCTAGAACCAATCCGCTAGCGATAGCGGCGTGGCAACGGCCCACGGCCCGTGCTACTAATAGCCTAAATCTGTGATCGAAATCAGCCACAAAGACGGCTCAAGTGCCTTTGAAAGCGCGCTTGCCCAAATCCGTGAAGCATCGTTGCGTCCGGAACTTTCGGTCAACCAAATACCTGCTCCTGGAAAGCTCGCCAAGGAGGCCGTCGCCTTCGCAGCCGACGTCAGTGGAGAGCACCTTACCGAACACGCAGATGCCGGCACCGGCCGTTTGGTGTTGCTGCACGAGCTGAAGCCTCAGGAGCAATGGGGCGGCGAATTCCGCATCATCGCATTCGCAAAGAGCCCGCTAGAGACTCACATTGGTGCCGACGAGGAAATCAGTGAAGTTGCCTGGGCTTGGCTGATGGAGGCCCTGCTCAACCGCGGTGCCGAGTTCAGCCACGAGGCCGGCACCACTACTCGAATCATTTCGAGCGGCTTTGGCTCCCTCGCGGGCCAGAGCGATCATGCAGAACTTGAAATGCGCGCATCGTGGTCACCTACCGGAAACTTTGCGGCTCACGTGGAAGCTTGGCAAGACCTTATCTGCATGATGTCGGGATATCCTCTGCTGCCAGCACAGGTTTCAGCGCTGCACGGACGCAAGAAAAGATGAGCCTAACTCCTCAATTCATGGAACCGGCAAACGATTCCGCGGTAGCCGCTGAAGAAGTAGTGCTCCCCCTACTTGCAAAGCCCGACAACCCGAACGTAATCCTCGTTGAAGACACTGACGCTCTTGCCGCCTGCGTTCGCACACTGGGCAGCAACACCGGTCCTTTCGCATTGGATGCCGAACGCGCCAGCGGATTCCGTTATGGCTCACGCGCCTATCTGGTTCAGGTGGCCCGAGGCACCTCCCCCATCTACCTGATTGACCCAATCGGCATAAGCCCTATCGGCGATCCGGAAGCATTCGCCGAACTGGCGGAGGTTCTATCCACCGATGTGTGGATTCTCCATGCCGCAACCCAGGATCTTGGATGTCTAGCCGAGTTGGGGCTGAAACCAACGGCACTATTCGATACTGAACTCGGCGGACGCATCGCTGGTTTTCCAAGAGTAGGACTCGGAGCCATGGCCGAGTCGCTGCTCGGCTTCCGTCTTGCCAAAGAGCATTCCGCGGTCGACTGGAGCACTCGTCCAATGCAGGCCGATTGGCTCAATTACGCAGCATTGGATGTCGATGTTTTGCCAGCGCTGATGGATGCGGTTGGTGCAGCGCTAATGGCACAGGGCAAATCACGCTTCGCCACTGAAGAATTCGAACATCTGCTGGGCTTTGAACCTAAGCCGCAGAAGGCAGATCGTTGGCGTGCCATGACCGGCTTGCACGAAGTTAAGGATCAGCGAAAGCTTCACGTTGCGCAGCTGATTTGGAAGGCTCGAGAACAACTCGCTCAGAAACTCGATGTCTCGCCTGGGCGCCTCATCCCAGACTCGAGCATCGTGGCAGTTGCTAAAACCACGCCTCGCTCAAAGAGCGAGCTTGCCGGTCGTAAAGACTTTTCCGGCCGCGCCAGTCGCACCTATCTAGATACCTGGTGGAAGGCCCTCGACGGGGCGCTACAAGCCAATGACTACGACCTGCCGCCGCTCAAAGTACCTCAAGTGGGCATCCCTAACCACCGCAACTGGCCTAGCCGCTTCCCGGAGGCAGATGCGCGTCTTTCCAAGCTAAAGCCCGTAATGACCGCACTCTCCGAATTGCACGGAATGCCGCCGGAAAACATCCTCACACCGGACTTTATGCGTCAGCTCGCTTGGGAACCCCCTGCGGAGCTATCGGTAGCAACAATCTCGAAGGCACTCTCTAACGCCGGCGCCCGCGACTGGCAGGTTGAAATCTGCGCTCCAGCCTTCTACAACGCACTCACGGCAGCAACCGCTTAGGCTTCAGGGCCAAACTATATCAGTGAACTAGCGTCCACGCTGGCGTCGTCTAGTTTGCGAGCGTGCGGGACACGAGAACCCAAAACCTGAGCGACGATGTCTCGAGCAATTGCCTGTGGTCCAAGACCCACGCGCTCAATAATCTGACCCCGGGTGGCATGCTCGAGGAACTCGTCTGGGAGCCCAATCTCGGTGAGCGCGGTATCGATCTGAGCTTCTCTCAAATCTTGACGGACGCGCGTTCCAATTCCGCCAACCTTGACACCGTCTTCGATGGTGACGACGAGGCGGTGCTGGGCGCTCAGCTCTAAGACCGACTTCGGAACTGGAACAACCCAGCGAGGATCTACAACTGTCGCTCCGATACCCTGAGCCTGCAAAAGCTTTGCTACCTCAATGCCCGTACCTGCCATCGAACCAACACCGAGGATGAGAACATCCTTGGCCGGTGACTCAAAAAGCACGTCAACACCGTCAGCAGTGCGCCTAATTGCGTCGATGTCGCCACCAACCGACCCGCGAGGGAAACGAATAAGAGTTGGGGCATCGTTGACCGCCACAGCCTCGCCAAGCTCTTCGCGGAGACGAGCGGCGTCACGCGGGGCGGCGATTCGGATGCCTGGAACTACCTGGAACACAGCGAGGTCCCACATGCCGTGGTGGCTGGCACCATCCGGACCAGTCACACCAGCACGGTCCAGCACGAATGTGACACCTGCCTTGTGCAGAGCAACATCCATCAGCACCTGGTCGAAGGCGCGGTTCATGAAAGTGGCGTAAACAGCGACGATTGGGTGAAGACCACCGAACGCCATACCCGCCGAACTAGTTACCGCGTGCTGTTCTGCGATGCCAACGTCGAAGACACGGTTAGGGTATTTGGCCTGGAACTCAGCAAGACCCACAGGGTGGAGCATGGCTGCTGTGATTCCGACAACATCCGGGCGCTCGTCCGCAATTTTTACTACTTCGGAACTGAAAACCGAAGTCCAACTTGGCGCTGAACTAGCTTCTAGTGCCTCACCAGTGGTCGGATCAATCTGACCGACAGCATGGAACTGATCTTCAGCGTTGGCCATCGCTGGTTCATAACCCTTGCCCTTCTGGGTGATGGCATGAACGATTACCGGATTGCCGTACTTCTTGGCTTGTTGAAGGGCCGCTTCCATGGCCTCAATATCGTGACCATTCACAGGTCCGATGTACTTGATATCTAGATTTGGGAACAGCCCAACCGGAGCGAAGGTAGATAGAAGCGCCTTGCCAGCCCCGCGGGCTGCCGAATAAGTGAGCCTGCCTACGAGGCCAAAGCTCTCAAAGAACTTCTTTGATGCACGGTAAGCCTTCGTGTAAAGCTTCTCGGTGCGAATACCGTTCAGGTACCTCGCTAAACCACCGATTGTCGGTGCATACGAACGACCATTGTCGTTCACAACGATCACAAGCTTGCGGTCGTTGTCGTGCGAAATGTTGTTGAGCGCTTCCCAGGTCATGCCTCCGGTAAGCGCACCATCGCCAACGACGGCCACAACGTAACGGTCGCTCTGCTCGGTGGCCTTGAAGGCCTTGGCGATGCCGTCTGCCCAAGATAGCGACGAGGATGCGTGCGATGACTCAACAACATCGTGTACCGATTCAGAACGCTGCGGATAACCTGCCAGACCCTCACGTTGGCGAAGCTGCGAGAAGTCCTGTCGGCCGGTAAGCAGCTTGTGTACGTAAGACTGGTGCCCGGTGTCGAAGATGATTGGATCTTGCGGTGAGTTGAAGACTCGGTGAATTGCCACAGTGGTCTCTACAACACCAAGGTTCGGACCAAGGTGGCCACCGGTTCGCGCTACTTCGCGAACAAGGAACTCGCGAATTTCGCCACAAAGACGAACGAGCTCCTCACCCGAGAGACCATCAAGGTCTCTCGGGGAGGAGATTCGCTCTAATAAACCCATAGGGTCGTCAACCTAGTTCTAGGCTGGCCTATTCCTAGGCAACCAAGCTACGGAGTACGTACTGAAGGATTCCACCGTTACGGTAGTAGTCAGCTTCACCCGGGGTGTCGATACGAACCACAGCGTCGAACTCAACGACAGACTTGCCTGCTGGCGAGTGTGCACTTGGAGTTGCGGTGACGCGAACGGTCTTTGGGGTTACGCCCTGGTTTAGCTGCTCGATACCGACGATGTCGAAGACCTCGGTGCCGTCAAGACCTAGCGAGTCAGCGCTCTGACCAGCTGGGAACTGAAGTGGAATAACGCCCATACCGATTAGGTTGCTGCGGTGGATGCGCTCAAACGACTCAACGATTACAGCGCGGACGCCTAGAAGGCTGGTGCCCTTAGCCGCCCAGTCACGGGACGAACCCGAACCGTATTCCTTGCCGCCCAGGATGACGAGCTTGGTGCCCTCTGCCTGGTAGTTAGCGCTTGCATCGTAGATGAACGACTGTGGACCCTCTGCCTGAGTGAAGTCGCGAGTGTAACCACCCTCGACGTTGTCCAGCAGCTGGTTGCGAAGACGGATGTTTGCGAAGGTACCGCGAATCATGACCTCGTGGTTACCGCGACGCGAGCCGTAGCTGTTGAAGTCAACGCGCGATACGCCGTGCTCGGTTAGGTACTTACCTGCTGGCGAGTCGGCCTTAATCGAACCCGCTGGGCTGATGTGGTCGGTGGTAACCGAGTCGCCGAGCTTTGCAAGAACGCGCGCGCCCTTGATGTCGTTGACTGGGTCTGGAGTCTTCTTCATGCCGTCGAAGTACGGAGCCTTGCGAACGTAGGTCGAGTTCTCATCCCAAGTAAAGACAGCGCCTTCAGGAGTTGGGAGTGAACGCCAGCGCTCGTCGCCCTCGAATACAGATGCGTACTGAGTCTTGAACATCTCAGAGTTGATGCTGTTGTCGATGGTGCTCTGAACTTCTTCAGCCGAAGGCCAGATGTCCTTTAGGAAGACATCGTTGCCATCCTGGTCCTGACCAAGAGCCTGGGTTTCAAAGTCGAAGTCCATGGTTCCGGCAAGCGAGTATGCAATAACAAGAGGTGGTGAAGCTAGGTAGTTCATCTTCACGTCTGGGTTGATGCGACCCTCGAAGTTACGGTTACCCGAAAGAACTGCGGTTACAGCTAGGTCGTTCTGGTTGATCGCGTTCGAGATGTGCTCGTCAAGTGGACCCGAGTTACCGATACAGGTTGCACAGCCGTAGCCCACGAGCTGGAAGCCTAGAGCGTCGAGCGAACTGGTTAGACCGGCCTTCTCGTAGTATTCGGTTACAACCTTCGAACCAGGAGCTAGCGAGGTCTTTACCCAAGGCTTTGCCTTGAGACCCTTCTCGACAGCCTTCTTAGCAACCAGACCGGCTGCAAGCATGACAGATGGGTTCGAGGTGTTGGTGCACGAGGTAATCGATGCGATGGTTACGTAACCGTTGTCGATCGAGTAGTCGGTGCCTGCAACAGCGGTTGCCTTGCTTGCAACCTGGCTGTAGTTAGGCAGAACCTGCTCGAACGATTCCTTAGCCTTCGAAAGCTCAATGCGGTCCTGAGGACGCTTTGGACCGGCGATGCTTGGAACTACGGTCGAGAGGTCTAGGGTTAGGTATTCGCTGAAGCGAGGCTCGATCGATGGGTCGTGCCATAGGCCCTGAGCCTTTGTGTACGCCTCGACTAG
>JBEEJV010000039.1:0-7934 GCA_041169005.1 Actinomycetota bacterium
CACCCTGCTCACAACAACTGCCTCAACGTTGGGACACGAAGATCCCGCCCTGCTAGATGAGCGCCTCGCCACCAGACAGGTTCAGTTACCTCGTTTGCCGAGCGACTACTACATTGGATTCCTCGACCCTCAAGGGACTTTGCTAGTTGGCGTTGTTTCATCTACCCGCAGCACACAAGACGCCCCAGCGCTAAAGCAGTTCACAACCCCATTTGTTCTAAGCAAACAGGGAATCCCTTTCGACGCCCCAGGTTCATCGTCTAAGCAAGGAATCAAGAGCTGGCGAGTTGTAGCCGTTCCGCTGTCAACAATGGCAGGCTCGCTGGTTGTCGCACTGCCGACAGACTCGAACGACGAGCTTCTGGACCAGTACCGAAGCATCGGTCTATCCACAGGCTTGCTGCTCCTCCTGCTGAGCGGAATAGCAATCTGGCTAACAATTACTTCGGCTTTTAAGCCGCTCCGCGAAGTTGAGCGCACTGCCGCAGCGGTAGCCGAGGGCGATACAAGCCAGCGCTTGGTCCAACACCCTGGCGATACCGAAATCGCACGCATCAACCGTTCCCTGAACACGATGCTTGACTCCATTGACGATTCGCTAAAGAGCCGAAACCAAACCCTCGACCAGATGCGACGTTTCGTTGCGGACGCTAGCCACGAACTTCGTACTCCACTGGTCTCGGTTCGCGGTTACGCCGAGCTCTATCGAATCGGTGCGCTCAAGAAAAAAGCCGATATCGCAGAGGCGATGGAGCGAATAGAATCCGAGGCTATACGAATGGGCGACCTCGTTGAGTCGTTGCTCGCGCTCGCCCGACTTGACGAGAACGTTGAGATTGAAAAACACCACGTTGAGTTAGTAGCTTTGGCCCGCATGGCCGCCAAGGATGCCTCTGTAGCAGACGGCAACCGCCGGATTGTGGTTACCGACCTTGCGGGCCGACCACTCAGTGATGATGCCGAATTTGTGGTGAGCGCGAATGCCTCACAGATACGGCAGGTGCTCACAAACCTGCTCGCCAACGCATCTCGCTTCTCCCCTGCCGATGCTCAAATCGAAATAGCTCTTGGAAAGACCAACGAGGCTCAGGTTCTCGAGGTTCGAGATCACGGTGAGGGCATCCCTAAGGAGCTTCGCGCCCGCGTGTTTGAACGTTTCTTCCGCGCGGACAACTCGCGAAACCGCGAAACCGGTGGCTCAGGACTCGGCCTGTCCATCGTTAGCACTATCGTGGCCCGCCACAATGGAACGATTGTCGCCGACCAAACCGTAGGCGGCGGCGCTACCTTCCGTGTGACATTGCCACTGCCAAGCGACAACCTCTAGATGCGAGAGAACTAGGCCTCAACAGGTTTCACTGAGGCTGGTTATTCACATTTTCGAAGTGACCTAATAGGCGTTCGGCCGGCACCACCAAACTTGGGACATGACACGTTTCCTTGTAGATTCCGAAGAAGTCCTCGCAGCCAACAACGTTGTGCAGTCAACCATCCAAAAGTTGCAAACCGACGTGGATACCCTCCACACCCAACTGAACTCATTACAGAGTTCCTGGCAGGGTCAGGCTGCCAACAGTTTCCAAGACCTAGCGGGTCGATGGCGCACCACCGCTGGTCTGGTGCAGCAGCAGCTGGCTGAGATTGGTCAGGCACTCACAATCGCCGCTCAACAGTACTCAGACATCGAAGCCACGAACCAGCGTTTGTTTCTTTAGCCAAACCCAAAACCCGCAAAACCACCCAAAAGTAAAAATGGGGCCGATCTTTCGATCGGCCCCATTTCTATTGGAACTTTAGAAGTCCATGCCTCCGCCTGGAGCTGCAGGCATAGCTGCTGCAGGCTCTGGCTTGTCGGCAACAACTGCCTCGGTGGTTAGGAATAGACCGGCAATCGATGCTGCGTTCTGCAGTGCCGAGCGGGTTACCTTCACTGGGTCGTTGATGCCAGCAGCAAGCATGTCTACATACTCGCCAGTAGCTGCGTTCAGACCGTGGCCCGAAGGAAGGTTCGAAACCTTCTCAGCTACTACGCCAGGCTCTAGACCTGCGTTGATTGCGATCTGCTTTAGCGGAGCCGAGATTGCGACGCGAACGATGTTCGCACCGGTTGCCTCGTCGCCAACTAGACCTAGACCGTCGAATAGCGCCTGGGTGCCTGCCTGTAGCAATGCAACACCACCACCGGCGACGATACCTTCTTCAACGGCAGCCTTCGCGTTGCGAACTGCGTCTTCGATGCGGTGCTTGCGCTCCTTGAGCTCAACCTCGGTTGCTGCACCAGCCTTGATGACTGCTACACCACCGGCAAGCTTTGCAAGGCGCTCCTGTAGCTTCTCGCGGTCGTAGTCGCTGTCGGTCGAGTTGATCTCACGACGGATCTGCTCAACGCGGCCAGCAATCTGAGCCTGGTCGCCAGCACCCTCAACAATGGTGGTCTCGTCCTTGGTGATAACAACCTTGCGCGCACGACCTAGGAGGTCGAGGGTGGTGTTCTCTAGCTTTAGACCAACTTCTTCAGAGATGACCTGACCACCGGTAAGGATGGCGATGTCCTGAAGCATTGCCTTGCGGCGGTCGCCGAAGCCAGGAGCCTTGACGGCAACCGACTTGAAGATGCCACGGATCTTGTTGACGATAAGGGTTGCAAGCGCTTCGCCCTCGATGTCTTCTGCGATTAGAAGAAGAGGCTTGTTTGCCTGGATAACCTTGTCGACGATTGGAAGAAGATCCTTGATGTTGCTGATCTTGCTGTTCACGATGAGAACGTAAGCGTCCTCAAGAACTGCTTCCTGACGCTCTGGGTCGGTAACCATGTATGCGCTGAGGTAACCCTTGTCGAAACGCATACCTTCGGTTAGCTGTAGGTCGATGCCGAAAGTGTTGCTCTCTTCAACGGTTACAACACCCTCGCGGCCAACCTTGTCGATTGCCTCAGCGATGAGGTCACCAATCTGGCTGTCGCCAGCCGAGATGCTTGCAGTTGCAGCGATCTGCTCCTTGGTCTCAACAGGCTTTGCGTTGTCTAGCAGCTGTGCGATAACGGCGGCAGTTGCCTTGTCGATACCGCGCTTTAGGCTGATTGGGTCTGCACCTGCAGCAACGTTGCGAAGACCTTCGCGAACGAGCGCCTGAGCGAGAACGGTTGCGGTGGTAGTTCCGTCACCGGCAACGTCGTCAGTCTTCTTTGCAACTTCCTTGACTAGCTCTGCACCCATCTTCTCTAGTGGGTCTTCAAGCTCAATTTCCTTAGCGATCGAAACACCATCGTTGGTGATGGTAGGTGCGCCCCACTTCTTCTCGAGCACAACGTTACGACCACGTGGGCCAAGGGTTACCTTTACGGTGTCTGCGAGGATGTTCAAGCCGCGCTCTAGGCCGCGACGAGCTTCTTCGTCAAAAGTGATGATTTTTGCCATTTAGGGTTTCTCCCGTTTGGATTAAGTACTTAGTTTTGGCACTCTCAACATTGGAGTGCTAATAACTATTTTGGCACTCGCCGGGTCAGAGTGCAAATACCTTTCCATAGCATTTGGCGCCACTTCCTGCGATCGCTTGGAACCCAACAGTTAAACGAAAAGACCCCTACCCGAAGGTAGAGGCCTTAACTGTTTAAAGACTAGATAACGTGTACGTTGTCTGCCTGTGGACCCTTGTCGCCGCTCTTTACGTCGAACTCGACTCGCTGGTTCTCCTTGAGCTCACGGTAGCCGTCGCTCTGAACTGCGCTGAAGTGAACGAATACGTCCGCTCCGCCGTCCTGAGTGATGAAGCCGAAGCCCTTCTCAGAGTTGAACCACTTTACGGTTCCTTGTGCCATGTTGTACTGCTCCTGTAACTATGTTGCAATCGGATGAATCCCGACTGGGTCGCATAGTTGCCATGAAGGTTCCTATGGGGTGTGCGCAATACTGCGCGCACTAGACGACTACTTGCAGGTTACGGGGTAAACACACCACAAGCAAGCGTTTGCACCCTTTTGACACGCATGGTTATTGGAAAGTTATACAAGCGCCAGCCAAAAAGAGCTTTATTTGTAATCGCTTCCAAGGACGATTGTGATCGGGTCGGCGTATGTTGCGGCCTGGACAATCTTGTAAGTTCCGATTGTTTTGAGAACATCGTTGGCCGCAGCCTTGGCAGCATCGGTTGTCACGTAGACGACGGTTGCCTTGGATGAATCGATACCAGCGGTGGCCGAAGGGGTTGGGGCCGGTACCGGTTGGGCAGCGGCATCCTTAGGAGTTGGAAGATTTAGATTAACCGCGCTTAGGACATTCCAACCATCGTCGAAAAGGCTCACTGCAACCTTGGATGCGAGGCCCTTTTTGTCCGTGGCATCAATGACCGTAACACCGAGACCATTTGCATTGAACTCAGATAGTCCCTGTGAGCTAGGCGCAGCAAGGTTGCCCAGGTCCGAGCCATTGCTGGTTGCATTTAGCGCGATGATCCCCGCGCCAGATAAAGCAAGAGTTACTCCTGCATAGCGAGCAAACGAGGCTAATCGGGACCGCAGCGTGCGCTTCGCACGGTGACGCCCACCTACGGCTGTAACCGAGTCGAACTCGTCTGCCGGGAAGTCTTTGGCCATGTTTCCTGCTCTATATTGAATGGGCATAAGCCCAAGACAATATTAGGCTCTGGAGCTGAAAATGGACTACCCGGTAAAGAAGACCGACGAACAGTGGCGTGAGGAACTCACCGAGTTTGAGTACTTTGTTTTGCGTCAGGCAGGTACCGAGCGTGCCTACACGGGCGAGCTGCTCGATGAAAAGCGAGTGGGGTCATTCAGCTGCCGCGGTTGCGGACACTTCCTCTTCAAGAGCGAGACCAAATTCGACTCACACTGCGGTTGGCCATCGTTCTATGAGCCACAGGCGGGTGATGCAGTTATCCTGCGTGAAGACCGCAGCCACGGCATGGTTCGCGTAGAAGTACTTTGTGCAAACTGCGGTTCGCACTTGGGCCACGTATTCGAAGATGCTCCTCAAACTCCAACTGGCGACCGTTACTGCATCAACTCGGTATCTATTCAATTCGAAGAGAAAACTCCGTAGTATTTTCCCAATCTGAGATTGGGAGTCGACATGCGTTGGGGAAAGCAAATATCGGGAATCATCACCGCAGCGATGGTGACGGCGACGTTGTTAGCGGGCGGATCGCCATCGCTAGCCGCGGCACCGAAAGCTGGCGCAGCCTGCTCCCCGGCCGGAAAAACAATTTCAAGCGGTAAGAGCACCTTCACATGCGTAAAAAGTGGCAAGAAGCTCGTCTGGAAAGCGAGCGCAGCCGCTAAACCTGCGCCGGAACCAAAGCCCACCGAGTCCTCAACCACCGCTCCTGCATTCCAGGGACTTGCTCCTTCTGAAAATGCGGCGGCAGCTTGGACAAGGTCCGGCTGGGTGAAACCAAGCAGTGCGGCCGCGACCATCAGCGCTGCCTCCGCAAACTTCAAGAGTTACATCTCGACAACTCGAAACCCAAATGCCAAGGTCACAGTTTGGGCGGAAACTGGAGCCGATCCGGTACTAGTGAACTGGGTAACAAAGGGCTCGCAACTGGTGGCCGACAGCTTTGAAACCCCCGGCGCCATGAACCGGTTCAACGATGTTCTGGCCGTAAGCCGAAAGTACTTGGTAGACACATTCACCACGCTCTACGACTCCAGATACGCCGATGCTCAGGCTGGCGCTTGGGATTCAGGCAATCCCGCCTGGGGTGGCCGCACCAGCAATGCCTGGTCGCTTGCAAACATAACTAAAAACAATGGAATGGTGAACGACAGAGTTGGCATGGCCCAAACTGCTGGCCACGAATACTTCCACGCCATCCAAGAGAATTTTGTGAACGCAAGCGGCACAAACTGTGGGCCATGCGGAACTCCTCAGTGGTTCTGGGAGGGCCCAGCGATGTTCGTTGGCCTTCAGACCGCGAATCAACTTGGCTTTGTGGATTACACCGCGGACGGCAGGCCTACATCGGTGAACCGTGTCCACCGCTTCCCTACCGCCAAGTTGAAGCTCGAAGATGTATCGGTGAACACACCTCCTAGCGTGGACCCTTATGGCATCGGTGAAATCGCGACCGAGTTCCTCGTAGCCAATGTAGGCATGGCTAAGTTTGTGGACATCTACAGGCAGATTGGAGCTGGGGCATCATTCGCGGTCGCGTTCGAGAAAGGAACCGGTGTACCGCTCTCTGATTTCTATCTAATGTTCGAGGATGCTCGCACCGATCTCGGCATCCCACAGGAATAACCCGAACGATAGGGTGAGACCATGTCTAACTTCGACCAAGCAGAATTCAAGAAAAAGTTGAAAAAGAAATTGAAGAAGCAAACCAAGAAATACGGGAACATAGAGATCAAAACCAAGTCATTTGGAAATCTGTATTTCTTCGGATTCATCGGTGCCGCAGTGTTCTTCGTAACACACGCGGATGGCTTCTGGGACGGCGTGCTCGGCTTTCTGAAAGCTTTGGTTTGGCCGGCTTTCTTGGTCTACCAGGCTTTCGCGGCCCTACTTGGATAGCGTCTAGAAATTGAAAATGCCTCCCATTTCTGGGAGGCATTTCCTTTTTGATGAGCCGACTGTGGGACTCGAACCCACAACCCTCGCATTACAAGTGCGATGCGCTGCCAATTGCGCCAAGTCGGCCTAGGCATCCGATTTGAGGCTTGAAATAACCATCAGGCTGACGTTTCGTTTTGAGGCGATCCGTAATCGGTGTCTAACTGGTTCGTAAACGAACCGAGTCAAGTCTAGCGGAAAGGGGCTGTGGATTATTCAGTGGGTACACTCGTCCGCTCCCCCTAGCCTTTGAGCAAAACGGGAACGGGGTAGAAATGATCGGCGGCAGCCTTGGCAACACGACTTGGTCAACTTGGGTGGGACTTGCAACCTTGGCAGCGATAACAATTCCGCTGATGGTTATCGACGTCAGAACATACCGCCTACCGAATGTTTACACCTACACGTCTGCGCTAGTTATTGCCTTATCGCTCGGGCTTTCAGAACGGTGGCAGGCTATTGGATGTGGCCTCGGCGCCGGAATCTTGATGCTTGCGCTCAACGTGATCACGAGGCGTGGCATAGGGATGGGAGACGTAAAACTCTCCGTTTCACTTGGCATGGCAAGCGGTGCCATTAGTGGGGTCACAGCTGTGATGGTGTTCGTATTCGCGTTTCTGATTGGAGGCGCCTGGGCAATATTTGGCCTGGCCGCCCGAAGATATACCCGCAATACAGCTATTCCATTTGGCCCGTCCCTGCTCATCGGGTTCTGGGCCGCCATCATCACCGTTATGCTCTAGAACATGAGCAATACTCGGCGCTTCCCCATAAGTCTGTGGGTGATAGCGTTCGGCCTTTGCAGCGCTTTACAGGTGTTCCGGGGATCTGTAGGCGACGAGATTATTTTTGTTACCGGAACGCTCATAATCCTGAGTTCAACGACCATCTTTCGAAAACTCAAAAGCCCGTTCGAGCTCAACGACTCGGACAGAGGCCTCGAGCTAACTGCGCTATTAGTTTGGGCCGTGTTGGTTTTCATACCGCGCCACACGTTCTTTGAAGGCGTGGCAATAGTTGTGATTGGGCTGCTCGCTCTGCCTAGCTTCTGGGGCAAGGTCGCGTTCAACCGCAAGCCACTGCCGAAGCGCGAGAAAAACGCGCGACTTATGTGGACCATTTGGGCGGTATCGGTGTGTCTTTGGGAGTTTGCAGCGAACATCCTGGGCCAATTGGACAACTCTCATCAAGCATTCCCAACAATAAGCATTCTCGTCGACCCAGTACTCGACAGCACCATCGGTAAAGCGGGATTCGTTTTGAGCTGGGTTGCGATTGGTTACGGGTTGCTTAGGCAGGGTGCGAAACACAAATGAACACAGCAGATTTCATGACCGCCGGTTACCTGATTTTCCTCTTCATCGG
>JBEEJV010000040.1:0-6539 GCA_041169005.1 Actinomycetota bacterium
ACCATCATCGCCTGCGGCATTAAAGACGCAGGCACGTCTACGCTTAGTGAGTTGCTAGGCAAAGAAATTACACCGGCGATGGCCGCCGAACAGGTGCAGAAGCACCTCAACCAGATCACCAAGGTGCAACTATGACAGACCAGCCAGCCGCTCCTAAGAAGCTTCTGCGCATTGAGGCCCGCAATGCTGCGGTTCCAATCGAAAAGAAGCCGGAATGGATCAAAACCGTTGCGAAGATGGGCCCTGAGTACAAGGCCCTTCAGACGATGGTCAAGACTGAAAACTTGCACACGGTGTGTCAGGAAGCCGGATGCCCAAACATCTTTGAATGCTGGGAAGACCGCGAGGCAACCTTCCTCATCGGGGGCTCGCAGTGCACCCGTCGCTGCGACTTCTGCCAGATTGATACCGGCAAGCCAGACGACTTCGATGCTGAGGAACCGCGTCGCGTCGGTGAGTCCGTCGCCAAAATGCAGCTGCGGTACTCGACCGTAACCGGTGTAGCCCGCGATGACCTTCCAGACGAAGGCGCCTGGCTCTACGCCGAGACCATCCGCCAGATTCACCAGCAGTCGCCTGGCACCGGCGTTGAGATTCTCGTCCCAGACTTCAGCGGCAAGCCAGAACTCCTCCAGCAGGTATTCGACGCCAAGCCAGAGGTATTCGCACACAATCTAGAGACAGTTCCGCGCATCTTCAAGGAGATTCGCCCGGCTTTCCGTTACGAACGTTCACTCGATGTTCTAACTCAGGCCCGCAATGCAGGAATGGTCACTAAGTCGAACCTAATCCTCGGCATGGGCGAGACAATCGACGAAATCATCGAAGCACTTCAGAACCTCCACAATGCGGGTACCGACATCGTCACCATCACCCAGTACCTGCGCCCATCGGTGCGCCACCACCCAGTGAGTCGTTGGGTAAAGCCTGAAGAGTTTGTGATGCTAAAGGAAGAAGCCGAGAAGATGGGCTTCCTGGGTGTTCTTAGCGGCCCACTTGTTCGCTCTTCGTATCGAGCAGGCCGCCTGTGGGCTCAAAGCATGGTTGCCAAGGGTCGCGACATTCCAGAACATCTAAAACACCTCGCCGACGCCGCGCTTGGCTTCAGCCAGGCCGTCTAATCGATAGGCTTATTACATGGCAAAAAACACCCAAAAGCGCCCAAGTCAGCTCGCCCAGATCCGTCAGGTTTGGGGCATGACAATCCGCGAGGATAAGACCGCTGCACCTATTTCCATTGGTGCTGGTCTTGGAGTTCTCGCGCTTGGCGTCATCATCGCACTTTTGAACGGAACCGCGAACCCAATCGGGTTCTTCCTGTGGATCATCCTTGGAATTATTGGAGGCGTAGTGCTCTTCGCTTTCATCCTGGGAAAGCGCGCGGAAAAGGTTGCCTACAGCCGAATTGAAGGCCAGCCAGGCGCGGTTAGCGCCGTAATTGGCACCGTCCTAAAGCGCGGCTGGTCTGGCGAAGAAGGCCCAATCGCCGTTAACGCCAAGACTCAGGACCTCGTCTACCGCATCGCGGGTCGCGGAGGCATCGTGCTTATTGCCGAAGGTCACCGCTCGAGCGTTTCGCGTCTCGTTGAAGACGAAAAGCGCAAACTATCAACCGCTCTTTCGGCAGTGCCAGTAACCGTCCTCTGGGTCTGCAACGATGAGCACTCGGTGACCCTAACCAAGCTGGCTCCAACAATCTTGAAGCTCAAGTCAGTGGTACGCCGCGCAGAGCTCAGCGAGATCAACAAGCGTCTTTCGACCATGCGACTTTCCGTGCCAGTTCCAAAGGGAATGGATCCAACAAAGATGCGCAACGCTGGTCGTCGCCCACAGTAATACTTGAAGGCTCGTCTTTTTGGACGAGCAAAACGACAGCCGCTAGGACCTGCGAATAAGTACGGTACCGGCGGCTTTGTCGTGCAAGCCGCGATTGTCGGCATCCCAGATAGACACCGGAATCACCAAGCACAACAAGAGCGAACGCACGAAGGCCTTGTACAGACCCACGTAACCGCTTTTCAACTTCTGGCCCATACGGATTACCTGAAGGCCAAGGATGCGATGCCCGAAGCTGTAACCGAGGGCGCCAACCAAAATGAGTTGCATTCCGCCGAAGATCAGTAGGGTTGCCCACGAATTGTCCGCGAAGAACGCGTGACTGATCAGCAGAGCGATACCCCAGTCGACGATGATTGCGCCAATCCGGCGAGGCATGGTCGCCAGTGAGCCGGGGCCCGATTCTGGTAGGCCAAGACGCTGTCCAGCCCACATATTTGGTGTTGATTCAGTCACTAGACCAGCCTAAGCCGAGATTTTTAACATTCATGAAACATTTCGCTGCCAAAACAGTGGTTACAGGCAAGTAAACTCTTATTAGGCGTAATGGCTCGCCACTTCCCCATCCAAATCGAAGGGATACCACCCTATGTTCAAGACCGCCTCCGAGGTCGTCAAGTACATCAAGGACAACGACGTAAAGTTCCTTGACGTTCGCTTCACCGACCTTCCTGGTGTGCAGCAGCACTTCAACCTTCCAGCAAGCATGATTGACGAAGAGTTCTTCGTTGACGGCCAGCTATTCGACGGCTCATCGATCCGCGGTTTCGCGTCGATCCACGAGTCGGACATGCAGCTAATCCCTGACGTGACCACTGCTTACCTCGACGCATTCCGCGTTGAGAAGACCCTAAACATGATTTTCGACATCTACAACCCACGTAATGGCGAGATCTACCACAAGGACCCACGCCAGATCGCAAAGAAGGCTCAGGCTTACCTGACCAGCACCGGCATCGCCGACACCGCATTCTTCGCACCTGAAGCAGAGTTCTTCATCTTCGACGACGTTCGTTACGAAGTTAAGGCCAACAGCGCGATGCACTTCATCGACAGCTCGGAAGCTGCTTGGAACTCGGGTCGCGTTGAAGAGGGCGGTAACCTCGCTAACAAGACTCCTTACAAGGGTGGTTACTTCCCAGTATCGCCAGTTGACCAGCACGCTGACATGCGTGACAGCATCGTTCTAGAGCTTGAGGCTGCAGGCCTTTCGGTAGAGCGTAGCCACCACGAGGTTGGTACCGCAGGTCAGGGTGAAATCAACTACAAGTTCGACACCCTACTTCGCTCGGCAGACGACATCCTAAAGTTCAAGTACATCGTCAAGAACGTTGCACACGCTTACGGCAAGACTGCAACCTTCATGCCAAAGCCACTATTCGGCGACAACGGTTCGGGTATGCACGTACACCAGTCGCTATGGAAGGACGGCAAGCCGCTGTTCTACGACGAGAACGGCTACGGCGGTCTTTCGGACATCGCACGCTGGTACATCGGTGGTATCTTGAAGCACGCTCCATCGCTTCTAGCGTTCACCAACCCAACCGTGAACAGCTACCGTCGCTTGGTTCCAGGCTTCGAGGCTCCAGTTAACCTTGTCTACTCGGCAGGTAACCGCTCGGCTTCGATCCGTATCCCAATGACCGGCACCAACCCGAAGGCAAAGCGTATCGAGTTCCGTGCGCCAGACGCTTCGAGCAACCCATACCTAGCATTCGCAGCAATGCTTATGGCTGGTCTTGACGGTATCCAGAACCGCATTGAGCCACACGCTCCAGTTGACAAGGACCTATACGAGCTTCCTCCAGAAGAGGCAAAGCTCATCCCTCAGGTTCCTGGTTCGCTAGCTGAGGTTCTAATCGCCCTTGAGAACGACCACGAGTACCTTCTAAAGGGTGGCGTGTTCACCAAGGAAGTTATCGAAACCTGGATCGACTACAAGCGCGAGAAGGAAATCAAGCCACTTGCACAGCGTCCTCACCCATACGAGTTCGAGCTGTACTACGGCGTGTAATAGAGCCATTACAAGTGGGTCGCACCGAAAGGTGCGGCCCACTTTGCTTTAACCGGGGCGCCTAGGGCGAGAGTATTGGGAGGCGCGAGGCAGGAAGCCGGGCGGGCGACTAGTCGTCTGTGTTTTGAGAATCTACCCAGCCGAAGAACACGCGCTCAAATACGGCGCGCGAACGGCGTGTGGCGGCAAGGTAATCCTGTTCAAGCGTCGTCGAACTGTACGGCGGATAATTCAGAATTCGCGCAATACCCTCGAGCTGGCGTCGATCAACCGGCAGGACGTCGGTGCGTTTATTAGCCCACAGCACAGACGCACTGCGAACACGCGATGCAAGGGTCCAGGCGACCTCGAGCACCTTAGCGTCGTGTTCCGCGATGAGATCCGCGGCAACGCAAGCCCTAAGGGCCGTAAGGGTCTGCGGTGTGCGAATCTGCGGATGGGCGGAACCGTGCTGGAGCTGAAGCAGTTGAACAAGCCACTCGACATCGCTTAGCGAACCACGGCCGAGCTTTAGATGACGCTTTGGGTCGGCTCCCTGTGGGAGGCGTTCGGTCTCTACGCGCGCCTTGATTCGGCGAATCTCAACGATTGTCTTTTGTTCGACCTCGGCCGGGTAGCGGAACTTGTCGATGATCTCTTCGAACTTCGCCTTGAGCTCAGCACTGCCCGTGATTGGACGAGCACGGAGTAGCGCCTGAGCTTCCCACTCTGCGCCCCAACGCTTGTAGTAGGCCTCGTACGAGTCGATAGAACGAACTAGAGGTCCATTCTTGCCTTCAGGTCGAAGGTCTAGATCGAGCTCGAACTCGAGAACTCGATCCTCGGAGGATTCACGGAGTTCCGCGGCGATGCGTTCCGCAGCGCGTTGAGCGATCTCCGGTTCGATGCCCGGCTTTGCCGAATAGACGAACATAACGTCGGCATCTGAACCGAAACCGAGTTCCTTGCCGCCGAATCGACCCATTGCGATGATGCCGAAATCGACCGCGTCGCCCAAGCGCAGTTCGCCCAAGCGGTAGGTGCTAGAGGCGATTCCAGACTGAACCAGCGCGTTAAGGTACGACTCGGTAACGTTCGAAAGTCCCTCTGCGACGTCGTCGATGGTTAGTTCATCGAGGACTGCACCCATTGCGATTCGCAGGGTTTCGCGGCGGCGGATGTGCCTAATTGCAACGGCTGCCGTTTCACGGTCATCGTGACGTTCAAGGAGAGCGTCAAACTCTGTTTCTAGTTCAGCCAGAGTCATCGGCTGCAGATCTTCGGTCTTTTCGAACCAGGCGGCGCCCTCAGGTATGCGTTCGAACAGCGAAGTTGCTAGGCGACTGTTTGAAAGCACCTGCGTCATACGCTCGGCAGCGCCACTGGAGTCGCGAAGCATTCTGAGATACCAGTGAGACTCCCCTAGGTCTTCAGACAGGCGCCTGAAGGCCAGCAAAGCCGCGTCTGGATCGGTGCCACGCGCGAACCACTCAAGCAATACCGGTAGCAACTGCTTCTGAATGGCGGCGCGACGGCTCAGGCCCGAGGTGAGAGCTCCGATGTGAGCCAGTGCACCCTTTGGATCCTGGAAACCAATCGCAGCCAAACGGTCAATTGCCTGCTCATCGGTGAGCGAAAGACTTGAATCGTCTAGGCGGGCAACGGCAGAAAGCAACGGACGGAAGAAGATTCGCTGGTGAAGCCCTCGAACTTCGGCCTTTACGCTCTCCCACTCCTCAAGGAGCTTGTCTGCCGACCACTTCGAGTCGATCGAGCGCGCTATAGCGCGAACCTGCTCCTCGTGCACCGGCATCAGGTGAGTGCGGCGAAGTTCGGAAAGCTGGATGCGGTGTTCGATTACTCGCAGGAAGCGATAGTCGCGATCGAAGGCCTCGGCCTCGGTGCGGCCGATGTAGCCGGCGGCGCGAAGTGCAGCGATTGCCGAGAGGGTATCGCGCTGGTGAACGCTTTCATCGGTGCGGCCATGAACCAGCTGAAGCAACTGAACGGTGAACTCGACGTCGCGCAGACCACCGGGACCGAGCTTGATCTGACGATCAACTTCATCGGCGGGGATGTGCTCCAGCACTCGAGTACGCATCTTCTGCACGTTCTCGACGAAATTCTCACGGTGGGCGCTTGTCCAAACCTTCGGGTTTAGTGCGGCAACGTATTCTTCACCAAGTCCGCGGTGACCGGCGAGCGGACGAGCCTTGAGCAGCGCCTGGAACTCCCAGCCCTCCGCCCAGCGTTCGTAGTAAGCGATGTGGCTCTCTAGAGTGCGAACCAGCGCGCCGGACTTGCCCTCAGGACGAAGGTTTGGGTCAACCTGCCAGAGCGCAGGCTCGGTAGACACCGCATCGATGGCGCGCATCATGCGGTTTGCCATCTTGGTGGCAATGTCGATTACTCGAGCCGATTCGATCTCTTCGTTACCCGGACCTGCAACGTAGATTACGTCCACGTCGCTGATGTAGTTGAGTTCACGAGCACCGCACTTGCCCATCGCGATTACGGTGAAGTTGGTTGCGGATACCTCGTGCGCCTCAAATATTCCGTATTCACGCGAGTAAGAAAGCTCGGCACGGGCGATGTCGATCGCGCCTTCGATGACCGCACCGGCGGCATCGGAAAGGGCTGCCGCAATGGTAGGTAGGACTGCGGTTGGCGCCTCGGAAGAAACATCGCAGATGGCGATACGGAGCAGTTC
>JBEEJV010000041.1:0-8848 GCA_041169005.1 Actinomycetota bacterium
AGCAACTACACCAGACACATATGGGGCAGCCATACTCGTTCCTGCCATTGCCTCGTAACCAGGCGTTCCGGCTGGAACTGGCGGCGTATTAGCAGCCGCGTCGAATCCTGCCTCATTTATAGTGCTGAGAATTGCACTATCAAATCCTTCAGGAACGTTAGTCGCTGTGAAAGACTCGTCACCGCCCGGGGCTGCAATATCTAATCCTTGCCCGAAGTTGCTGTAACTCGCGAGGCCACCCTCATAGGTGGAAGCCCCAACATTAATGGTTGGGTAGCAGTTCCCAGGGTAAGAGTAGGCTGCAGCCGATCCATCATTGCCTGCCGCCGACACAACAGTGATGTTCAGCGCCTTCAATGAGGCCAGAGCGCTTGACGTGGCGGTGTCGCACCCAAACGAAGTGTTACCAAGGGAGAGGTTAACCACCTGCGCTGGATGAATGTTTTTGGGAACAATACCGCAAGCTGAGGAAGCGGGGATGTCCTTGCCGGCTGTCCAGTTCAATGCGGCAATAAGATCGCTTTCACTGCCACCGTTTGGACCCATAACTCTTACCGCGAGCAGCTTGACACCAGGCGCAACTCCAACAACACCGATGTCGTTATTTGCAGCGGCGATGATTCCAGACACGTGAGTACCGTGCCACTCGTTTGCACTGTTTGGGTCAGTTGGATTAGCCGAACATCCGGAGCTGGAAGGATCAGTCAAGCGAGTTACGAAGTTGTAGCCGTAGACACTTCCGTCCGCGTTACGCCATAGCTGCGAATCAAGGTCTGGGTGAGCTGAAACTCCGCTATCCAGAACCGCTACCGTGACGCTTGAAGAACCGTGAGTCCGCTGCCAGGCGGATTGCACATTGATGCCATTTTGACCATTCAAAGCCCATTGCTTAGCGAACAGCGGATCTGTAACCGTGAAGCCAGAAACAAACTTTGAGCTTCCGCGAGTATTCTTGGCAGAGATCTTCACAGTGTATGAGACACCTGGAGCAAGCCCTACAAACGAACAAGTGTAAGAAGTTGTGGTGCAAGTTACATCTGGTTTTGATGGCGCACTAGCCACCAGAGTGAAGGTCACGGGAAGCCCCCCGGTGTCTGCCGGGGTGTATTGCGCCCAAGTTGGATTCACGGTGGTGGAAACTAAAGCAGCACTTGTGAGAGTGGGTGCAACAGGAATAGTGGTTGGCGCGACATTTGACCACCCCGAGAACTTTCCAACCTTGTTCACGCCTTTGTAACGGGTAATCGCGGCGATACGCACGCTTACCGGTGAACCCGCTGTTAGACCAGAACCGATCTCGTACTTCGCCGAATTGGCTGGAAGGTCCGGCGATACAGATGTGAAACTAGCACCACCATCGAACGAAGTTTGCAGACGGTAACCGACAAGCGTCGCACCATAAAGACTCGTTGGCTTAGACCAACCGACGGAAACCTTCGGTGTTTCTGGAGCGGCCGGTGTAAAAGCATCCTTTACATATAAGGCACGCGGAGAATTGGCCTGCTTGAAGGCGGTGGATGACGTCGTAACGGTTTTTAAAGATGTCTTTGGCTTTGTCACAGCACTGGCAGGGTTTCGGAAGAACCTATCCACAGCTACATCCAGTGCAAATGGTAGTTCAGCAACATTTTTGAGCGCCGCCGACGCACTTGCTTCGGAAACCTCTGCCCCAAAACCAAAGGCGTGCCAGCCTGAGCCGAGTGGCCTATCTTGGACGGCCACTAGGCCCGCAGACTCGAGAACCTGTATTACCCGATCGTGTGACTCCGATGCAGAAGAGCCTGGTTTGTAGTGAACGATTAGCCCCACTGGAGCCAGTTGAGACGGAACACTGCCCTGGATTGAACCAGCCGCAGATGCCGGAGTGCCAGACACTGACATACCAAAAACCATTGCAATAGCAATGGCGAAGGCACCGATTCTGCGTTGATTCATCACATCTACGAGGTTACTCAAGAGAGCCCCAAATCCTGGGACTACTAGGTGCTTTGTATGGAAGTTAACAATAAACCGTAAGGAAACAGGACGTACTTGCAAGGGTTTGCGCTAGAGGCTCTTCTGCAGCAAGACCGTGCCGAGCCAGCGCCCAAATTTGAAACCGACCTTGCCCAGGTGGCCCTGGTGCTCGAAACCAAAGCGCTCGTGCAACTGAATGGAGGCCTCTGCGCCCTTGTCCGAGATTACCGCGACGATTTCCTTGATGCCTGCTTCGCGCGAGGCGTCGATGAGGGCCTCCATCAAGCGGCTACCGATGCGCTTGCCCTTTGCCGCAGGCGCAAGGTAAATGCTGTCTTCGACGGTACGACGATAGGCGGCCTTTTGACGCCAAGGGGCCACATACGCGAACCCAAGAACATTGCCACTGCCGCTGACACAGACCAGGAATGGCATCTTCATGCCCTGAATCCAGCGGAACTTTTCGATCCAGTCGCTCAGGCTCATGGTGTCGACATCGAAGGTCACTACTGAGTTCTTGATGTAGTAGTTGTAAATCTCTAGGACCGCCGGCATGTCAGTCTCAATCGCCTGACGGATGACTGGTTCCGCCTCAGGCTCAACTGGGTTCGCCTTTG
Organism: Actinomycetota bacterium; assembly: GCA_041169005.1. Classification (GTDB taxonomy): domain Bacteria; phylum Actinomycetota; class Actinomycetes; order Actinomycetales; family Microbacteriaceae; genus Rhodoluna. Next base: position 2,574 of record JBEEJV010000041.1, read on the forward strand.
CGCTTCGCGCGAGTCGCCAACGAGTTTCGGAATCTAGAGCCACACGGACCTCCTACAGGTTCCAATTTATCGGTGTTTTACCTAACCCAACCAAAGCGACATTTATTGCGCTAAAGGGGCGTGAACCAAAGAATCCGCGGTAGGCCGAAAGTGGACTCGGATGGGCTGAAGCGATAACCCTCACCGGTGCTAGAGCTAATGACTGGCCGAGCTTTTTGCGCAGCGTTTGCGCGTGATTGCCCCACAGGACCAAAACCAAACCATCTGTTTGCTGCATGAGCGCACGGATGGCGAACTCTGTGAAAGCCTCCCATCCGGCGGCAATATGCGCGCCGGGCTGACCTACGAGAGTGGTCAGGTGCCGGTTAAGCAGCAACACACCCTGTTCTTGCCAGCCGAGCAGGGTTTGCTGCGGGCGATCTCCACCAACGTCAGTTGCTAGCTCGGTGAATATGTTGCGAAGGCTTGCAGGCACAGGCTGGGTGGTCTCTGAAACGGCGAAAGCTCGGCCTACGGCAACACCAGATGTCGGGTATGGATCCTGCCCAATAATTACGACCTTGATAGAGCTGGGATCGGCACGGAATGCTTCCATAACAAGCTCGCTGCGTGGCACAAGTGCGTCAAGACCGCCAAGCTCTTCTTCAAGCTGACGGAGGCTTCCCACTTGAGGTGCCAGCCATTCCCGCCATAACGGATGCATCGCCTCAAACCACATGACTCAAGCCTAGGCATAACGTCCCAGGGTGGTGGCAGAATGACACTAGACACGAAGGAGTCAACGTGAGCATAAAGCAACTTGCAGCACAGGCCAAAGACCTAGAAGCGGACCTGATTGCGTTGCGTCGCGAACTTCATCAGATACCTGAGTTCGGACTCTCTCTTCCAAAGACACTTGCACGCGTAAAGGCTGCCCTTGCCGAGCTCGGCGAGCTACACGTTGACGAAACCATCTCTTGCGCGTCACTGGTGATCCGAGGCGCAAAGCCCGGCCCCACAGTGTTGCTGCGCGCCGACATGGATGCACTTGCGGTTGTTGAAGATACCGGTCTCCCATTCGCCTCGACCAATGGGTACATGCACGCTTGCGGACACGATTTGCACATGGCCATCGGAGTAGGCGCGGCACGCCTGTTACACGCAAACCGAGATCAACTTCAAGGAGACGTAGTTTTCTTCTTCCAGAGTGGCGAAGAAGGTCACGGCGGCGCCGACCTGATGCTCGAGCGGGGTATGCACCTGGTCAGCGGAAGTAAGCCGATTGGCGCGTATGGAATTCACGTCTTCTCAGTTGACCAGGCCGGCCTCTTCGCTTCACGCCCAGGCGCACTTATGGCCTCGGCCGGCGACATGCTCGTTACCTTCAGGGGCAAGGCGAGTCACGGAAGTATGCCTTGGCTCGGCAAGGATCCAATAACGCCGATGATTCAGGCGATCGCAGGTATCCAACCACTCGTAACCAAGAGTTTCACTGCCTTCGATCAGGTGATAGTAAACGTTGGCTGGATCAAAGCTGGCGATGACCACACCACTAACGTGGTGCCGCAGGTAGCCAAGTTTGGTGCAACCATTCGCACCTTCTCCCATGAACACTTTGGTCGTATTCGAGTCGAACTCGAAAGACTAATGAAGGCGACCGCTGATGCTTACGGCGTCGAGTCCGTTGTGGAGTTCACGCCCGCATCCCAAGTTCTCATCAACGACAAAAAGGCAGTTGCACGCGCAGAAAGACTAGTTTCTGAGGCATTCGGAAGCGAGAGATATGCACACCTGGAAAATCCGATTCCGGGCGGAGAAGACTTCGCATCCATCGTCAAGGAAATCCCCGGAGCATTCATCTTCCTCGGCGCGGGCGCGTCTACTATTCCAAAGGAAAAATGGGAAGCAAACCATTCGAACAAGGCGGTATTCGACGAATCCGTCATTGCCGACGGCGCGGCACTCCTTGCTGGGCTGGCGATTGACCACCTGAACGAAGCTGCTGACTAGTCAACTTTCGCTTGTTGCAGCCAGCGGGAACCCGTTTTCACCGCTGGAGGCTTGGTAACATCGTTTCAAATGGAATTCCAAACACCTGAAGACACGGTCCCATCGGCTTTCATCACCGATGAGATGAGTCGTCAGCTAATTGGGCGACCACCGGCATCAGGCGCTTGGCGTGACGGCGACCCACTTGGAGATCGCCAAATGATGCCGATTTCTACGCTCGCACTCGAGAGCGGACATGAACTCGCCGGCGCTCGTCTCGCCTACGAGACTTGGGGCACCCGAAACGACGACTCGTCGAACTGCATCCTGGTTTTGCATGCTCTTACCGGTGACTCACACGTTGTTGGCGCTTCCTCGAAGGCACACCCAACTGAGGGCTGGTGGAACGGGATCATTGGTCCGGGCCTCGCTGTGGACACCGACAAGTACTTTGTAGTTGCACCAAACATCCTCGGTGGTTGTCAGGGCTCAACAGGGCCTAGCTCGCTTGATTCGCGCGGACACGAATATGGTTCACGATTCCCCTTCCTAAGCATCCGTGACCAGGTTCAGGCTCAAAAGCTCTTCAGCGATGCCCTGGGAATTTCTCAGTGGCATGCCATCATCGGCGGATCGATGGGAGCCATGCACTCACTCGAGTGGGCGATTCTTTATCCAGAGGCAATGAAAAACCTTGCGGTAATCGCGGCTCCGCCGGTTTCCACCGCAGACCAAATTGCACTGAATTGCGTGCAGATCGAAGCCATCAAAACCGACCCAGCCTTCAAGGACGGTGCGTACTACGAGGCGCGTGCTGGCATGGGTCCGCATCGCGGCTTGGCGCTTGCGCGCCGCATGGCACTTTTGAACTACCGCTCCCCTAGCGAATTGAACGACAGGTTTGAGCGCAGTTGGCAGTCGAGCGTCAACCCACTTGGAGGTGGCGGACGTTTTGCAGTTGAGTCTTACCTTGACTTCCACGGAAACAAGTTCACCCGCCGCTTCGATGCCAACAGCTACATCACGCTCGTAAACGCTATGAATTCTCACGACGTAACTCGTGACCGCGGTACCTTGAAGGAAGCTTTGAGCACGGTGAAGGCTCGAACTCTTGTTGCCGGAATTGATTCCGACCGCCTCTTCCCTATCAGCGGCCAGGCACAAATTGCAGAAAATCTAAGCTGCGAACTTGTCGGCGGCAAGCTTCAGGTTATTGAATCTGAGTTTGGCCATGATGGGTTCTTGATTGAGCGCGACATTGTGGGCCCACTTCTCACCCAACTGCTTGAAGGCTAAGGCGCGTAACTGCGGTTGAGTTCGGTTTAGCCTGCCCGTGCAGCACTCCCAAGCTGCGTCAGCTTCAGGTTGCAATAAACCAGTAATCCGATCACGGCGAAGTTCCTGAACGTCAAAATGCCAATGGCCCACCAAGCGGAAGCCAGAATGCTGTCGTAGACATACGGGTAAATAAGCCCAGTCAACACGCTTAGCGCGAGCACCCAAACCACAACCGTCCTGTTCTGCCAGACCCGGACCAACAGGCCGAATAGAACGGGTGCAATCAACCATCCGTAATACTGCGGCGACCCTACCTTGTTGAACACGATCAGATCCAATACACCTGTTAGACCTGTCCAAGCGAATACGCGGTTCATAGCTTGTTTGCCTTGATCGACATCAAGCGCATCGAAACCCTGGGCTTTTGCGGCCTTCCATCCAAGCACAGCAGTTATGCCTAGTGCGAGATACATGACAGGACCCAACAGGCCGGCGAATACCTGAGTACCAGGCCCAAACACCTGGAATGTTTGAAGTGGCACATCGAAGTAGAGACCCGCGTCCTTACTTCCGAACACTGCCGCCCAAAGCCAAAACGCAGCCCAAGGAGACTCAATCTGAATACCGCGATTTGACTGATCGGTCACGAATGACAGCAGGTTGTGTGCGCTTCCTCCGAAAAGAAAGCCGATAACGGGCACGAACAACCCCACGCTTGCAGCAATTGAAACTAGTTGCCAGCGCTTGCGTGTCGATGCCCAGAGACCGACGATTAGCGCAATCGGCCAAACCTTGAACCAGACCCCAAGTGTGAACAGACCCGTCGCAATACGCGGCCTTAACTGCACCAGAGCGACGATGCCAACAACGACGAGCGCAACCGAAAAAGTATCGAGACGGCTCACTGAAACTGGGCCTAACAGAATCAAAGAAGCTGTCCAGAACCAAACCGCTATCACCTTTCGGTGAGAATCAATGTTCTTTGCAAGTAGCAGAACCAGCGCCGAAACAATCGAGAATGCAGATGATTCGAAGAGCCAGGCAGTTTGGTAGTCGCTTCCCAGCAACGAAGGGCCAAATACTAAAAGCAGGTTGGGCCACGGATAAACCCAAGGTTGCTGCAGGCCGAGCAACTGCCCCGACTGAAGCATGCGCTGCACCCAAGGCTCGTAGGCATAGATGATGTCACCCATCGGCGTGGCAACACCATGAAGACCAATCCAAATCAGACCCAGGTTTGCACCTATGAAACCTATAAAGGCAACAACCCTAGAGACCGCATAACGCCGGAGCGATGAAGAAAAAACGCCTTTGCCAGCCTCCGAGTTCATAATCCAAAACTAGCTCATCCAAGTCACACTTAGACTTAGGAACAGAACGGGTCAGATGGACCGAAGACCCACTCAGGAGTTGCAATGACGAAGCTGTTTACACCGATTCGAATCCGTGAAGTTGAGTTCGCGAACCGAATCTGGATTGCCCCCATGTGCATGTATGCCTGCGACGATCAAAACGGCATTGTTGGCGATTTCCACTTTGTTCACCACAACACCTTTGCGGCCGGCGGAGCCGGGCTAATCATCGCCGAGGCAACTGGCGTAACGCCTGAGGGCCGCATTTCTCCTTGGTGCCCAGGCATTTGGAACGAGGATCAGGTAGCCGCCTGGAAGCGCGTGACAGATGGAGTCCACGACCGAGGCACCATGATTGCCCTCCAACTCGCGCATGCTGGCCGAAAAGGCAGTACTAACCGGGGATGGCCGGGCTACGAAAGCAAGACTCTGAGCATCGACGAGGGCGGCTGGCAGACGATCAGCTCCACTTCAGACGCGTTCCCAAGCTATTTGCCGCCACGAGAACTAAATACCGCTGAGATTCCAGAGGTCGTGAAAGCCTTCGCCGATGGAGCCGAGCGCGCCAAGCGTGCCGGTTTCGACGCAGTTCAGATTCATGCCGCACACGGTTACCTTTTGCACCAGTTCCTCTCGCCGCTTACAAATAATCGTCAAGACAACTACGGCGGCAATGAAGAAAACAGGGCGCGATTGCTTCTCGAAGTAGTAGCGGCCATCAGGTCACGCGTTGGCGGAGACTACCCAGTGATGGTGCGCTTCAGCGCGACCGACTACCACGAAGCTGGCCTCAAGGTCGAACACATTGCCCAGGTGGCTAAATGGTGTTCCGCCGCGGGTGCCGACTTCTACGATATTTCCTCAGGCGCGCTAATCCCTGGAGTCACCATTCCGATTGGTCCGGGATATCAGGTGCCTCTTGCCGAGTTCGTCGCGGAACACAGTGGTGAGCCCGTGGGTGCGGTTGGGATGATCACTACGCCTGAGCAAGCCGAAGAAATTCTCCAGAGCGGCCAAATCTCGGTTGTTTCTATTGCTCGCGCAGCCCTGAGCGATCCATTCTGGCCGGCACGCGCTGCACATAAGTTGGGAACCAACACAACAAATTGGCCGGCTCCTTACGCCCGCGCTTCTTGGTGAAAATAAGGCTTAGTTACGCCTTGTTGCGTCTTGCACTTCGCCAACTAACTCTTCCAGAATGTCTTCGAGGAAGATAATGCCGGTCACTTCACCTAGCGAGTTATAAGCCTTCCCAAGGTGGTGGCCACCTCGTCTCATGCTCGCTAAAGCGTCCTCAAGCTCAGTGGTGTCTGCAAAACCAATAAGTGTTCTCAGTCGCTTTGTAGGTAGCGGAGAGTTGTACTCGTCGTCATCGAGGTCGAGCACGTCTTTGATGTGCACGTAACCGGCCAGCCCTCCATCCGCTGAAAGTAGCGGATAGCGGCTAAATCCATGATCCTTGACGGCAAGTTCCACATCGGCAGGGGTGGCTTCGACTGGCAGCGCAATCACCTTTGCCAACGGCACCACGATGTCGTCTACCTGCTTTTCAGTGAACTCGAAGGTGTTGCTAATTGCGCCACTGGTGTCGCTGAGTACACCTTCTCTCGTCGAGTGTTCAACAATATCTTCCACTTGGTCGAGCGTGTATGCGGTGTTTGCCGAATCGGCCGCACG
>JBEEJV010000042.1:0-9446 GCA_041169005.1 Actinomycetota bacterium
TGCGGCAAGAGCACCTTCCTGCGTACCCTGAACCGCATGCACGAGCTGATCCCATCTGCCGGCTTCAGCGGCCAGGTACTGCTGGACAACCAGGACATTTACGACCCTTCGATGGACCCAACCCAGGTTCGCCTGAACATCGGCATGGTCTTCCAGAAGCCAAACCCGTTCCCGACCATGAGCATCAAGGAAAACGTGCTTTCGGGTCTGAAGCTTTCGGGTCGCAAGACCGAGGATGCAGCCGAGCTGGTTGAGACCTCGCTTCGCCGTGCGTCAATCTGGAACGAAGTAAAGGACCGCCTAGGCGACCCTGCGCTTTCGCTTTCGGGTGGTCAGCAGCAGCGTCTTTGCATCGCGCGTTCGCTTGCGATGAACCCAGAAGTTCTTCTAATGGACGAGCCTTGTTCGGCACTGGACCCAGGCTCGACCCGCCGCGTTGAAGAGACCATCATGGAGCTCTCGCCTGAGATGACCATCGTCATTGTTACCCACAACATGCAGCAGGCGCAGCGCATCTCGGACCAGACCGCATTCTTCCTCGCAGAGGATGGCAACCCTGGCCGCGTTGTTGAGTTCGGTTCGACCGAAGACGTCTTCAACAACCCGATCGACGCTCGTACCAACGACTACGTAAACGGTCACTTCGGCTAGCACTGGCGCGAAGGTAAACGAAGTGTTCACCTTCACTTTGCCAAGTAATCACTTGGTGAACCACTTGCTGTTTACTTTGCAAAGTCATCCTTGAAATATCCGCAAAACGGACTCATTTACAAGGAGAAATTAATGCGCAAGATCGCTGGCCTAGCTGCCGCAGTTGCAATCACCGCCTCGGCTCTAGTTGCCGCCCCTGCTTACGCTGCAGACAACGTCACCGCCGGTGGTTCGTCGTTCTCGGCAAAGATGCTTCAGACCTGTGCTGCAAACTACTCGGCAGCCACCGTTACCTACACCGCTTCGTCGTCGGGTACCGGTCGTACCAACTTCGCTAACGGTACCTTCGACTTCGCTGGCTCGGACGGCGCTTACGGTTCGGCAGACGCTAAGCCAAAAGGTGCTTACGCTTACGTTCCAGTTCTTGGTGGCCCAATCGCCATCATCTTCAACCTTGACGGTGTAAAGAACCTACGCCTAGACGCAACCACCATCGGTGCGATCTTCCAGGGAACTGTAAAGACTTGGAACGACCCAGCAATCGCAAAGCTAAACCCTGGTGTAAAGCTTCCTGCAACCGCAATCACTCCTGAGTACCGCGGCAGCAAGTCGGGTACCAACGGTAACTTCTCTGGCTACCTAGTTGCTAACAAGGCAACCGGCTGGACCGCAGACCAGACTTGGACCACCGCAACCGGCAAGTCGACCCCTGCAGGTGTTGGTGGCGCTACCTCGGCAAACGTTGTTAGCAACGTGAAGTCGACCGCTGGCGCCATCGGTTACGTTGACCTTGCAGACGCAGTTGCAGCAGGCCTTCCATACGCAACCGTGAAGAACGCTGCTGGCCAGTTCGTAAAGCCAACCACTGCAGGTGCGTCTAAGTTCCTTGCTGGGCAGGCTGTAAACAACGACGGTACCGTTGCAATCGACTGGGCTAAGAAGGTTCCTGGCGGTTACAACGCTTCGGTTATCACCTACGCGGTAGTTCCAACCGAAACCTCGAAAAACGGTGCAGCCGTAAAGGGCTTCATGAGCTACGTGCTAACCAGCTGTGTACCAGCAAACGCTGCAAAGCTTGGCTACGTATCGCTAACCGGTGCAATCTCGGCTAAGGCCAAGGCTGTAGTAGCAACCATCAAGTAATGAACATGCTCAAAGTTGCAAAGCTGTTAGTGGTTCTGGGCGTCTCCGCCCAGGCCCTAACGGCCTGCACCCCGCCAATGCCTCCTGAGGTTAAGGCGGCGTTGCTCGAACAGACCTACACCTGCATCAGCGGAAGCGCCACCGTATCAAGCGGTGAAGCAGTGGCCGATGCAGTCCCAATGCTCAACGACTCAATGACTGGCGTTTGCCCAGACATGAGCTTCGAATCGGTAGCATCGGGAACCGACGCGTCAGCCGCAGCCACCAACGATCTCATCATCGGTGCTGGAAACCCTGCAGCCACCGAGTGCAAGGCGGTAACCACCGTTCCTTACGCTCTAGACGCCGGTTTGGTAGCCGCTTCGCTTAGCCAGGCCGCTGGTCTGAGCCTTAGCATGGCAACTGTTGCGGGCATCTTTGACGGTTCGATTACCACCTGGAATGACCCGAAGATCACCGCAGACAATGCGGGGTCAGAGGTTGCAACAGGGCCGATCACTGTTGTTCCAACCACCGACAAGCTTGCACTGAAGGCTTTCGGAGCTTGGTACCAGCACGTGACTGGCAAGGCTTTCAAGGCCACTTTGCTGAAGCCTAAGAGCGGACTTGTTGCCGCAGACCTAGGTGAAATAGCGGATGGTTCGGTTGCCCTGCTTCCTTTCTCGACTTTCTCGGTCTACTCCGTGAACGCAATGGTTCCACCACTAGCCGCAACAATCGTTTCTGCTAAGGACCCAATTGGCGCAGTGCCAGACGTCACGGGAATTGGCTCTGCCGGCACCCAGCTGGTTAGCACCAAGACCAACAACGGCATCTCGGTTCGCCTGGACTTCAACGCCAAGCCGATCGCCCCTCAGGGCTCGGACGTAGCGCCAACTCCGTACGACGCGATTTACCCGCTAAACCTAAGCCTTTGCGCACAGGGCGGCACCGGCACCAAGGCAACCAAGGTTGCGCACGCTGTTGCTCGCTACCTGCTTCGCCAAGACTCACAGGGCTCACTAACTTCGCTGACTGGCTTGCCTGAACTTCTTCGAGCAGAATCGCTCGATGCGGTATCGGCCGGCCTGCCAGACCCGACTAAACCAAACTAAAAGGAAAACACATGTCAAAGAAGATCATCGCATCGGCTGTTCTAGCTGCAGCACTGTTCGCAGGAACCTCGGTTACCGCAGCTCACGCAGCACCAGTAGCCGCTGTTTCGGCGCCAAAGGCAACCGTTACCGCTGCACAGAAGAAGGCAGTTGCTGCTGCTGTAAAGGAAGCAGACGCAAACGGCTACACCGCAGTTCTAGTAACCGGTTACAAGAAGGCTTCGGCTGCATCGAAGGCACTTGCTGCCTATGCTGCAAGCTACATCGCTAAGAAGGGCTCGAGCCTAGTTGTTCGCAGCGCAGCTGGCGACACCTTCGACGGTCTAGTAGTTATCGCTGCAAGCAGCGAGACCGCTGGCGCATTCTCGATCAACGGCGTTGGCATCCTAGACGGTGGAACCTACCTAGCTGCGGCTGGCACCACCTCGGTGAAGGTATCGGCTAACTTCAAGAGCGCTTACGTTACCTACGCAGTAGACGGCAACACCGGTCTAGTTGAGGGTGACAACATCGTTTCGATCACCGTTACCGCTGAGAACGGCGACGAGGACGTTTACAACTTCGACGTTTTCGTAGCTAACTAAGTTTTTGGCTTAGCGCCACTTCGTTCACTCAAAACACTCTCAGGATGGGTGGCCCTTCGGGGTCACCCATTGTGTTTTAAGCAGGAGAGCATTTTGACGATTATTAAGGCTTTGTTACAAAGCGTAAGAGAGTGTTTTAGAACGATTATCTAGTCGTAAACTAATCGAGATGCCCAAGTTTTCCACTTGGGCCAAATCAACACAGGAGTTGAATATGATCCACACTCGCAAGGCACTTGGTGCTGTAGCAGCACTAGCTGTAGCAGCCCTAACCGTAGGTGCTGCTCTGCCAGTTCAGGCCGCTAGCGCACCACTTAAGTTCGGTGCACTAAACCCAGAGACCGGCTCGCTAGCCTTCCTAGGTGCACCAATCAAGGCTGGTTACCAGCTTGCTATCGATGACATCAACGCTGCAGGCGGCGTAAACGGTCAGAAGGTACAGTTCAAGGTTGCAGACGAAGCAGACTCGAGCACCCCAACTGTCGTTCAGAACTCGGCTAACACTCTTCTTACCTGGGGCGCAAACGTAATCCTAGGTGCAGCTTCGTCGAGCGACACCAAGAACGCGATCGACAACATTGTTGCTCACAAGGTTGTAATGATCTCGCCTTCGAACACCAACCCAGGTCTAACCGACTGGCCAGACAACGGATACTACTTCCGCACCGCTCCTAGCGACCTATTCCAGGGTGCAATCCTCGGAAACCAGATCATCGCAGACGGTAACCGCAAGGTAGCAGTTCTTTACCAGGACAGCGCATACGGAACTGGTCTTGACGCAGCTCTAGAGAAGACCATCAAGGCTAAGGGTGGAACCATCACCGCTTCGGTTAAGTTCAGCACCGGTGCTTCGGACTTCTCGTCGCTTGTATCGCAGGCACTTGCCGGTGGCCCAACCGCTATTGCTCTTGTCTCGTACGACGAGTCGCTACAGGCTATCCCAGCGCTTCAGACCGCTGGCTTCGACGGTAGCAAGATCTACCTAGTAGACGGTAACCACAAGAACTACAGCACCAACGCATTTGCTGCTTACCTAAACGGCGCTAAGGCAACTGAGCCAACCGCTGGTGAGAACAAGGCATTTGCTGCTCGTGCGGCTGCTAGCTACAAGAAGCACTACGGTAAGAAGCTAACCGACTTCACCTACTCGACTCAGGCATACGACGCAGTAATCACCGCAGCACTTGCTGCAGTGGCAGCTGGCAAGAACGATGGCGCATCGATCAAGGCGAAGCTAACTGGCATCACCGCTGGTAAGGTCAAGGTCACTTCGTTTGCTGCTGGCGTCAAGGCGCTCAAGGCTGGCAAGACCATCGACTACAACGGTGTTTCGGGTCCAATCGACTACGACAAGAACGGTGACCCAGCTGCTGGAACCATCGGTGTCTTCAAGTACGACGCAACTGGCGTAAGCGTTCTAACTAAGGTTATTGCCGCTAACTCAGTCAAGTAATACTCGCATCACGCGGAATCCCCTCGGGCTTAGGCCCGAGGGGATTTTCCTTTGAGCGGGTAGCCCAGGCGTTGTCGCCGCCGCCAAACCCGACTAACTCACAGATTGCTTCGATGGCTCGTTCCAAGGCTGGTTGTTCTGATTCTGTTGAATAACTGGCAGAAAGTGCGGCTTTGTTCAGTCCAGTTAAAAACAAAACCCCCAGTTACAGCTGGGGGTAAAGTTTGACACTCAAGAGGGCGTCGAATCGGACCTAAGCTCCGAAGAGATGAAATCTCTAAGAGTATAAGCACAACCCTCGCCGGACGGCAAGCGGTTTTGCACCGATTCGATGCTTTGGTTCGCACCCAAACGTAGGAGAAGGACATGTCTAAATGGCACGTCCTGGACCTAACTCTGACGGTGGTAAAAGTGATCGTTTTGATCATCGAACTACTTGTCATCTTTAGGTAACCCGGGTGAGTGGCCCCAGGGTGAAAGCCTTGGGGCTGCTTGCCCTATTCGCACTGAAAGCGAAACGCCCCATCCTTGTGGACGAGGCGTTTTAGCGCTTTATTAGGCCCGTAGGCCGCTCAAGCAGGTTTAGAGGTCGGCTAGGTTACCTAGGTAAAGCTCGATCATCTTAGGGTCGTTTAGCAGGTCGCGGCCGGTGCCGGTGTGTGCGTCCTTACCCTGGTCTAGTACGTATGCGCGGTCGCAAATCTGTAGGCAGCGACGAGCGTTCTGCTCAACCATTACAACGGTTACGCCAGCCTTGTTGACTTCCTTAACGCGTAGGAATGCTTCGTCCTGGCGAACAGGCGACAGACCAGCCGATGGCTCGTCTAGCAGAAGAACTGTAGGGTCAACCATCAGTGCACGGCCCATTGCAACCATCTGGCGCTCACCACCCGAAAGCGATCCGGCTTTCTGAGCGCGGCGCTTACCGAGGTCTGGGAAGACGCTAGTCACGAACTCAAAACGCTCGTTGAAGCTCTTTGGGTTCTGGAAAACACCCATCTCAAGGTTCTCCTGAATAGTCAGGCTTGGGAAGACGTTGTTGGTCTGAGGAACGAATGCCACACGCTTGCTGACTAGCTTGTCTGCCTTCAGGTTTGTGATGTCTTCGCCATTTAGCCAAACCTTGCCAGAGCGAACATTGACTAGGCCGAAAATGCTCTTTAGCAGTGTGCTCTTACCTGCGCCGTTTGGACCGATGATGCCGATTAGCTCGCCCTTGTTGGCAACAAGCGAACAGCCGTTCAGAATGTTGATTCCTGGCAGGTAGCCGGCATCTACGTTCTCAACGTAAACAACTGCGTTCTCGCGGGCCAAGGCGCCGCTCAATAGGTTTTCAGACATTACTCGCCGTCCTTTACAGTCTCAATCGACACAGTTCCAAGGTCGGTGTTTGCGTGCGCACCGAGGTACGCGTCAATAACCGCAGGGTTCTTCATAACAACATCTGGTTCACCTTCGGCAACAATCTTGCCTTCGGCCATTACAACTACCCAGTCGCTGATGTGGCGAACCATGTGCATGTCGTGTTCAACGAAAAGCACGGTGGTTCCGTTTTCCTTTAGACCCTTGATGTGCTCTAGGAGGCTCTGGGTAAGTGCAGGGTTCACACCTGCCATTGGCTCGTCAAGCATCACAAGCTTTGGCTCGCTCATTAGCGCGCGCGCCATCTCTAGCAGCTTGCGCTGACCGCCCGAAAGGGCTGCCGCGAAGTCTTCGCGCTTGGCATCGAGCTTGAAGCGCTTGAGAAGCACGTCAGCACGCTCGGTGATTTCCTGCTCCTGCTTGATCCACAGCGGTTTGATGAGTGACTTGAGGAAGCTTTCACCGGGGTGGTTTTGGGCTCCGAGACGCATGTTGTCGATCACGGTCAACAAGCTCAGTGCCTTGGTTAGCTGGAAGGTGCGGACCATTCCCATACGGGCAACCTTGTTTGGGGCAACGCCTGCAAGGTCCTTTCCGGCGAAGCTCCACGAACCAGTATTTGGCTTGTCGAAACCAGTCAGCAGGTTGAACAGGGTGGTCTTTCCGGCGCCGTTTGGGCCAATAAGCGCGGTGATCTTGCCACGAGGAATCTCGAGGTGAGCAACGTCTACGGCCTTGTTTCCGCCGAAAGTGCGGGTTACGTTGTCGGCAACCAGAATCGGGTCGATTTTGGCACAGCCAGGCTCAATAGAGCCCTTTGCAATGTCGTTAGCCATTGATCTGACTCTCCTTCTTGTTTCCAAAGAATCCCTGTGGTCTGAAGATGACTAGCAGCATCAGAGTGATACCCATAAGTACGAATGGAATCTGCGCTGCTTGCTCTCCACTGATGAATGGCAGAATGCCTGAGCTCTGCAGACCCATCAAAAGATTCTGCAGGAACAGGAAGATAACGAAGAAGACGATTCCACCCACGATTGGACCCAGCACGGTGGCGGCACCGCCGAGCAGAAGAAGTGTCCAAGACATGAAGGTGAAGTTTGTTCCAAAGACGGTTGGCTGTACGGTCTGACTGTTCAACGAGAACACAACTCCACCGAGGGCGCCGAAAACGCCACCGAGGATGAGCGACTGCATCTTGTAGCCGAACACGTTCTTACCTAGCGAGCGCACTGCGTCTTCGTCCTCGCGGATACCCTTTAGCGCACGACCCCAAGGGCTGCGGGTTAGCACAACCATGAGAAGTGCACAGATGACAACAACAACCCAACCGACAATATCGGCCCAGAGCTGGCGTTCAGTTAGGGGGATGCCGAAGACGTTGTAGACGGCACTCGGAATCGGGTTTAGGTCGTAGAAGTCCTTACCCCAACCATCGATACCCTCAGAGCCACCAGACCATGGACCAAGCTGACCTGAAACCATTACGAAACGGAAAGTTTCGGCGGCTGCAATGGTAACGATAGCGAGGTAGTCGGCGCGAAGGCGCAGGGTTGGAATACCCAAGATGAACGCGTAAACAATCGCACATCCAATGGCGAAAAGAAGCGATCCGAAGATGCCAAGGCCTAGTGTCTTGTCGGCAATAGCGAAAGCGTAACCGCCAACTGCGGCGAAGGCTGCCTGACCGAAGTTGAGCAGACCGGTGTAACCGAAGTGCAGCGCAATACCAAGCGCACAGAGCACGTATGCAGCCGTGGTGGCTGCAAATAGCTGGCTAAGTGGCAGTAGAAGAATCTGTGTTAAATCCATGAGTTTTCTCCTTTAGCCCAGACGCTGTTTCTTACCAAGGATGCCCTGTGGGCGAATCAGCAAGGTGAGGATAAGAATTACGAGACCCGATGCGTAGGTTAACTCGGTTGGGATGAACATGGCCGAAACCTGGACAACCATGCCAATAACCAAAGCACCAATTGCGGTACCCAGAGCTGTTCCAAGGCCACCGAGTGTTGTAGCTGCAAACATTAGAAGCAGGATGCTGGCACCGGTGTACCAGTTTGCCTGGTACTGAAGGCCGAACAAAATACCTGCAAGTCCAGTAGTCGAAGCCGACAGAATCCAGATGTAACGGATGATCTTTTCGATGTCGATTCCAGTTGCAGATGCCAGAGCCGCATTGTCTGACACAGCACGGGTTGCCTTACCGATGCGAGTCTTAGTGAGGAACAGTGCGATACCCGCTAGAACCAAGCTGCTTACGATCACCGAGATAACCGCGATGTTAGTCGTGTGGATAGGTCCCATAGTTACCGGGGTGCTGTTGCCGCCAAGGTCCTTGGTGTCCGAACCAAATACAATCATCAGAATGTAGCGAGCAGCCATTGCGAAGCCGATTGAGACGATCATCGTCTGGTTGAGGCCGAGACGGCGCTTGCGCAGTGGCTTCCAAATGAGTGTGTTTTGAGCCACACCATAGACGCCAACAATTGCCACCGTTAGCGCTGCCGAAAGTAGCACAGGTACGTGTAGAACTGCCGTGAAGAACCATGCGAGCAACGCACCGAGTGAAACAGTTTCACCATGAGCAAAGTTGCTGAAACCGGTGGTACCGAAGATAAGCGAAACGCCGATTGCGCAGAGCGCTAGCATCAGGCCAAAGTCGAGACCCTGCCAGCCAAAAATTAGTAGCTGGTCTGCGAAGCTAATGCTGGTAGATGCACCTTCTGCAAGTGGGAAAAGCACCGACTGGTCGTTAGTGGAGACTAGATCTACTGGAATCTTGTTGTCTGCGTCGGCGATAGTTACGCCGCTTGGAAGTGTGCTCTTGTCAATCGACGCAAAGAAATTTCCGCCCTTTGGGGTGTCAATTATGAAGTAGCCAGAGGCGTCTGTAACGCCACAGGTTGTGAAATCATCTCCGGTGATGATGATTTTCGCACCCTCGACAGGTTTGTCATTATCAATCAGCGTTCCTTCAACCATGAATGCCGCAGACACATCGTGAGCTGGACAGGTAGCATCCGCGGCATGTGCCTGCGGGACTGCGCCTAGTAGGACTGCAAACGCGAGGCCGATTGCTGCAATAGCTGCAGCCCAACCTCCTGTGAGTCGAGCGTGTGGATGGCTCAAACCAACCTCCGTATCGGGCGACGAGGCCAG
>JBEEJV010000043.1:0-16266 GCA_041169005.1 Actinomycetota bacterium
TGAAGCCCTGTGGGCACTGGACCAGCACCTCTAGGGTCTGACGGTCGACGATGTTGATCGGGTCTGAAAGATTTACCGGCGGGTAGGCAACCGGCGCTGGCATGCCCTGGGCAGCCTGCTCCCCTGTAGACATCTGGGATGAAGCAGCCTGCGATGAATCTGACTGCGAGTCTGAGTTTGCACGAGCGCCTACATCGGTGCGCATTCCGGAAACCGCTCCGGCCTTGTGAGATTTGCTTGCCTCGGCAACGATGCGGGCCACCTCATCGGTCGGCAACGAAACCCAACCAGCGAGCTCGCGGGCATAGGCGGGGCGAAGTGCTTCGTCCTTGATGCTTGCGATGACGGGGGCAGCGGCACGCACAGCCGAAACGCGACCCTCAAGGGTGTTGAGGTCGTGCAGCGATAGCTTCTGACGAATCGCGAACTCGAACAGCGGGCGCTTGGTGCTGATCATCTGCACCACGGCTTCGTCACCCTTTTGTTGGCGAAGATCGCTAGGGTCCAGGCCATCCGGGCCGATTGCCACGAAGGTGTGAGCCGCGAACTTGTGACTGTCCTCAAACGCGCGCATTGCAGCCTTCTGGCCGGCGGCATCCGGGTCGAAGGTGAAGATGACCTCGGCAGGAGTCGAGTCGTTGGTGAGCATGCGGTTCAAAATCTTGATGTGGTCGTCGCCAAACGCGGTTCCACAGGTAGCAACTGCGGTGGTAACGCCAGCAAGGTGGCAGGCCATCACATCGGTGTAGCCCTCAACCACAACCACTTGCTGCTTCTTGGTGATGTCCTTGCGCGCGAGGTCGATTCCATAGAGCACCTGCGACTTGTGATAGACCGGGGTGTCGCTGGTGTTGAGGTACTTAGGGCCGTTGTCATCATCGAAGAGTTTGCGCGCTCCGAAACCAATAACCGCGCCACCGGCGTCGCGAATCGGCCACATCACGCGGCCGCGGAACTTGTCGTAGCCACCCTTGTCGGAGTAGGCCGCGAGGCCGCCGGTCACCAGTTCTTCGATGGTGAAGCCCTTGGTTTTTAAATAGTCGGTGAGGTTGCTCCAACCCTTTGGCGAGAAGCCGATGCTGAAGTGGTCTACCGCCGCCTGATCGAAGCCGCGACCCTTTAGGAACTCGCGAGCGGTCTCGCCACCCGGGGTTAGCAGCTGCTGCTGGTAGTACTCGGCGGCTAGGCCGTTGGCCTCGAGGATGCGGTTTCGAATGCCCGAGGTTGGCTCATCCTTGCCACCCGATTCATAGGTGAGCGTGAAGCCGATCTTCGCGGCAAGCTTTTCGACGGCTTCGGTGAAGGTAATGCTCTCAAGCTGCTGAATGAACTTGTAAACATCGCCGCCCTCACCACAACCGAAGCAGTGGTAGAAGCCCTGTGATGGGCGAACGTTGAATGATGGCGATTTTTCGTCGTGGAACGGGCAAAGCCCCTTGAGCGAGCCCACCGATGCCGGCTTCAGAACAACGTATTCGCCAACGACATCGGCAATATTGATGCGCGCCTTGACCTCGTCAATGTCGCTGCTTCGAATCTTGCCTGCCATGCCTTCAATCCTAGGGTGAGCCTTGGCCCACTTACTTCTTGGTGACTAGCTGGTGGTGAAGGGTGATCGCGCTCTGGTCGGTGAGGCTTGCCACCTGGTCTACGACCACGCGGTACTGAGCCTCGATGGTGGTTGCGCTCTGCCAGGCCTGGCTCGCGTAGGAGTCGAGGTTCTTGCCGTTTGCAGCGAGTAGGGCGTCGGCCAGTTCGGTGAGGATTGCACGCTGCCACTCGTAGAACGGACGGCGCGAATCGTGCTCCATAAGGAAGACGGCAACTAGACCCTTGAGCACCGCGATTTCAGCCTCAACCTCTCGCGGAACAATCAGATTCGACTGATAGCGAGTGATGTGAGTGGTCTGCCCTGCGGTGGTTGCCGCGGTGGTGCGCTGAACGAAACCACCGATGAGCGAGGATGTCAGGTTTTTGAGGCGACCCATGTCGCTCGGGGTGCCGGTGTAGGTGGCAGGCCAATACGGAGTTTCGCGCAGGCGGTGCAGCGCCGCGGCAAGTTCACTGGTCGGGTACTGTCCCCCGCTCCACTTGCTTGCAACCTCCAGTAGGCGGTGTTCCTCACCCTGATCTGCGAGCACAACAAGGTCTACATAGCCGGCGACGATGGCATCCTCGAAGTCGTGTACCGAATAGGCAACGTCATCGGCGAAATCCATTACCTGAGCCTCGACCGACTTGCGACCGATCGGGGCGCCCATGCGAATCCAGTCGAAGACCGGGCGGTCATCCTCGTAGAAACCAAACTTTGGTGCGTGTCCAGGTAACAAACCGGCGGCGGCTTCAGCGCGCGACCAAGGGTATTTGACGCTCGCATCAAGTGCGGCCCGAGTGAGGTTTAGGCCATAGGAACGGCCGTCCAGCCCGAATACCTTAGGCTCGATGCGAGTTAGCAGGCGAAGGGTCTGTGCGTTGCCCTCGAAACCGCCGAAATCATCAGCCCAGGCGTTCAGGGCGCGCTCGCCGTTGTGCCCGAAAGGCGGGTGACCTAGGTCGTGCGCGAGACAGGCGAGATCTACAACATCCGGGCTAAGGCCAAGATCCTCTGCCATCTCGCGACCAATCTGAGCCACCTCTAGCGAGTGGGTCAGTCGGGTGCGAGCAAAGTCACCGTTGCTAGGACTCAGCACCTGAGTCTTTGCCCCTAGGCGACGCAGCGCCGATGAGTGGAGCACACGGGCTCGGTCGCGCGTGAACTCACCACGGTTGGTACCCGGACGACGGTCCTCGTTTAGAAAACGCTGCTGGTCGAAATCGGTGTAACCCTGCTGCGACATTTAGCCTCCGGAGACGTTGATTTCAGCGTCGAGAAGAACCTGACGCTGTTCGGGGTTGAGCTCGCGAGAGTCGAGCCAGTGCTCAGGTAGCGAACACTGCTTGGCTCCGCCCAGACGGCCACGCGGGCCTTCTGCTTCGTCACCAGGGTATGGGATTGACCAATCCAATGTGCCCAAAATCTCATCCATGTGGGAAAGACTTTGAACCTGAGCGAGCGCTGCACGGAACTCGCCACCAACCGGGTAGCCCTTGAAGTACCAGGCAACATGCTTGCGGATGTCGCGGCACGCGCGGGCTTCTTCGTCGAAGAACTCGGTGAGCAAAACAGTGTGCTGCTTGAATG
The DNA here is from genome assembly GCA_041169005.1 of Actinomycetota bacterium. Classification (GTDB taxonomy): domain Bacteria; phylum Actinomycetota; class Actinomycetes; order Actinomycetales; family Microbacteriaceae; genus Rhodoluna. The sequence continues at coordinate 3,182 of JBEEJV010000043.1, forward strand.
CCTTGGCAACCTGGCCGAGGGTCGGCTGAACTGGATTGATTGCGGCGTCCGAGTTTGGGTCGCGCTGGAACTCATCGAAGGCGGCCTGGAGGTCGGCGAATAGCCACGGACGACCCAGACAGCCACGACCAACGACCACACCATCGATGCCGGTCTGGCGGACCATCGAGATGGCGTCGGCAGCACTCCAGATATCGCCGTTTCCGAGAACAGGAATGTCGGTGATGGTTTCACGAAGCTTTGCGATGGCAGACCAGTCAGCGTGCCCCGAGTAATACTCGCTCGCGGTTCGTGCGTGAAGAGCGATTGCGGCCACACCGGCATCCCGAGCAGCCTTGGCTGCGTCTAGGTAAGTTAGGTGATCGCCGTCGATGCCCTTGCGCATCTTGACGGTCAGCGGAATATCGCCGGCAGCTTTGACTGCGCTCTGCACAATAGCGCTGAAGAGGTCTTGCTTCCATGGCAGGGCAGCACCGCCACCCTTGCGGGTAACCTTTGGAACCGGGCAACCAAAGTTTAGGTCGATGTGGTCGGCACGGTCTTCAGCAACTAGCATGCGAACGGCATCGCCGATGGTCTTCGGGTCCACACCGTAGAGCTGAATCGAGCGAATCTGCTCGGATGGGTGGTGCCCGATCAATCGCATCGACTCATCGGTGCGCTCAACCAGCGCGCGGCTGGTGATCATTTCGGAAACGTAGAGGCCGCCGCCGTACTCGCGGCAGAGGCGGCGGAACGCGGTGTTGGTGATTCCAGCCATCGGCGCTAGAACCACCGGAGTGCCGATGGTGAGTTTTCCGAACTTAAGCGGCTGTGCCGCCCTCGGCAGCAAACCCGATGGGGTCTGAGCCGGGACGGACACAGTCGAAACGCTTTCGTTCATTATGAAACGAGCTTTGCGCCTAGGTATTCACGAAGCTTCGAAAGCGATACGCGCTCCTGAGCCATGGTGTCGCGCTCACGCACGGTAACGGCCTGGTCTTCGAGCGATTCGAAGTCGACAGTGATGCAGAACGGAGTACCAATCTCATCCTGGCGGCGGTAACGACGACCGATAGCACCCGAGTCATCGAAGTCGATGTTCCAGTAACCGCGAAGCTCCTGTGCAAGGTTGCGAGCGATCGGCGAAAGGTCTTCGTTGCGCGAAAGCGGAAGAACAGCGGCCTTGACCGGAGCAAGACGGTAGTCGAGGCGGAGAACGGTACGTACGTCAACGCCACCCTTAGTGTTCGGCGCTTCGTCTTCGTGGTACGCGTCCACGAGGAACGCCATCAACGAACGGGTGAGACCCGCGGCAGGCTCGATAACGTATGGGAACCAGCGCTCACCCTTGGCCTGGTCGAAGTACGACAGGTCCGAACCCGACTCGCGCGAGTGGGTCTTGAGGTCGAAGTCGGTGCGGTTGGCAATACCCTCGAGCTCACCGAACTCGCCGCCGGCGAAACCGAACTTGTACTCGATGTCGACGGTGCGCTTCGAGTAGTGCGAAAGCTTTTCCTTAGCGTGCTCGTATAGGCGCAGGTTGTCTGGGTTGATACCGAGGTCGGTGTACCAGTTCATGCGCTGTTCGATCCAGTAGTTGTGCCACTCTTCATCGGTGCCTGGCTCAACAAAGAATTCCATTTCCATCTGCTCGAACTCGCGAGTACGGAAGATGAAGTTACCCGGGGTGATCTCGTTACGGAAAGACTTACCAATCTGGCCGATACCGAACGGAGGCTTCATACGCGAAGCGCCGAGGACGTTCGCAAAGTTAACGAAGATACCCTGAGCGGTCTCTGGGCGGAGGTAGTGCATGCCTTCTTCTGCGGCAACTGGGCCAAGGAAGGTCTGTAGCAGGCCGTTGAATGCCTTTGGCTCGGTCCAGATGTCCTTCGAGCCACAGTTCGGGCAAGGAATCTCGACCATGCCCTGAGGTGCACGGCCCTTCTTCTCTTCGAAGGCCTCTTCTAGGTGGTCCTGACGGAAACGCTTGTGGCACGAGGTGCACTCGATCAGTGGGTCTGAGAACTCAGCAACGTGACCCGATGCTTCCCAAACCTTGCGAGGAAGGATGACCGACGAGTCGAGACCGACGATGTCTTCGCGGCTGGTCACCATGGTGCGCCACCACTGACGCTTGATGTTCTCTTTGAGCTCTACACCTAGAGGTCCGTAGTCCCACGCGCTACGGCTTCCACCGTAAATTTCACCGGCCTGGAAAACAAAGCCACGACGCTTTGCTAGGGAAATAACTGCATCTAGACGATTTGGGGTAGCCAAAATTCACTCCGTGATTCTGGACGCTGCTGGATGCCGCGCCCGAAGCTACTAGTTTACTTTGCCGACGGCTTTGGCTGGTCTTTCGCTCCGCCGAATCTACGGTTTCGACCAAGGTATGTCTCGATCGCGGACCACAGGTCTTTGCGAGTGAAGTCTGGCCAAAGAGTGTCTAAGAAGACGAACTCGGCGTAAGCGCTCTGCCACAGCAGGAAGTTGCTGGCGCGCTGCTCCCCCGATGAACGCAAGAATAGGTCAACGTCTGGAAGGTCGGCGGTGAGCAGGTGGCGCTGTACCGTCTTCTCAGTTATGGCCCCAGGCTTGAGTTTGCCGGCGGCGACCTCGGCCGCGATGTGATTGAAGGCGTCCACGAGCTCGATGCGCGAACCGTAGTTGACACACATTGTGAGTGTGAGCGTCGAGTTCTTTGCGGTGAGGCGCTCGGCCTCCTGAAGCTCGTTGATTACTGAGGTCCAGAGCTTAGGACGACGACCTGCCCAGCGAATCTTGACTCCCCAGGCGTTGAGCTGGTCGCGGCGGCGGCGAAGCACCTCGCGGTTGAAGCCCATAAGGAACCGAACCTCATCGGGCGAGCGCTTCCAGTTTTCCGTCGAGAACGCGTAAACGGTCAGGTGCTTCACGCCAGCCTGAATAGCACCCGCAACTACGTCTAGAAGCGCCGCCTCGCCAGCCTTGTGGCCCTCTATGCGAGTCAGACCGCGTTGGTTGGCCCAGCGGCCGTTGCCGTCCATGACGATTGCGACGTGAGCGGGAACTTTGCCCTCAAACGCCGGCGCGGAGATGCCGGTGTAGTCGAGTGGAAGGTTCTCGGTCATGCTCGCTCCACGTGGTTGAGGGAACGCAATCCGCGTTCAATGTGCCATTGAGTATACGCAGCCACGATACCCGATGCGGATGCTCGGGCACGTTCGGAGGCCAGCTCACAGTAGTCCCACTCGCCTGCCAATAGCGCACCGAGCAGGATTACGGTGTCTTCATCCAATGTGGCAGCACCCGGTGGCTTGCATTCATCACAGACCACGCCACCGGTGTTCATCACGAATGCGTGATGCGGGCCGGGAGCACCGCAACCGACGCAGGAATCGAAGTTTGGCGCCCATCCGGCGACGGAAAGCGCGCGAAGCAAATAAGAGTCGAGGGTGAGACTCGGGTCGCGCTCTGCACGGGATAGCGAGCGAAGTGCACCGACGAGAAGCAGATACTGCTGGGTGCTGCTGGATTCGGCGGTTAGGCGCTCGGCCGCCTCGACCATCGCGTGTGCGGCGGTGTAGGCGGCATAGTCGGCCATGATTTCGCGGCCGTAGGAACCGATGGTTTCAACCTGAGAAACGGTGTCGAGGTTGCGCCCCTCGAAGAGCTGAATGTCCACGACCATAAAGGGTTCGAGACGTGACCCGAACTTGCTGGCGGTACGTCGAACGCCTTTGGCTACCGCACGCACCTGGCCGTTTTGACGGCTGAGCATGGTGACGATGCGGTCGGCTTCACCCAGTTTGTGGGTTCTGAGCACAACGGCTTCGTCTCGGTATAAAGGCACCCTTTTAGTATCCGCCAGAAAAGAGAAGGCGGTGGGTTGCCCCACCGCCTAATCCCTCCGAAAGCCTCATCCGGCCCGGAAAATACTTACTAGCCGCGAACCGCGCGGTTCACGCCTGAGATAACTGCCTTCAGCGAAGCGGTCGCGATGTCGCCATCGATGCCGACACCCCAGAGGGTACGGCCGGCAACTTCTAGCTCCATGTAGGCAGCTGCCTGTGCACCAGCGCCAGCGCCAAGAGTGTGCTCAACGTAGTCGAGCACGCGAACCTCAACGCCAAGCTGCTTCAGCACGTCGATGAAGGCACTGATCGGGCCGTTTCCCGCGCCAACGCAAGTCACTTCTTCGGTTCCGTTGCGCAAGACAACATCGAGCTGCACTGCCCCATCCATTTCACTGGCGGTGCGCATGCGCTTTAGCTCGAAGCGGCCCCACTTGAGTTCCGGACGCTCTGCAGGTGCCGGAAGGTACTCATCGGTGAAGATATCCCAAAGCTTTTCGCTGGTGACCTCGCCGCCAGCCTCATCGGTGACGTTCTGCACGACGCGCGAGAACTCGATCTGAAGCTTGCGAGGGAGGTCAAGGTTGTGGTCGGTCTTGAGTAGGTAGGCAACGCCACCCTTACCGCTCTGCGAGTTCACGCGGATGACAGCCTCGTACGAACGACCAACGTCCTTAGGGTCGATAGGAAGGTAAGGAACCGCCCAAACGAGCTCGTCGATGTGCTTGCCGGAAGCGTCGGCTTCCTTGTGCATGAGCTCGAAGCCCTTCTTGATTGCGTCCTGGTGGCTGCCGCTGAAGGCGGTGTAAACAAGGTCACCACCGTATGGTGCGCGCTCTGGAACCGGAAGCTGGTTGCAGTACTCAACGGTTCGCTTGATCTCGTCGAGATCTGAGAAGTCGATGTGTGGGTCGATGCCCTGGCTGAACAGGTTCATGCCGAGGGTGACTAGGTCTACGTTTCCGGTGCGCTCACCGTTACCGAAGAGACAGCCCTCGATGCGATCGGCACCGGCCATGTAGCCGAGCTCGGCAGCAGCGACTGCGGTTCCGCGGTCGTTGTGTGGGTGAAGGCTGATCAAAACGCTGTCGCGGCGAGCGATGTTGCGGCTCATCCACTCGATCGAGTCGGCGTAAACGTTTGGGGTCGCCATCTCAACTGTCGCAGGTAGGTTAATGACCATCTTGCGCTCAGGGGTTGGCTTGATGATCTCGATGACCTCGTTGCAAACCTCAACCGCATACTCGAGCTCGGTGCCGGTGTACGACTCTGGCGAGTACTCGTAGAAGATCTTGGTCTCAGGCACCATGTGCTCAAGCTCTAGGCATAGGCGAGCCGCGTTTAGTGCAATCTCTTTGATGCCATCCTTGTCCTGTGCGAACACAACGCGGCGCTGCAGAACCGAGGTGCTGTTGTAGAAGTGCACGATGGCCTGCTTCGAGCCCTTGAGCGACTCGTAGGTGCGCTTGATTAGGTGCTCACGGGCCTGGGTTAGAACCTGAATGGTCACATCGTCTGGGATGTGGTTGCCCTCGATGAGCTCGCGAACGAAGTCAAAGTCGGTCTGCGATGCGCTTGGGAAACCAACCTCGATCTCCTTGTAGCCCATCTTTACAAGCAACTTGAACATCTTTAGCTTGCGCTCTGGGCTCATAGGGTCGATGAGCGCCTGGTTACCGTCGCGAAGGTCAACCGCACACCAGCGTGGTGCCTCGGTGATTACCTTGGATGGCCAGGTGCGATCTGGCAAAGAAACTTTGATCTGTTCGTGGAACGGAACGTACTTGTGAACCGGCATGCCCGATGGGCGCTGAGTGTTCTGCATTTTGGAGGTGTCCTCTATAAAAAGATTTAGGGTTTGTCAGCCAACAGCAAGCACCGCAACGAGGGTGGCCGTATTAGGCCTCGTCGCGGCCGCTAAGTAGTAGCAAGCAGAACACGTTTTTAGGTTAGCACCTAGAATCCGAGTTTGCCCAGCTGTTTCGGGTCGCGCTGCCACTCCTGCGCAACCTTCACGCGGATGCTTAGGAATACCTTCGAACCCAACAGGCGCTCAATTTCTGGACGCGCCTTGGTGCCGATGTCGCGCAGACGGCTGCCGCCCTTACCGATGATGATCGACTTCTGGCTGTCGCGCTCAACGAAAACGTTGGCGTGAACGTCAAACATGTCCTTGTCATCGCGCTTATTGATCTCATCGATGGTGACAGCAAGCGAGTGCGGAAGTTCGTCGTGAACGCCTTCTAGAGCGGCCTCACGGATGAGCTCACAGATGCGCATCTCGAGGCTCTCATCGGTGACTGCATCTGCCGGGTACAGCGCTTCGCTGTCTGGCATCAGGTCGATCAGAACCTTCGCAAGCACGTCAAGCTGGTCTTCACCGAGTGCCGAAACGGGCACGATTGCAGCCCAGTCAGCTAACTCCGAGATAGCGAGCAGCTGAAGAGCAAGAGTCTGCTTGTCGACCAGTTCGGTCTTCGTGACGATCGCGATCTTCTTGGCGCGACGGTATCCGGCGATCTGCTCGTTGATGAACTTGTCGCCCGGGCCAATCTTCTCGTTGGCAGGAACGCAGAAACCGATGACGTCAACTTCGGCGAGGGTGCTGTCGACGAGGTCGTTGAGACGCTCACCGAGCAGAGTGCGCGGACGATGCAGCCCCGGGGTGTCAACGATGATGAGCTGCCCCTCTGGCTTGTGCACAATTCCTCGGATGGCACGACGGGTGGTCTGCGGCTTGGCCGAGGTGATGGCGATCTTCTCGCCCACCAGCGCGTTAGTCAGGGTGGACTTACCCACGTTCGGGCGGCCCACAAAGGTTACAAATCCTGCTTTAAACACGCTTATCCTCATTTTCAAATGCACTCTCGGCGTCGGAGAGTTCGCTGGTTGGTTCAACCAAAACCGAAAGAATGCGCTTTCGACGTTGCTCGATTCGGTGGACGGTAAGAATCAGGCCTGAATAGGTGACCTTATCTCCGTTTACGGCCAGTCGGCCAAGTTCCTTTGCAATCAAACCACCAACGCTGTCGACATCCTCGTCGTCCAGCTCGATGTCGTAAAGTTCGCCGAGCTCTTCGAGGGAGTAACGGGCGTTCACCAGGAAACGCTTCTCCCCCAGATCCTGCACGTCTGGGATTTCGCGGTCGAACTCATCCGAGATCTCACCGACGATCTCCTCGATGACGTCTTCCATGGTCGCAAGACCGGCTACGCCACCGTACTCATCGATGATGATGGCGATGTGGGTTTCGGTGGTCTGCATGTCTTTGAGCAGGTCGTCTACCGGCTTGGATTCCGGGATAAAGATTGCCTTGCGCATCACCGATGTGGTCTTGAGCGCACGCTTCTCCGGGTCTTCGAACAGGATGCGCGACACATCCTTTAGGTACAGCACGCCGAGAATTTCGTCCACGGACTTACCCTCTACCGGCAGGCGCGAGTAGCCGGTGCGAAGGAAGGTGCGCATTGCGGTGGCTAGATCGTCGTCGGAGTTGACCGCAGCGATGTCGATTCGCGGCACCATGATTTCGCGGGCGATGGTTTCGGTGAAGTCTTCTACTGAGTCGATGAGTTCCTGCTCGAACTCTTCGTACTCATCAATCTTTGGACCGCTGATTGGTGTGAAAAGCAGGTTGATCTGCTTGACCGCTGGCTCGAGGGACTTCATCAACGCCTGGCCGAATGCGCCCTGTGACAGCCACTTGGCCATCAACTGAGTGATAAACACCATTACAAGGGTGAGGACAACCGCGACAATAACGTTTACCCACCAGAGGTAACCGCTTGGCGCAAGAGCCTGGCCAACAACTAACGCGAATAGCGCTGTCATGACGATACGAAGGAAACCCCAAGACTCGGCCAAGTCGGCCTGCAGTGCTCGGCGTAGGCCAGATTCGACGATGGCCACCGGAATGGTGCCCAGCATCAGAACGATGGCGATAGCGATCAAGCTTTTTCCTGCTCGTAGAAGTCGGCGAGAATCTGGTTCTGCAGCCCGAACATTTCCTTCTCTTCATCCGGTTCGGCGTGATCGAAACCGAGCAGGTGAAGGACGCCGTGGGTGGTGAGCAACAACATCTCGTTGATGGCTGGGTGGCCCGCCTTTTCGGCCTGCGCGGATGCGAAATCAGGGCAGATCACGATGTCGCCGAGGATGCCCTCAGGAGCAACGCTCAGGTTGTCGCCCGGTAGCAACTCGTCCATCGGGAACGAGAGGACATCGGTTGCGCCTGGCTCGTCCATGTGACGAATGTGAAGCTCTTCCATGGTTTCGAGGTCTACGAAACGGATGTAGAGATCGGTGTTTGGGTGCAAGCGCATGCGGTCCATTGCGTAGACGGCGAGGTTGTAGATGCGAGTCTCATCGACCGGGTATTCGGTCTCGTTGCTCATTTCGATGCTCATCGCTTGCCTCCGTGCTGCTTGTTTTTCTTGGCTAGGTTTTCTTCATCGAACTGCGAGTAAGCATCGACGATGCGCGAAACCAGCGAGTGGCGAACCACGTCTGCGCTCGATAGGTAACTGAAATTCATGTCGTCGACGTTCTGCAGGATGGCTTCTGCAGTGCGAAGACCGCTCACGCCGGTTGGAAGGTCGACCTGAGTGATGTCTCCGGTGACCACCATCTTGGAGTTGAATCCGAGGCGAGTTAGGAACATCTTCATCTGCTCAGGCGTAGTGTTCTGGGCTTCATCTAAGACGATGAACGAGTCGTTTAGGGTGCGGCCGCGCATGTAGGCAAGAGGTGCAACCTCAATGGTTCCAGAAGCGATGAGCTTTGGCACTGCATCCGGGTCGAGCATCTCGTGAAGCGCGTCGAACAGCGGGCGCAGGTATGGGTCGATCTTGTCGGTGAGGGTTCCCGGAAGGAATCCGAGGCGCTCGCCAGCTTCAACAGCAGGACGGGTGAGGATGATGCGGCTAACTTCCTTGCGCTGCAGCGCCTGAACCGCCTTCGCCATCGCAAGGTAGGTCTTACCGGTACCCGCCGGGCCGATGCCGAACACGATGGTGTGGTCGTCGATGGCGTCGACATAGTCTTTCTGACCAACTGTCTTCGGACGAATGGTCTTGCCGCGCGAAGAAAGGATGGTCTGACTGAGAACCTCGGCCGGACGCGGCGAGTTCTTGGTGTCGAGGATGGAAACACTGCGCTCAAGATCGTGGACGCTGAGCGAGTGCCCCATCTCTGTCATGCGAATCATCTCGTAAACGATGTCTTCGGCGCGCTTGACCTGGGTGGCGTCGCCCGATAGCTGAATCTGGTTGCCGCGAACCAAAACCTCAACCTCAGGCACCGACTGCTCGAGCACCTTGAGGAGCTGATCCTCTGGGCCGTAAAGGTTTAGCAGCTGAGCCTCACCAACCTCAACCTTGCGCTGTAGCCAGTTGCTGCCCTTAGCCGCAGGCTTGGCCGAGCTCTTCGCGGCTGGCTTTGGGGTTACTTTCACAGGTTTCTCAGATTCCAATTCGTCGATGAATGCTTGCGGCCTGGGCTACTGCTTTGGAACAGTGCTGGTGATGTGGCCGTGCGCGTGGAACACGGTCTGACCGGCTTCTTCGCCGGTGTTAAAGGTGAAGCGGAATGCGCCGGTGGTGTGCTCATCCGCGAGCTTTGAACCAAGCTGAACTAGGTCTACCAGCGCTTCAGGGTTAGCAAATGCCAACTCGGCAACGTTCTTGTGGTGTTCCTTTGGAACCACGAGGATGTGGACCGGCTGCTTGGGTGCGATGTCGTTGAAGGCAATCGCGTGCTCCGATTGCGCGACGATGGTCGCAGGGATTTCACCGGCAACAATCTTGCAGAAAATACAGTCCAAAACTTCCTCCTTGTTGAAGTTTATGCGCGCTATGCCCAGCGCCCTAGACGAGACTCGATGACCGCGATTGCTGCCATTCCGGCTGTGCTGGTGCGAAGAATAGAGTCGCCCAGGTGAACGCGCTTGGCACCCTTGGCCTCGAGCAAGGCAAGCTCACCATCGGTGATGCCACCTTCCGGGCCAACCACAATCGCGATTGTTCCGCTCGATGGAAGTTCGATGGCCGCAAGTCCAATCTCGGCGGTCGGGTCGAGTACAAGCACCTGAGTGAAATCTGCAACCAGGTTGGCCAACTGCTTGCTGGTTACCGGTTCGGCCACCGATGGATTGAATGCGCGCAGTGCCTGCTTGGCCGCCTCAGTGGCGATCGCCTGCCAGCGCTGTACACCCTTGGCGATCTTGGCGCCTTCCCAGCGCGAGACCGAGCGGTCCGACTGCCACGGAATGACAGCCGAAATGCCGAGCTCGGTGCCGGCCTGAACGGCCATTTCGTCGCGGTCCCCCTTTGCCAGAGCCTGAACCAAAGTGATTGAAGGCTGCGGAACTTCCTCTTGGATTACCTCGTCAACCGCGACCAACAGCGCGTTGGCGTCAACTCGCGAGACGTTCCCAATTACGCGCAGACCAGCTCCGTTAGCGAGCTGAATGCCTTCGCCAACTCGCATGCGACGAACCGAAATGGCGTGCTTGGCCTCAGCGCCATCGAGCAACACGACCGAACCCTGCGCTGGGGCCGGGCTTAGTGAGTGCTGGAAGAGGGGAAGGACCATTTAGCGGCGCTTTTCGCGACCGAAGAATCCGGTCTTGTGCTTCTTGAGGCCAATGCTGTCACTCTTGCGCAGGTCTGCGAGCTGCTTGAACAGGTCCTTCTGCTTCGAGTCGAGCTTGGTTGGGGTTACCACCTGGATGGTGATTAGTAGATCGCCGCGGCCGTTGCCGCGGAGTCGAGTAACACCCTTGCCTTTCACGTGCAGGGTGTCGCCGGTCTGTGCACCAGCCTCGACGTTAACGTCGATTGGGCCATCGAAGGTCTCGATTTGGCTGTGACGACCGAGAACGGCGTCGTGCAGCGGAACCTCAATGGTGCAGGTTAGGTCGTCACCGTCGCGGCCAAAGACCTCATCTGGGCGAACCAAAATGTCTACGTAAATGTCACCGTTAGGTCCGCCGGCGAAGCCAACTTCACCCTGTCCAGCGAGCTGCAGGCGCAGACCGTCTTCAACTCCCGCTGGGATGTTGAGGTCCAGGTTGCGTCGAGCACGAACGCGACCTTGGCCGCGGCAGTCGATACATGGGTCTGGGATGACCTGACCATATCCCTTACAGGCGTTACATGGCTGGGAAGTAACGATGTTGCCGAGTAGCGAGCGAACCTCGCGCTGAACCTGACCCGCTCCACGACAGATGTCACAGATACTTGGCGAGGTGCCCGGACGGCAGCAGGTGCCGGTACAGGTGTTACAGATTACCGCGGTGTCAATCTCGAGGGTCTTCTGAACGCCGAAGACAACTTCCTTTAGCGAAAGCTCGACGCGAAGTAGTGCGTCCTGGCCACGCTCGGCACGCGAACGTGGACCGCGCGACTGACCGCCACCGAAGAAGGTGTCGAAGATGTCGCCGAAGCCGAAGTTGCCACCCGGGAATCCGCCTGCGCCACCCTGGCCGCCCATGTCGTAGTTCCGGCGCTGGCCTTCATCGGAGAGCACTTCGTAGGCGTGGGTTACCAGCTTGAAGCGCTCTTGAGCTTCCTCGGCCGGGTTCACATCAGGGTGAAGTTCACGCGCGAGCTTGCGGTAGGCCTTCTTGATTTCGTCCTGAGTAGCCTGACGTGAAACGCCAAGCACTTCGTAGTGATCTGCCAAAGTATTTCCCTATTCGCCTAGTTGCCCAGCAACTTGGTTAGATACCTAGCCACAGCACTTACCGCGGCGATGTTTGTTGAATAATCCATGCGAGTTGGGCCGATAACGCCGACCTTTGCGCTTTCCGCGCTCTGGTTCTGATAATCGCCAACCACAACGGTTGTGGTGTTGAAGGTGTCGAGCTGGTTTTCGCGGCCGATGCGCACCGAGACGCCGTTGTGGTCGGCCTGAAGTTCGTTGATGAGCTTGAGCAGGACCACTTGCTCCTCGATTGCCTCAAGGACGTCGGTAAAGTTGCCGCCGAGGTCGCTCTCGCGACGGGCGAGGTGCGCGGCACCGGCAACGAGAATCTTCTCGCTGCGGTTGGCATCGACGAGGTTTACGATCTGACTGACTACCTCAACCGTCACCGCACGGCGTTCTTGCGCGAAGCTTTCTTCAAAGGCGGTGAGCTTTTCCTGCACCGTGGTTAGCGGGGCTCCAACCAACAGGGTGTTGAGCTTGGCGCGAACCTCGCCGATGAAGGCCTGGTCAAACACTCCACCTAGGTCGAGAACATGCTGTTGGATGCGGTTGGCATCGGTGACCAAAATCAACAGAACCTTGGTTTCAGAAACCGGCACGACTTCAACGCTGCGCACCGACGCGCGGCCGAGGGTTGGGTACTGAACCACAGCCATCTGGTTGGTGAGCTGCGAAAGCATACGAACTGACTTGCCGAGAACCTCGTCTAGGTCGGAACTTTCGCTGAGGAAGCTTTCGATTGCGTGGCGCTCCGGGTTGCTTAGCGGCTTCACCTGGTTCAGGCGGTCTACAAAGAGGCGGTAACCCTTGTCGGTCGGAACACGTCCGCTGGAAGTGTGGGGGGCAACAATCAGCTCTTCTTCTTCGAGAATTGCCATGTCGTTGCGGATGGTAGCGGCCGAAACTTCGAAGCCGTGACGCTCAACAAGAGCCTTCGAACCGACTGGTTCACGAGTTGCGATGTAGTCCTGAACGATAGCGCGTAGCACTTCGATACTGCGTTCTGGAATCATGGTCACCTCGTTTAGCACTCAGGTATCTTGAGTGCCAATTTTACTTGAGTTTGCGCCGTTTCGGCACCCATTCGCGGCGCAAAAATGCGTGCCTGCCGCCGATAGTCTTGCTTTGTGAGCACTTACGAACCTAACGACATCCTCAGCGACGGCGATCAGCGCACTTTTTCGGTCGTGATTCACGTATTGAGCCTGTTCTTCCCACTGCTTGCACCGCTACTGGGATTCCTGATTTTCCGAAATCGCGGCGAACTTGTTACCCAGCACATGCGCCAGGCTTTGAACTATCAGTTGAGCCTCATTTGCTGCTACGTCATCACCGGTATCACTGTGGTGGGCATCATCATGTGGCCGATTCTGGCGATTATCGCGGTTGTGCAGATCATCAAGGCAGCAGTGGCCGCCGGCGATGGTCAGAAAGCGGCATTCTGGCCGCTCTATGCGTTCATCAAAGCCTAGGAATTTGCCGAATTACCTAGGCAATTAGCGAGCGAACCACGGAGTCGGCTAGCAAGCGACCCTTCAGGGTCAGCACGATCTGCCCAC
>JBEEJV010000044.1:0-11210 GCA_041169005.1 Actinomycetota bacterium
CGTACCCCATGTGCCATGAGGCTTTCAGCAAGCAAGTCTCCTAGGTATCCGTCATCGCACGGGCTGGTAGGAGTGACGACGAGAATGTCACCTGGTTGCGCTTGCTCAACCGCCACATGAATAGTCCAGTTATCCCCGGGAGCGACGGTGCAGGTGAGAGCGTTGCCAGCGATTTTGGCTGGGAAAATAGGGCTTAGGCGGTGGTCTAGGAGGCCAATGCGACCTTGCGCCTCGTGCACCGTTGCAACGCCTAGCTCGGCCAGGCCATCAACGATGTGGAGCGAAGTTCGAGGGGTCCCGCGGACTACCAGAGGCATCTGATTCCCATTCAATGTCGGATTTGCTGGAGGTGCAATCCAACTCGGAAATCAAACTTTGAATGTTTCATTAGCAGCGATGGTTTGCTTGCTATCAAGCAAACTTGAACGCAGTACAGAAGTGCTGACTTCCTTCCACTCAGTGGAAGATTATTATTTCGGGATCGCTTAGCTCTAGTTTCGGGCCGGGAATCTAATGGTTGATAGCGGCACGATTGGCGACGCCTGCGGCGACCATTTTCTTACTGAGCCCATCGGCGGTTACCTTTAGCGCAGGAACGAGGTGACTACCGTCTTTTTGATTTGCTGGAATAACAACTCCCAGTGCGGCTACCACCTTTCCACCGTATCCTCGAACGGGAACGGCAACCGAGATTGCGCCAAGCGCAAGTTCGTCCTTTGTGGTCGCATACCCTCTCAGCTTGACCTCGTTCAACTGCCGCCGAAGTTCTTTCGGATCGGTGATTGTGGCATCGGTGATTCGCTCAAGTGAGGCGAGGGTGGCCTCCTGCAGCTCACGATTACCATTTGCCAATAGGACTTTTCCAACCCCAGTGGCGTGTAGAGGCAATCGAACACCAGGGCGACTGAGAACTTCCATGCTGCGAGATCCCGCAATTCGATCGACTATCAAGCACCGAAGCCCGTCAAGAACAGCAATCTGAACAGCATCCACTCCAAGCTTGAAGATGTCTTCCATGTAGGGCAATGCAATTTCACGGATATCGGCATGTACCGAAGCCAGCAGACCAAGGCTCCATAGCTTGCTACCGATTTCGTATGCACCGTCCGAGCAACGAACAAGCGCTTCAGCTTCTACAAGCTGATTTACAAACCTATGAGTAGTGCTGAGCGGAAGGTGTGATCGCCGCGATAAGGACGCCAGTGTCTGATGGCGATGTTTTGAGTCAAATGCATCTAGAACAGCAAGCGCACGCGCGATTACTGATTTCGCCGTAGCAGACTTGTCGACCATGACTAGATGTTACCGTCGCCGCCCTTAGGAAATTTGAACGCTAGCAGGCTCCGCCGCCCAACTGCGAAGCACATTGAGCGCATCAGCAGAAGAACTGGCAGGTTCGGTTAGGTATGTAACCAGACGCATACCCGGAATAGCCGTGAGCGCCAGAGCCTCAAACTGAATGGTCATTGCGCCAACCACCGGGTGATTAATTCTCTTGGAACCACTTGTGTGGGTTCTAACCGTGTGGCTTGCCCACCATTCACGGAACTCGGCACTGCCGGCCGTGAGCTCGGCAATCAAATCATTGAAAGCCTTGTCGCTTGGGTCTTTTCCAGCTATCAGTCTCATCGAAGAAACTGCTTCTCGGGCACTCTTTTCCCAGTCTGGATAGAACAGCTGTGACCGATCATCTAAAAACAGGTAGCGGGCGTGGTTGACCGGTGGCTTTCCATCCGGGAACAGATCTGGAAAGAGCGCGCGACCCAGACGGTTTGACGCCACAGGTTCGCTCAATTTGTTCATGACCAGAGCCGGGACATCTTGCATGGTGTCAACTAGCTGCTGAATACCCGCCGAAACTTGAGGCTCAGGCCTTGCGCGAGTTATTACCCGCCCGCGATTGGCAGTACTTGCTAGATCGAGCAAATGCGCAGCCTCAGCTTCATCCATATTGAGGGCCCGAATGATTGCGTAAAGCACACTCTCTGAGACGCCGCGCAGGTCACCGCGTTCGATCTTGATGTAATAGGCAGCGCTAACCCCCGCAAGCTGGGCTACCTCTTCCCGGCGGAGGCCAGACACTCGTCGCTCTCCCCCGTATACCGTGAGGCCTGCTCGCTCAGGAGTTATGCGCGCACGCAGCTGCCTGAGGAAATCACTTACCTCTTTACGGTTATCCATACCTCGATAATAGGCGGAATATGTCGTTTCCAGCCTTTTGCCTGAGGGTGACTAGTAGCATCCCTCAGGCCACTACTTTTCTACAAAAGGCGGGCTTATTCTGAAGCCATGAAAACTTCAGTAACCCTAAACAATGGCGTTGAAATGCCGCTTCTTGGCTTCGGCGTATTCCAGATTCCAGATGCCGAAACCGAAAAGGCCGTTTCCGAGGCACTCGAGGTTGGGTACCGCTCAATCGATACCGCTGCCGCATACATGAATGAAGCTGCTGTAGGTCGAGCAATCGCCGCCAGCGGGATTCCACGTGATGAAATCTTCGTAACCACAAAGCTCTGGGTTCAAGATGCCGGCGATGAGGGCAACACTCACCGTGCTTTCGAGAGATCCCTCGAACTTCTCGGGCTTGACTATGTAGACCTTTACCTAATCCACCAGCCGTTTGGTGACTACTACTCGGAATGGCGCGCAATGGAGAAGATCAACGCGGACGGCCGCGCTCGCGCCATCGGCGTTTCAAACTTTGCCCCAGACCGTCTACTAGACCTAGTGCTAAACAACAAGGTCGTGCCAGCAGTCAACCAAGTAGAAACTCACCCATTCCGAAACCAGCAGGTGGCACTCGAAACCATGCTTGAGCTAGGTGTTCAGATTGAATCATGGGCGCCATTCGCTGAGGGCAAGAACGATCTGTTCACCAACCCTGTGCTATCGGCAATCGCAGCCGCTCACGGCAAGACCGTTGGCCAGGTAGTGCTTCGCTGGCTGACCCAGCGCGACGTGGTCGTAATTCCAAAGTCTGTGCGTATCGAACGCATGCGCGAGAATTTCGAGTCCCAGACCTTCGACCTTACTGATGCTGAAATGTCGCAGATCAACGCCCTGGACACAGGCGCCTCCCAGTTCTTTGACCACAAAGATCCTGAGTGGGTAAAGCGTCTATCTAGCCGCAGACTCTAGCTTCACAGAATAGAAATGCACCCCGTGGAGAGGGGTGCATTTCTTTTGGTGGAAGTTTTTAGTCGTACTTCTTCTTAGGGTCTTTCGCAGCCTTTTCGGCGCGCTTTTCCTTCAAATTCTTTGCAGGAGCCTTCTTGGTATTTTTCTGTGACTGCTGTTCTTTTTGAGCCATGATTTCCTATTCAAGAACCGCTTTGGCTCTTACTTGAACCTTAGCGGCCAGTTGGCAGGATACCTTGGAAGAAGTCTTGAAAAACTCCTAAACCAGCAACCAACCATAGGTGCTGTAGCCAGATCTAGTTAGGGACTCATGAACCGCCTGAACACTAAGTCACTCTCGGAACTCAATCCGGGAGTTGCGATGCCTTCTTTTGACCGTTCTGAAGTAAAAACAGGCATAGTTCACTTCGGCGTGGGCGGTTTCCATCGTGCGCACATGGCGATGGCATTAGATAGCCTCATGTCAACGGGCAGGGCTCTTGAGTGGGGAATCTGCGGCGTGGGACTCATGCCATTTGACCTAAGGATGCGCGACGCCCTAACCGATCAGGACTGCCTATACTCACTCACGCTGAAACATGCCGACGGAACACTGGAGCCTCGCGTCATAGGAAGCGTTGCCGAATACCTCTATGCACCAGATAGCCCTGAGGCGGTTATTGAAAAACTAGCCGACGAAACGACCCGAATCGTTTCACTCACAATTACCGAGGGGGGCTATAACTTTGATCGAGTCACTGGGGAATTCGATGTTCTAAACCCAGCAGTTGCAGCTGATTTAGAGAAGGACGCAACCCCAACAACGGTTTTTGGATTTGTAATCGAAGGCTTGCGACGCCGAAAAGAACGCGGACTTAAGCCATTTACAGTTCTTTCATGCGACAACATTCAAGGCAATGGCAATGTTGCGAAGAAAATGTTTCTTGCCTTCGCAAAACTCAAGGATGAGAGCCTCTCGAGTTGGATTGAACATAACGTGCTTTTCCCGAACTCCATGGTCGACAGAATCACTCCGGTCACGACCGCCCAAGACATCGAATTAGTTGCAAACCTACTGGGCGTTAGAGATGCCTGGCCTGTTGTTGCGGAACCATATTTCCAATGGGTAATCGAAGATGAGTTCACCCTTGGGCGGCCTGAATTCGAAGCCGTGGGAGCTCAATTCGTATCAGATGTTGAGCCTTATGAACTCATGAAGCTTCGACTTTTGAACGTGAGCCATCAAGCACTTGCATACTTTGGTTATCTTTCGGGATACACATTTGCCCATGAGGCCATCTCTGATCCCGCAATCTCGAGCTTCGTTATGAAGTACATGGACAACGAGGCTTCTCCGACGTTGCGTCCGGTTCCTGGAATAGATCTTCAGCTTTATAAAAAGACGCTCATAGAAAGATTCGCAAACCCAGAGGTTCGGGACACGCTCGCACGGCTCTGCGCCGAAACCTCAGATCGAATCCCGAAATGGTTGCTGCCAATCATCCGCGAACAACTTGCAAACGGCCGCGACATCACGAGGAGCGCTGCAATTATTGCGAGTTGGGCTCGTTATGCCGAAGGCATTGATGAAGCAGGCAACGCTATCGATGTCGTAGACCCTCTCAAAGATTTGCTTATTCCTATCGCGAAGTCACAGCGTGAAAACCCGTTGGCCTTCATTCAAAATGAGGCGATTTTTGGTGATTTGGCAAAGAATGAAGTTTTTGCAGCCGAGTACCTGAGGACGCTCTCGTCAATATTTGAGTTTGGCGCGCACAAAACCGTTTCAGCACTCGGCTAGTAGGTCTGTTAGGGAGCTGCTTCTAGCGCCTGGTAGGCAAATTCGCTAATCCACCAGGAGTGCAGGATGACGGCGCGAAACCATGAGACGGCGGATGCTTCCTAGCCCGTGTCCGCAAATCAAATAACCAACCATCGCAAGCACTTCACCCGCCAGGTGCGCCCAGAACGAAGCTAGGTCGTACTTACCCACCACCAACATGGCGACAGTAATTGTGGGATTCATGTCGGCACCTCCAATCCAGAGAAACTGGAAGCTGGCCAAGAATATTGGGATGAAAACTATGGTCCACACACCTTTACCTAGCAACACAAAAATCGTGATGTAGCCAAGTAAAGCGATGGTTGCGACCAACTCTTTCCAAAACATGAAGCCCGGATCCACTGTCTCCAGCGGCACAGTTGGCAACACGCCAAAGTTCGAAAGCAATCTCCACATGCCTGGGATGACAAGCGCGACTGAGAACGACGCTGCCAGATAAACCAAAATACGAGACCATCTGATCTTGCCAAAAATCGTCAAAAAACCGGTGACAGCGGGGTTTAGGTGTGCGCCGGACTTATGGAACGTGAGCGCTATGGCCATTCCAACACAGATCGGCGTGGATACAACTGGTTGCCCGATGGGATGGAGCGTCGGGGTGATTAAAAAAGCGGTCACAATAATGCTCATGCCGATGGTTTCCCACAGCAGAATTGCGCGCTTGCTATACAAAAAAGGTCCTGACGAAACGAGATAAAAACTTAATCCTCGTTTAGTTTATTGGTCGAAAGTTAACTTATTCCTAAGAAACAATAACCAGTGCCGCGCCATGAGGTTCGACCTCAATGGAGTCAGCCGCAGAGGCGCCATCGCCAGACCAAACATCCTTGAGCTTGGTAGCCGCCTCCGCATAAACCGAAGCCTTTACGCTCACTGCGCGCTCTCCCCTGTTTAGGAATGCAAGTGCGGTGGTTCCGTCACTCATCGGTTTCTCCCAAACCTGCAGCCCTTCGTCGGCAGCTATGAGCTTGCCTTGACGCCCTCCCCAGTCTTGGTTGACGGCAATAAGCCCCTTATGGGTGAGGATGCCGCGAACCTCATCTGTCATGTTGACTAGGTCGTTTCCGGCCATGAGAGGGGCATTCAGAATTGCCCAGATGATCATATGGGCACGGTTCTCGCTGAATGTCAGATTTCCGTTGCCAATCTGGAGCATGTCGGGGTCGTTCCAGCGACCCGGGCTGCTGTAACTCTCCAAGCCAATCTGCTGGTCGATTGTACTGACCAGCGAATCCCAACTCGCAAACAGGTCATCGGTGGTGCGCCAAAGATTGGTGAATTCTGGCGCCCACTTGTGAGATTCAAAAAGACCATATTCAGAAATTGAGTAAACAATGTTTGGCGCATATTTTGCGAGCGCGTCAGCCATCTTCCGGAAAGCAGCCGGAGCGTCAAGACCGTCGTTTACGTGTGCCCGACACCAGTCGTATTTCAGGTAGTCAATGCCCCAGTCTGCGAAGGCTTGGGCATCAATTTCTTCATACCCCAGAGACCCCAGATCGAGTCCGTGATAGTCCTGATACTGCTGGCCACAGGTGAACCGACCCGGAACCGCGTAGATTCCCATCTTGAGCCCCAAAGATTTCACTTCAGCAACAAGTTCTTCCACGCCAGGGCGGAAACGGCGGGCGTGGCCTTGCACCCTTCCCTTGGAATCACGAGAGTAACCCTGGAATCCGTCGTCCATCACGAAGTACTCGTAGCCGGCATCTTTAAGCCCGGAATCGACCATGGCCTTAGCCAGGTCAACCACAGACTTGTGAGTGATGGCCTCCCAATCTGGCGCATTATTCGAGTCTAGGAATCGGTTCCAAGTGTTGAAACCCATCGGTGGAGTCTGAGCTTTCATGCAAGTGCAACTTTCTTCTTGTTGTTAGCTGTAACCAGCTGCCAAATGAGGTAAACGAGGGCTGCGAATTGAACCGCAATAATCAGGTAAACAAGCCAGGTATCCCGGGTGAAGCCAGCCTCGAAAGGTACCCCACCGATTCCATACGAATCAGGTGACAATCCATGGTGCTGGAACACGATGTCGTCGCTCGGTGGCATCGGCGGGAACATCACATTGAGCCCATTAGAGAGAATCGCGTGCAAGTTGAGAACGTTAGCCACGGACAGAACAACTAGCGCGAGACGATCCCACAACTTTGATGCCCAAATCAGGCAGAGCACAGCAAAAGCCTGGACTAAGTAACGCTCGTGCACACGGGTTGGAAGATCGTAGAAGGCAACCAATACGACCGCGAACCCAAGAAGTGCGTTCTGAACGCTTGGATTGCGCACCAGGAACCAGAAAACCAAGGCGGAAGTAAGCAAGAACAGCAGATTGCCCAACACATTTGCCTGCAGCCCTAGGATTTCAAAGTTATCCAAAGACCATGCAGCTATGTTGTGCTGGAACTGAGGCGCAAGTGCCCCATCTCCGGCTAAAGCCCAAGGGTTATAGGCATTCGCGGTCAGCACAGGGAAGAGTCCCGCGGTTGATTTGAACTGAATCCAGAGCCCCATTGCATCACCAAGCACAGGCACGTTAGCCCAGGCATCGGTGTTGTAACTCCTCAGATTCCAGGGTGTCGCCAGAATGGCAAATGAGCCCACCGCAGACGCAAGAGTAGACGCGATTCTCCAAAGCTTTAGCTCACGCTTTGCCAATAGTCCTATGAAGATGGGAGCTATGACCAACCCGACGAGGATGCCCTGAGGTTTGGTGAGTATTGCCATCACTACCAGCAATGCCGACCATTCAGGCTTTCGATCTGCAATAAAGATGACAGCCATGAGCATGAACAAGGCAGAGATGGAATCAACCTGACCCCAGACCGCACTGTCATACCAAGTCACTGGAATAAGCAAATAGAGGGCGGCAGCCCATAGGCCGGTTTTGTGACTGAACCACTTGCGTCCTGCCACCGCTACCGCGAAGGCTATGCCCAGGTCGGCGATTATCGCTGGCAGTTTAAGCAGCACGATTGCTATTCGTTGAGCGTTTGTAGGGTCTCCCCCGCTGAAGATGTCGCCTAGGCCGTTGAGCATGGCAAGAACATCCGCGAAAACAGGAGGGTAATTGATGCTCGGATCAACGTGGTAGGCCTCGAAACCAGCCGACTTTATTGTGAACATCCAATCCACGAAGGTCGACATGTCCCAGCTGAAGCCATAGTTGTTCAGACCTTGTGCGCCAAGAATTTGGATTGGCACAAACGCCAGAACGTATCGAACGGCAAATCCAGTACTAAGTATTGCGGCAAGCCAAATCCAAAAACGCCGAACCCCGAAACTAGCCTGCGCATCGGATTGTTGGCTCGCAATACTCATGGTCAGCTCCACTCGACTGTGTTCTGGTTGTGATCTATAACGAATGTGAGATCGCCGCGCTGGACTACCTCAACGCCGTTACCGCCAGCGGTTTCGATACCAAGTTCCCTGAGTACGCTGCCGAAGAAGGCAACGTTAGATTCTGGGCGTAAGCGAGTACCCACATACCAGGACGGCTTTCGCCCGATCCATTTTTTGGCCATGGCGACGAATCCTTCGGCTGGACCGCCGGTAAACCGGGTCACAGACTCGGCATCCGTGGAAGTGGCCCACTGCTGCCAATGGCTTGCCACAAGCCCGTTATCCAACGTTATTTCGGCATCCGCGCTCTGTGGAGCAAACTCCTCTACGAACACCCCATAGGCGTCTCGGACCAGGCGTCCACCATAACCGCCCAACTTGACGTGATCGTTTTCATCTGAAATGCCGGTGAAGTATGAGGTAACCAACGACCCACCATTCTTCGCGTATGCGATAAGTGCGTCTTCATCCGCTTCCGAAAGCAGGTAGGTCATCGGCAACAATACGACTTCATAATCGTCCAGCTTCTCCTTAGAGAATCCAGCTGGGATGAAGTCCACGCGAGCGCCCAGCTCGTACAGTGCTGCGTACCATTCGTGCACTAGATCCGGATAGTCAATGTCAGTTGAAGGAAGATTGCGCTGCGAAAGTGCCCACCAAGAGTGGTGATCGAAAACTATCGCAATCTGCGCCGGCTTAGTTTCCTTGCCAGACACCGCCTCTAGCTGCTTGACCTTCTGCCCCAACTCGACAACGGTTCTCCAAGTACGAGTGTTCGTGCCGGCGTGAGGAACCAATGCCGAGTGGAACTTCTCGGAGCCGGCAATCGATGCGCGCCACTGGAAGAACATAGCCCCGTTAGAGCCACGCGCTATGTGACCAATCGAGTTCCGGAATAGTTGCCCATCGGTCTTCGCATAGTTGACGTCCTGCCAGTTCACGGCACTGGTCGAGTGCTCCATCAATAGCCACGGTTTCCCCTTGGCAAAGCCGCGAGTAATGTCCGCTTCGAATGCCATTTCAACGTGACTCAGAGGGTCTGCCGAAATCAAATAGTGGTCTGTAGAGACGAAGTCCACCTCGTTGGCCCATTCGAAGTAATTCAGGAATCGGAAGTGCTTCATTGACATGAAGTTTGTGGTGATCGGTTGCTTTGCACCTGAAGCACGGATGGCATCGCGCTCCGACTTATAGAGTTCCAGGATTTGGTGGTTCCCAAAACGGTGGAAATCCAACATCATGGTTGGATTCGGTGAAGTTCCCATAGGCGTCTGACGCGGAGGATTCACTTCGTCCCATGCGTGATAGCGCTGGGACCAAAAA
Source organism: Actinomycetota bacterium (assembly GCA_041169005.1). GTDB lineage: Bacteria > Actinomycetota > Actinomycetes > Actinomycetales > Microbacteriaceae > Rhodoluna. Next base: position 9,620 of record JBEEJV010000044.1, read on the forward strand.
TGAGTGCCCCAGGCGAAGTTCAAACGATCCAAAGTTTTGTATTTGGCTTCTAGCCAAGCACGCCAGGCATCGGCGCTGGTTTCGCAGAAGCACATTGGGTTGTGGCAGCCGTATTCATTGTTTACGTGCCATGCCTTAACAGCCGGATGACTGCCGTACCGGTCGGCCAACTTCGCAGCTAGTGCTGTGGACTTTGCCTTGTACACCGGCGATGAGATGCAATAGTTCTGGCGGCCACCGTGAGAGAGGCGAATGCCCTCTTGGGTCACAGATGCCATTTCGGGATGCTGCTTGAGGAGCCATGCTGGTGGCGATGCAGTTGCGGTGGCAAGATCGATGCCAATACCGTTCGCATGCAGAAGTTCGATGATGCGGTCTAGCCAACCGAATTCGTAGACTCCATCGGCGATTTCAATATTCGCCCAAGAAAATACACCAAGAGTTACCAGGTTAACTCCGGCCTCGCGCATGAGAGCTACGTCTTCAAGCCAAACACTTTCATCCCACTGCTCAGGATTGTAGTCGCCTCCGTAGTAGAGCGGACCGGCGAATTGGTGAGCGGTTACCGTGGTCATCATTGAACCTTTTCTTGGTGTTGCAGATTTAAGCGAAAAGCCCGGTGGAGGAAAATCCACCACCGGGCCTTTCTTAGGCTTGCGCCTCAGGTGTTACTTGAATAGTGCCTTGATCTGGTCGTTTGCGGTCTTTAGTGCCGAAACGTCCTTGGTACCACTCATGATCGCGTCCATTACTGGGTTGATGATGGTGTTGATCTGGCTCTTCTTGTTAGCGATTGGGAACAAGAAGGTGGTCTTGCCCTTGATGTGGGTGTAGAACGAATCTACGTCGATGCCCTTAGCGGTGAAGGCCTTTACAGCCTTTGCGGTCGACGATGGGATAGCAGGGAATACAACTGCCTTGCTAGCGATTACGTCCTGGCACTTAGCCGAGCCAAGGTACTTGACCCACTGCCATGCTTCTGCAGGGTGCTTGGTCTTTGCCGAGATGTTGTCTGCAAGACCGTTGTACATCGAAGCACGCTTGCCGGTTGGGCCAACTGGGGTTGCAGCTAGGATTGGCTCGAACTTTGCGTTCTTTAGGCCGAATACGTAGCCGGTCATCCATGAACCGTTGGTAGCCATTGCAACCTTGCCAGCTGCAAGCTGGTCAGGCCATCCGACACCGTTCTGCTTTGCGAACGAAGGCATGTAGCCCTTGTCTACTAGGCCAGCCCACCACTTGATGGTTGCAGCCAACTTAGGGCTGTCGTAGTGGTAGTTGGTGTTCCATGGGCCGTCGTTAACCTTCCAGCCGTTCGATGCAGCTAGGAACGACCACTGGGTCTGACCATCGCCACCGCCCGAGCCTTCCATCCAGATACCGTAAACAGCAACGTTGTTCTTGTCGAAGCCCTTTTCGTCACCGCGTACGCCGTTCTTGTCAACGGTTAGGTGAGCAATGGTCTTCTCGTAAGTTCCACCGTCGGTTGGGTTCCAGGTGAGGTTTGCGAGGGTTGCAGCCGAGATGCCTGCATCGTCGGTCATCTTCTTGTTAGCGAAGACTGCGATGGTGTCGAAGTCCTTTGGTAGAC
>JBEEJV010000045.1:0-25105 GCA_041169005.1 Actinomycetota bacterium
GATCGCGGGAAACGCAAGTTAACGCGTCCTAAGGCCACTTTGTGTAGCAAAATCGCAGCAATCACCCAAGGGGCAGCAAACTCGAGAGCAGCAATAGACCAACTCTCGAGGTTATTTGCCCTCGCTATGGCCAGAAAGGACTTCATGGCCAAGTTTTCCCTTGGGCCTGTCCCGCCAGCGAAAATGAGCAGACCTATCGCGAGTGCGGCAACGAAGGGGTGTGGTACTGCGGCCGAAACAAATGTGCCCGCGGTCGAATAGACAAGAACCACTACCAGAGCTCCAGTTGCGAATGAAGGGTTTATTGGCGCTTGCCAATCTCTAATGACCTCGAGCCCAATGGTCCCAAGTGCTACCAACAGCAGGTTTGCAATTAGCGTGGTCCAAATCCGAACCGTTAGCCGACGACGGTATCCACCGTGCTCTAGGACGCTTCGGTCGGAAACCTTGTCAGCTTTTTCGCTTGCAATGTGACTAAGAACGCACAATGTCAGCGGAAATAAAACTATGAGAGGGTTAGCAATCTCTGCTGGCCATGCGCTGAGCGAAACTGACATTGCGAAGAATCCGAGCAGGTAGGAAAGGGCATATTGCTGGAAACCATTCGACAGGAGCCCAAAGTCGTACCGCAGACTTCGAAGACTCGTCATCGGACACCGATGCCCGCAGTGACCCTACTGAAAAGAGTTTCCAGGGATTCTCCATCGGCTGCCGGCCATTGAGACTGCCAGAGAGATGTTCTTTGAATAATGACAACTTTGTCGACGTAGGTTTGCAGATCATGCAAGAAATGGCTTGAAACCAGAACCGAAACTCCGCGGCTGGCCTGCGTTCTAAGGAATTTATGCAGCCACACAATGCCGTCGGGGTCTAGTCCGTTAACCGGTTCGTCAAGGATAAGAACTTTTGGCGAATATACGGTTGCGCATGCCAAAAGGAGTCGCTGCTTCATTCCTAACGAGAGGCTCATGCAGCGCTTGTGCGAAACCTCGGCCAGCTCGGTTTCAACCAGTGTTCTTTCGACGTCGGTTCGAGTGGCGCCGCCGGCCAGAGCGGAGAGCGAAAGTTGCTGCATCACCGTTCGCATGGGAGGGAAAAAAGGACTTAGCGCAACGCCAACCGTGCCCACAGGTAAATCATCAAAGAGGGACCCGCCAATCGTTGCGGTGCCTTCGGTTGCGTTCTCTAGCCCGACCAAAACTCTTAGGGCTGAGGTTTTTCCAGCCCCGTTGCGCCCTAAGAGCCCTGTGATTTTGCCGCTCTCGGCCGTGAAACTTAGGTTTTCAATCGCCCAGTTTCTCCCGAAGCGTTTAGAAACTTTGTTGAATACGATGTCCATTGCTAGAGCGGCTAATTGTTATCGAGCTGGTCGTGCTGGAACTAGGACCAGAATGGCTGTGACCACGACGATTGCCAAGAAAATGAACATTTCGAACTCCCCTTTTAACCGGTCTGCCAGGTAGGCATTTTCGATCCGGTTCTTGGAACTGTAGTAATGGCCACCTGTTTGAAATGCGTATATGCATGCCAGACAAAAGACATGTGCGGTCAAACAATATGCATGTCAATATCCCTAGCCTGCAGCTGAGCAGCTGGTATCTTGCCCGTCGCCTTTTTTCCTGCTATAGTTTTTCCTCGTTGCGTGTTTTTGGCAACATGCACCTCTAGCTCAATCGGCAGAGCAACTGACTCTTAATCAGTGGGTTCTCGGTTCAAGTCCGAGGGGGTGCACCAAAACAAAAAGAGGTCCCGAAAGGGGCCTCTTTTTTTATGCGCAATTTATTCAGCGATAAAGAGACGAATACTTTCCTTGTTTTTGAATGGTTAACCGAGCTAGAAGGGGTGCAGGCACATTGTCTGCACGGTGATGCACTTAACCAGTTAGGTGGTTACCTCTACATTTCATACATCGGCTTCAAAATGCCTCACTGGCTACCGATCTAGAAACAGGGGGAACTCGGATGAATAAGCGCAGTTTCACAGCTGCTGCGACAATGTCCACACTGGTCATCTCGTCCTATTTAGCAATTCCGTCGGCACATGCAAGTACGCCGGAGGCCGCCACGATGACGAATAAGTCGAATGCGCTGCACATCGCCTCAATTGCTGGAAACCATGACTCGCTTTCAGCAGGAAATAAATCAGTCTCAGGTACGTGCGTCGCTCAAGCCAGTCGTGTGGTCACAGCTACCCTTGGTGCTATGACTGGTTCAGTCGGAGGGCCAATAAGTCTCGTATACGGCTGGATGAAATTTGTAAATGTTGTAGTCGCCGAGCCAAAGAGTAAGAACGGAGCATATTTTGTCTGCTGAGAATGAAAAGTCTTCGGTGTCAGAAGTTAGCCCCAAGCGTCTTGGAGTGAGCCCTTGGCGAATTGCATTTGACATTGCATTCACCGGTTACATACTCTGGTCCGGAATCGAGGCGGCCCAATCTGGCAACTCAACGATGAGCATTATTTATTTCGTGGGTGTTGCGCCACTCGTCACCGAAAGTCTCATTAGGTATAGGCGCAAGAATCGCCGCTAAAGCAAGCAGGCGATTGAAATCCCTAGTGCAGGAAGAGCACTGGCACCATCGATGCCACCAAAAGCACAGCCGCGGTGATGTTGAAGATGCGGCGCTTGCGTGGTTCCGAGAGCCAGCCCTTAAGTGAGTGTCCGAACAGTGCCCAGATGACACCGCCAGGGAACGTAAAGGCGAGGAAAAGCAGGCAATAGAGCACTGTGGACACCAAGCCCTCGTTCACCGGGATGAAACTGGCCATCAGTGATGCGGTCACGATCCAGGCTTTTGGGTTCACAAACTGGAACAACGTTGAACGGCCAAACCCTACATAGCGGGCCTCGGCTGTTTCGTTTTTTGTAGTGCTTCTAACTATTTGATAGGCAATGAAGAGCATGTACGCAAAACCCACGTACTTGAGTGTCTGATAAACCACCGGCAGAGTTGCGAATAGAACACCAAGCCCGGCACCGATGCCGATCATGATGAGTGACAAACCCGAGAGAATTCCGAAAGCGTAAGGCAGCGAACGGCGGACACCGAAGTTAGCCCCCGAGGTCAACAAGAAGGTGTTGTTTGGGCCAGGTGTGACCGAGGTGACAAAGCTAAATGTTGCGATTGCCATGGCCAGTTCGAAGTTCATTGCTTCATTCAATCACCAAATTGAATGCGTACATGCATCCATGTCTGGTCAGCCATCGCGGTCAAATGGGTAGGCATCACGGCATTTCTAAAAGGCAGCCGATTTCGCTATTTGCGGCGGCGCGGGCCGTTGCTACTTTTCTCAACTATCGGTCAACAAGGTGTTGGCCAGGGGGAGAAGAAAATGTTGAAACTCGTTTCACAAATCCGCGGAGCAATCAAAGATGACCGCGGCGCATCGGCAGTCGAATACGCACTAATCGTTGGCCTAATCGCGGTCGTGCTCATCTCGGGCGTCACTCTATTGGGGCACAATCTGGGCATAACCTTCGACAAGGTTGCGACCGCACTGCCAACCCCGTAGCTATTGCATCCGCCGATGTGGGGAAAGTGCAACGACGGCGGAGCGGTAGCGGTTGAGTTCGCTCTCATACTCCCGGTTTTCCTGTTCCTGATCTTTTTCATGTTGGATGCCGGCCGCTACCTCACCGTACAGATGGCTCTCAACAACGCCGCCGAGGTTGGCGCGCGGAGCATTGCGCTTGGGCAGGGGGTGAGCAGTGTTGCACGTTTCGCAAGCGGCTCTCTAGGAAATGCAACGGTGCGTTTAGCGACGCTGGTGCCAACCTCGGATGTTGGCAGTGCTTCAGTCGAAGGCTTTATCTGCCCAATAAATAGCGAATCGAACCAATACCTCGATCCCGCGTCAGGGCAATTCGTGGTCGACCCAGATGGAAATTGCATCAACCTCTCGGCCAACCAGGTTTCGTGCCAGACGGCGTTGCCCAACTATCGGGCTATGGCAAGGGTCTCGGTCACTTTCAGGTGGATCACGCCAATCGGATTGATTCTCCAGCTCGTAGACCCATCGCTGGTTGGCCCGGGAGGCTCCAGCTACTTCAACCGCAATCAGCAAGACACCATAACTATCGAGGGGAAGGCGAAACTGTTGTGTCAAAACTAAAAGAAGATTCCGGGGTGATAGCCCCAATATTTGCCATCCTGCTCTGCGGGGGTGTTCTGTTTGGACTGCTCGCACTCGTCATCGATGGCGGCCAAGCTCAGCTCCAGAAGCACGCTGTCCGTCAGGGCGCAGAGGCGGTTGCCGAAGCCCTCGGCCAGCACTGCGCCGATGAATACTCGCAAGTGGATTGCCTCACCGATTCCTTTTCGCTGAGAAGCCAAGCCACCGGCACACAGGTGGCGGGTACGGCAACTGCCGGCAACTCAGAATTTCTACGCTCACTTGCAAACCCGAAGGGCGGGCCGGTTACGGTTAGTTCACTCTGCGGGCAGTCATCGGCGGCGGTAACGCTGTTGGCCTGTGATCCAACTACTCCACCGATGGTTGGTTGCCTCACAGACCCAAGCGCTACGGGAGCAAACGCATGGCTTCGCGTTTACACGCAGGCAGTCAAGACCCCAACCTTCTTGAGCCAGGCCGATGCCGCGCTCGGCCACGAACCCCTGGTTTACCGAGGTTGCTCACAGGTTGTCTGGGGAAAGGCAAACGCCATGCCGATCTATGCGGTGGGCAGTCAGCTGCCAATGATGATTGGGCTCTGCGATGTCCGGCTGGGTGCACCTTTTGTGCAGGCGCCGCTTTTAGGAAATGATCCATCCCGCGCAGGATGTGCATCTTTTCGCGATCGTGAAGGAGCCGCATTTTCTGCGAACGCGCACGGATGGTTGCAGTTCAATCCAGCTTCCGCGAGCGCTGCGTGTTGGACAGTCGGCCAGAGTGGCTGTGCGCCAGTTGCGCTGCCTTCAGGCCCGGCAGACACTTCCAGAATCTCGGTTTTGGCTGTAGCTGCCGCCGCAAATCTCAACCGAGTTTCGGTACTTCCAGTTTTCGCATACAACCCAGCGGGTCAGGCGACGGTAGTTTCTTTCGTGCCCTTTTTCCTAACCGGCTACCGGTTTTATTCGAGCGCTGGCGGGGTAGGTTGCAGCAGCAATCTATGTATCATTGGCAGTTTCAAGACTCGCATAATGCAACCATTCGGGCAGGCTCAGGGCTTAGGCATCAGTCGCTCGGCTTCGGTACCAAACCTTGGTTTTCAAGTGTTGAAGAAACTTCCCTAGGCTCCAAATGAGATTCTCAAAATACGCTTACGTAGCAGCCTCGCTCCTAGCTGTTTTAGCGGGCATCGTTGTCTATCTCTACCAGTCCACTGCAGATGACAGGATGGCGGCAGGCAAGTCTGCCGTGGCCGTGCTGGTTGCCTCAGCAAACATCGAGCGCGGCCTCACGCTTGCCGATGCAACTGCACGCCATCTCATCGGAGTTGAGCATTTTCCACGTGCGGCTTTGCCCAGCGATGTGGTGCTCGCGAAGTCGCACGCTGGCAGATTCACGGTGCCCAGTGGCCGGGTGTTTTACAGATCGGTACCCGCCGGGCAACTAATTCGAAGCTCCGTCTTTGTGAAGCCAGTGGGCGAAGACTCGCTTGTGGTGCCCGACGCCAGTGTTGCAATAACCATCAATCTGGACGATGCGGCAAGAGTCGCTGGTTACGCGGTTCCGGGTAGCCAAGTTGCGATCTTTTTCGGTAAAGCGCAATCGCCTGAAACTCGTGTTCTGGTTCCGAGCGTTCGCATCCTCGCGGTTGGAAACCAGAGCGCCGGCTTGGCACCGAGTCTGGTGACAGTTGCCGTGAGCCCATCGGATGCCGCGCGCATACTTGTGGCAGAACGGTCCGGGGTAATCAAGCTCGCCCTGCTCGGAAAAGACTCGCTCAGATGACTGTCCTCTGGGTTTCGGCTCTCTCAAAGGCGCATCGCTACTCGATCATTTTGGGTAATTCTGTGACGGTGGTTACCTCCGCGCGACAGGCGATCGCGGCCGTCAGCGCGTCTGCTGGCGAGGGGCTTGTTGTGATTGGTTCCGATGTCGAAATGCACGAGGCATTCGCAGCTGCATCGCAACTACAGGTGCTGCGTCCATCGCTTGGCACGGTGATGGTTCGTGAGCGCGCTGATGCAGCTACCTATGCCCTGGCAATGAATAGCGGGGTGAGGTTTCTGGTAGTTGACGGAGACGCAGCCGAGTTACTCGCCGCAACGCAAAGGAGCCTCTCCATCACTGCAGGTTTGCAAGATTTCGCAGTTGTTCCCGTGCCTTCGAAACGTGGCCAGCTCATTATGGTTTTCAGCGCAAAGGGCGGCTGCGGAAAAACGACTGTGAGCACGAACCTCGCAGTTGCGCTGGCGGCAGACCGATCACACAGTGTTTGCCTGGTAGACCTCGATCTTCAGTTTGGAGATGTGGCTATAGCTCTCAACCTGGAGCCCAGGCGAAACATAGCGGACGCACTAGAACTGGCAGGCAAACTTTCGTCACAGAACATCGAAACGTTCCTCACCAAGTGCAAGACAAACCTTTCGGTATTACTTTCGCCTTTCGACCCTGCGCACATTGAATCAATAACGCCGGAACTGGTCGGCGAAGTTCTGAAGAACCTTATATCCGCGTTTGATTACGTGGTGGTAGATACGCCACCAGCAATAACGGATGTCATCATCGAAGCGATAGATCTTGCGGACGAATGCGTGCTGGTAACTACGCTCGATGCGCCCAGTATCAAAAACCTAAAGCTAGCGATGGCAACTCTGGACGGGTTGCAGTTGTCACGCGAAAAGTGGCGAGTAGTTGCGAATCTGGTCACAACCGATGGGATAGTCTCGCTGACCGAACTGGAACGGGCAATCGGTATGCCAGTGTCGCTTGCGGTGCCAGCGAGCAGGCTCGTTGCCCAGAGTGTGAACCTCGGTAAGGCCGCAATCGAGCTAAATCCACTTGATCCCGCATCGGTAAGTTTCCAGCTTCTAGCGCAGAAATTGCAGGCGGATTCCATCGACGATAAACCGCGTTCCATTCTCAACTTCGTGCGACCGCTGTTGAGTGCGAATTGGGCGGTGAAAAGGTGAGCTTGACTGAGCGGCTCGGACCAGGGGTGGGTGGACCCATCGCTCGACTTCGCGAGTCAATCCACTCTCGTCTAAACGAAATAGCATCAACGGCGCTTCCGAACTCCGAGGACGTTCTTCGGGCGGAGGTGTACTCAGTGATCGATGCCCTTGTGACTGAACTTAACGCGCCACTCTCAGGCCAAACCGTGGCGGGGCTGGTTCAAGAGATCATCGACGAACGGCTTGGTCACGGCGTACTTGAGCCGCTGCTCCGCGATGACTCCGTCACCGAAATTATGGTGACCAGATTTGACGAGATTTACGTCGAACGAAAGGGCCAACTGAGCCTAACCGAGGTGGTTTTCCAATCTGAAGGTCAACTACGCAAGACCATCGAACGGATGGTTGGTCATGTGGGAAGGCGCGTGGATGAAACAAATCCGATGGTTGATGCGAGGCTCGCCAACGGGAGTCGAATCAATGTCGTGTTGCCTCCAATAGCGCTTAATGGCGCGGTGCTTACCGTAAGGAAGTTTGGCAGGGAGAGGCTAGATTTCGCAGCGCTGCAGAGCGCGGGAACGATGTCTCAGAGCCAAGCAGAATACCTGGCGCGCAGCATCGCAGAACGCAAAAACATTGTTGTAAGCGGTGGGACCGGTTCAGGGAAATCGACCACTCTGAATGCGCTCTGCGAGTTCATCGATGCTGGTGAAAGAGTGATCACAATCGAGGATTCAGCCGAGCTACAGGTTTCTCACAAACACTTGGTCCGACTTGAGTCCAGGCCACAGAACTCAGAGGGGGTGGGCAGGGTATCCATCCGCGATCTGGTTCGAAACGCACTGCGAATGCGGCCGGACCGGATCATCGTTGGTGAGGTTCGCGATGAAGCAGCAATTGACATGCTTCAGGCCATGAACACCGGCCACGATGGCTCTCTCACAACTGTTCATGCCAACTCTCCGTTGGACGCTCTTCGACGCATTGAAACCATGTGCTTGATGAGTAATCTCGATCTCCCGCTAGCAGCAGTACGATCACAAATCTGGAGTGCGGTTGACGTGGTTGTGCATCAGGTTCGAAGTTCTGATGGCATCCGGCGAATCACAAAAATAGTGGAGGTAGCAGACTCGAAAAATGGTGACTATCGACTGACAGAGGTTGGCAACTAATGCCGCTGCTCTTAGTTGCGATGACGGTTGCGGTTGCCGCCGCAGCACTGGCGCTATCGGCGTTTTGGATAGTCGCTCAATTGCAGAGTTCGATTCGACTTCGCTTGTTGCTTGGCAAGTATGTGCGCGGACAAAACGATGACAGGCCTCCGCTCTTAGGAGCGCTTGTTTTAGGTTCCGCAAAACCAATTCGCACCTCGACACGCAAACCACCGAGGGCAGTTTCACGCTACGTTTCGCGATTCGATGAACAGTTAGCAGCAGCAGGAATTCTCCTTTCCGGGCGGCAGTGGTTGCGAATCTGCGCGATGTCATCGGCGGCTCTCGCTTTGATATCCGGAATCCTCCTTGGCTCAATGGTTGTCGGTCTATTGACTGCCCTAGCAGTCGCGGCCGGTCTGCTTACGAGTTATCTACCCGCGCAGATTCGCCGCCGCCAGCATCGCTTCGCGAATGATCTTCCACGCGCACTTCAAAGCATCGCAGGCGGTCTCAGATCTGGTCAGAGCGTGAATGCCGGCATCGATGGAGTGGCTCAACTGCAACGCGGTGAGGTCGCCTTTCAGTTTCAACGAGCCATGGCGGAAGTGCAGTTCGGTTCATTCTTGGACGAAGCCCTAGGGCGAGTTTCAGCGCGCATGAAGAGTGAGGATTTGAAGTGGTTCGTACTATCGCTTGAGATTCACCGCGAACTTGGCGGCCCACTGAGCGAAGTCGTTGATGCTCTGGCTCAGACGATGACCGCACGGTCCGAACTTCGACGCGAAGTGAGAGTCGTTGCCAGCGAGGGCAGGTTGAGCGCGATGGTTCTCGGTGCTATTCCATTCATTGCCTTTGCTGCGCTTTACATTCTGCGCCCCGACTACCTCAGCTTCTTTTGGGCAAACCCTTCGGGGTTCCCGATGCTAGGGCTGTTCGCCGCGCTGATGCTTGCCGGCTGCCTTTGGCTGAGGGCCATTTTGAAAGACGAATGACCTTGCGTATTCAGAGTGCTTCAATAATCTCTGCGGTCGCTTTGTGCACTGCCTGCGCGACATTCGTTCTGACACTAGTCCTGTCAAAGCTTTCAATGTTCCGCAGTCACAGGGCGATGCGCTTGGTAACTAAATACTCGCCGCAAGCAGTGCAAACACCTCAAAGCCCTCACCGCGCGCTGCCAACTAAGTTTGACGCCCGCCTTGCTTTACAGAACAGTGCGGGCCGGATTGGCGTTCGAATGCAACGGTGGTTCAAGAGCCGGGCCGCCACAAGCCGCTATCAGGAATGGCTAAATTTCAAACTCGCTGCCGCTGGCAGATCAGGGAGCCAAGCTCAGGTAACCCTCTGGGGCAATAAGACCATACTCGCTCTTACTGGCCTCTGCCTTGGTTTCTCAATGTTCTACCGTGGGATTGCAAACGGCACGTTGGCGATAACGCTCGGCGCTCTTATTGGCTTTGCGATTCCAGATATAGCGCTCTTGGTCAAGGCCAAGGAACGCGCGGCCGGCATTGAAAAACAGCTCCCCGACGTGATTGACCTATTGCGACTTTGCCTACTTGCCGGCCTGAGTTTTGAGTCCTCGGCCGCAAGAATCTCGGTGGCGATGGATGGCCCGATAGCGGAGGAGTTTGCCGCGCTAAGCCTCTCCGTCCGACTTGGTAAATCAAGGCTGCAGGCCTTAGCAGAGTTGCTTGAGCGAACCGAGAGTCAGCAGTTTGGGCAAGTTATCGGGGCACTCATTCAAGTTGAACGAGCGGGTGTTTCGCTGAACAAAACCCTCGCCGAGCTGGCACGCGAGAGCAGGGAAATCCGCATATCCAAAATGCGTGAAAAAGGTCAGAAAGTTGGCGTAAAGATTCTCATGCCGCTGCTGTTTTGTCTCTTACCAGCGATGATGATCATCGTGCTTGGGCCAGCACTGGCAGACCTGGTGACGGTCTTTGCTTCGATCTAATCGGGAAGAGAATTACTCTTCGCCGATGTCTTCGTTCCAGAGCGCTGGGTTGGCGTCGATGAAGTCCTTCATAACTCCGATTAGCTCTGGGTCGTTAATCACGTTTACTTCGCAGCCGTGTTCTGCTACCCAGTCCTGCCCGCCCATGAAGTTCACGTCATCGCCGACGATGAGACGGCCGATTCCAAACTGGCGGATGAGACCGGAGCAATACCAGCAAGGAGAGAGGCTGGTGGCAAGGGTGACCTTGCGATAAGACTTTTGGCGACCTGCGTTTCGGAATGCGCTGGTCTCGCCGTGCATCGAGGCATCGCCTTCTTGCACACGAAGGTTGTGGCCACTGCCGAGCAGCTTGCCATCTTCGTCGAATAGTGCGGCACCGATTGGGATGCCACCTTCTGAGAGGCCCAAGTGGGCCTCGGCAATGGCTACCTGTAGTTTCTCTTCGTCAGTTGCGAAGATCTGTCCTACTTTGAATTCCATTGCCGAGGCTCCTCTTGAGCTACTTAGTTGTTTCTATTACTTCTTGTTAGCGGCTGGGTAAAGGACAGCGTATAGAACTGCTGCCAGTGCGAAGCCAACTAGTGGAGTGATGTCGCCAACAGCCCATGCCTTAGCAAGTGGACCGGTGTAAGCGAGCTGGTTGCAGAATGCGTAGATCGAAACAACGGTTGCAAGAACGAATGCAACTGGGCCAGCCCAGTTCTTGCTGTTCTCGAGGTTTGCATCTAGCTTGCGTCCGCGAACGAGCCAGTCGGTTAGGACAACGGCGATCCAAGGAGCAACCCAGTACGAAACGACTAGTAGGAAGCCTTCGAAGCCACCGACGAAGTCGCCCTTGATTGCCGAGTATGCGGTGATCGAACCGATGATGCCGGCTAGGGCAACCATGATTGCGCGACGAGTCTTGAAGCCTAGGTTGAAGCCCATAGCCAAGAACGACATTGCACCCGAGTAAACGTTTAGAACGTTTGCACCAACCGAACCAACCGCGATACCAAGAAGAACTAGGCCAGCTAGAAGGTCGTTGTGTAGCAGACCGGTGAAGTTTGCAGTTGGGTTTCCATCAGGAGAAGCGACGGTCCAAGCAACAGCACCGACGCTCATTAGCAAGGTGGTTGCGAACCAGTTACCAAGACCTGCTGCCCAACCAAGCTGACGCGAGTTGGTGTTCTCAGGTAGGTAGCGGGTGTAGTCCGAAGCGAATGCGGTCCAACCAGCGGTGTAACCGTAAGCTGCAGCTGCAGTTAGGGTGAAGCCGATTAGGTTGAAGCTGCTCTTGTCTGCAGGAACCGAGAAGTTACCCTGCGAAAGAACGATGATCGAAGCGATACCGAAAACAACTACTAGGTAGAAGAATGCGTAACGCTCGAACTTCTGGATTAGGTTGTGGCCAACGAATGCAACACCGATCTGCGCGAGAACGACGATTGCTAGCGAGCCCTCGATTGGCATGCCGGTTAGAGCCTGTAGAGCGAATGCTCCCGAGGTGCTGTTAACCGCGAACCATCCGATACCAGCAACAAGAGTCGATAGACCTGCAGGAATGAGGTTTCCCCACTTGCCGAAAGCGCTACGGCTTAGCACCATCTGAGGAAGGCCGTGCTTAGGGCCCCAGGTGCTAAGAATTCCGTGAGTGATCGCTGCCAAAGTGTTACCTACAACTACGGCGGCGATTGCCTGCCATACGTTCAAACCGAACGCGATGACAGCCAGGAAGCCAATAAATACGGTTGCAAACTCGAGGTTTGGGGACGACCAGACGGTGAATAGGTGCCACGCCTTGCCGTGACGATCGCTTGCCGGAATCGGAGCGACGTCGTGGATTTCGATAGTGGTTGCCGAAGCAGTGCCTTTAGTGTTTTGTGCCATGGGTCAAATCTATTGGACTGCATGCCTAAAAAGCACCTTGAAAGTGCTGAATAATGGCACTTTTTATTAATTTCTTGTTACGCGGATTAGCCTTGTTTTCGTGCCTACATTCAGCAAGCCGCCTGCGGTTCCCCTTGAGGGTGCGCTTGTCACTCTTAGACAGCTGTCAGAGGTGTGGCTCGACGAGGTTGAGGCGATGGTCAACGACCCCATAATCTCGCAGGCCACTGCAACCACAAAACGCTTTTCAACTGATGAGTTGGAGGCATGGCTAACGTCTCGTCGACACCAAATCGATCGCTGCGATTGGGCCATCATCGATAGCGATTCGGAAGAATTCGCCGGTGAGATTGTGCTCAACGAATACGCCGAAAAAACCAACTCGATGAACCTGAGAATCGCCCTTGCAGGTGAGCGTTGGTTCGGTCAAGGATTTGGAACCGACGCCATGGTTACGGTTCTCACTTACGCATTCGACAAACTCGAGCTTTCAAAGGTGACGCTCGAGGTGTTGGTCAGCAATGAGAGAGCGCAACTGGCCTATCAAAAAGTGGGGTTCAGCGCGGGTCGACAATTCAATGAAGGCAAGTTCAGATTTCAGCGAATGGCCATCACCAAGCTTGAGTTCGTAGCCGCACTTGCGCGTTTAGAAATGGCAAAACACCTAGATGTTGATGTTTGGGCCTTTAGTTTCGATTCAGCAAAACGACGTGCCGGATTATGCGATCACACCAACCGCCGCATTTCACTGAGTCGGTACCTGAGTGAGCTGCACCCAATCGACCAATCGCATCAAGTGATGCTTCACGAAATTGGTCACGCCATGGTTGGCGCCAAGCACGGTCACGACAAGAAGTGGCTAACCACAGCCAAGGGCATTGGCTACCGCAATGAGAAGATTTCTGCTCGCGAGGTTGATGAAGAAAAAGCACGTTGGGCCGGCCTTTGCCCAAACGGGCATGAATACTTCAGGTACAAGCAGCCGAAGCGAATTTCGTCTTGTTCAAAGTGCAACAAGGCCTACGACGACAGGTATCGAATTACCTGGTCAGCACGCTGGTAATCAGAATCATCGTCACCACGAAGCCGGCGAAGAAGTTAAGCCAGATGAATCTGCGCCAACCCTTGTTAGCCTGCTCGCAATTGGCATCGCTCAGGTTCCAGAACGGGGCCAAAATAGCCAGGTATGGAATGGCGGCGACGGCAGCTAGCGGGCCAGGGAAAGGCGTACGCAACAGAAGTATTCCGGCAAGCGCATAGGCAATTAGAGCGAACCGAACGGTTGCCTTCGCGCCAATGGCTGTCGCGATGCTGGCCAACCCACCTTCGCGATCTGCCTTGATATCCTGAACCGCACCAAAAGCGTGCGATGCCATGCCCCACAGCATGAATGAGAAGATCACGTCGACTGTGCTTGGGTTCGTGAGGCTTCCCCCAGCGATGGCGATTCCGACAATCATCGGGCCAAAGAAGTGAGTTGCGCTGGTGAAACTGTCCAGCACTGGAATCTCTTTGAAGCGCAGGCCTTTAGCGCTGTAGGCGATGACAGTGAATACAAAAATGAGCAACCAAATAGTGCTCGCGATTGTGCCGTTTGCGATTAGGAAAACCACGAAAGGAATAGGCAGCGAAAACGAAACCAAGAGGGTAGGGCGGTGCCATTTCTTGTCGAGAATTGATCCCTCGATCGATCCCTTGCGCGGGTTTCGCAAGTCACTCTCGTAGTCGAATACATCGTTGATGCCATACATCAGAAGGTTGTAGGGAATCAGGAAGAAAAGGGTGCCAACCCAGAAGACCGAGCTCCATAGGTTGCCGCCAACAAAAAGAAACGCAGCGGCAAACGGGTAGGCGGTATTGATCCACGAGACGGGACGGCTGGCCCAGAACAGCTGCTTTACCAGCGCTGCCGGAGTGATGCGTGAAGCGGCCATTAGTTGTCGCCATCCTTGTTTGAAGTTCCCTTGCCAATCTTGGCAGTTAGGTTCCAGATTGCGGGTATCAAAAGCGCGCCGATCACTGTATAACCGAAGTCCTCAATGGGTGCATAGGGGAGCCAGATGCCAAGAGTCTTCGATGCATCGTATTCAACGATGTCGAAGTAAACGATCATGTTGTCGAACACCAGCGTCAGCACGGATACCAGCCAGAGGGTGAGATACGCCGGCCGCCACTTCAGCTCGAGCAGACCCTTCCGAACTAGCAGTAGTGCAACACCGCCAAAGGCCAGATCTAGCAGCAGGTAGGTGAGACGCATTAGCGCACGCCCTTTGTTGCTCTGGCGAATGCAAGATAACTAAGCAGGAGCGTGTAACAGAGCAGGGTTAGGAAAAACAACTCCTCTAGGGGCACTTCGGGCAGGACGCTAATGCCAACTAAGTACCTCGAAGTTCCCTCGAAAAAGACACCGAAGCCAATGCCCAAAAGATCCCAGAACAAGAAGCTAGCAACACCAAACCCCAGGGTCGCGAGCGTTCTTTTTGTGTTTTCAAAAAGCGCCAATCGCCAGCGGAAGTCTGCGAGAACCAAACCCGCCAGGCTTACCAACAGCGCGATCAGATATGCGCCGGGCATTGTTAGCTGAGACCCTTCCACTCGCTGTCGGCGAGCGGGCGAAGTTCATGCTGGATCGGTCCCGCAGAGCCATCAGCGGTGAGGCGCTTGTAAACCAGTTCGGCGCCGATGAGGCACATTGGAAGACCGATGCCCGGTACCGCGTTGTGGCCAACAAAGTAGAGGCCTTTGACCTTCGAGCTCACATTTTTCGGGCGGAAGAATGCACTCTGTCGCAAGGTGTGTGCCATACCAAGTGCGGTTCCGCTCCAGGCGTTTAGTTCATCTGCGAAGTTTTTCGGGCCCATGGTTCTGCGCAACACAATGCGTTCCGCGAGGTCTGGGATTTCACACCACTCGGCAATCTGCTCGATGATTCGGTCTGCTTCGGCCTCAAACTCGGCATCGCCGGAACGGTTGATTCCGCCTCGGCCGATGCTCGGGTCGGCTGCAATAGGAACCAGCACGAATACGTTTTCGAAACCTTCCGGGGCAACCGAAGGGTCGGTCGCGCTCGGCTTGCAGATATAGAGCGAAGCGGGGTTTGGGACGATGCTCTTGCCATCGGCCTTCTTGAAGACCTGCTTGAAGTTCTTAGACCAATCCTTGGTGTACAAGAGTGTGTGGTGATCAAGCTGAGGCAGCTCACCCTTGACGCCCAGGTACAACAACATTCCACTTGGCGCTGGGTCGCGCTTGTCCCACCACTTTTGAGGCAGGGTCTGGTGCTTTGACTCAAGCAGTTTGGTCTCAACGTGGTGCAGGTCGGCGTTGGCGACCACGATGTCGGCCTCTACAACCGCCTCGCCGATTTGAACACCACGAGCATTGCCCATATCGTCGACCAAGATCTTGGTCACCGGTGAGTTAACGTGAATCTCAACCCCGTGCTGGCGAGCCAGTCGCTCGATGGCTTCGATGATTGTGTAGAAGCCGCCCATCGGATAGAAGACTCCGACATTCATGTCGACGTGGGTCATGAGGTGGTACATGCTCGGTGTGGCATACGGAGATGCTCCGAGGAATACCGCCGGGAAGTCGAGAATTTTCTTGAGCCGCGGTTCGCTTACGTGTTGCGATGCGAAGTCATCGAGTGATGAGAGCAAGTGCTTGGCAAAGTTGCCTAAACGCTTCAATACCGCTGGATGGGTGAACGGCTTCAGGTTGGTGAAGTTGGTGTACAGGAAGTGGTCAACGGCCAGCTTGTAGGTGTCTTCGGCTGAATCAAGGTAGCGCTGGAGCCCGTCGCCGGCACCCGTCTGAATGGCCTCAAACAGTGCTTTGTTATCGCAGACCGATTCGCGAATGACAAGTTTGTCGCCGTAGCCCTCGTTGCGGGTCTGATAGGCGGGGTCGAGGCGAACCAGCTCAAGTTCGTTGGCTGCGGTGGTTCCCATCAGCTTGAAGAACTGCTCGAAGGCATCCGGCATAAGGTACCAAGAAGGCCCCATGTCGAACTTGAAACCGTCCTGCTCCCAGAGCGATGCACGACCACCAACGGCGTCTCGTCCCTCGAACAGCTGAACCTTCATCCCCGACTTAGCTAGTAGCGCTGCTGTTGCTAAGCCGCCGATTCCGCCGCCAATTACGATTGCCGATTTAGCCATGCTGGACTCCTGCAAATGCCTTCAAAAGAATGACAAGTTTCTTGGTATTTGGAACGCGTATGCGGGTTTGAACCAGTTCACTTGCGGGAGTGTTCCCAATCCGGATATTTAGCTCGCTGAACAACATGAGCGCAGCGGCCACCGCCTTGGATGAAGACTTAGGCAGGTTAGGTAGTTCAGCAGCCGCAACCTGAATATCGTTGTCGATGTCGGCGACCAATCGGTCACGCTCGGCAGCTGTGAAGTTGTCAACGCGCACGCCCGGGAAGTAGCTGCGTCCGAGCGCCTTGAAGTCGGCGGCTAGGTCTCGTAGGAAGTTCACCTTCTGGAAGGCAGCTCCCAGAGCACGGGCACCCTTGGCGAGCGCCAACTTTTCTTCGCGGGAATATTCGAGATTGCCGAACTTGATGAAGGCGGCAAGGCACATCAGGCCAACCACCTCGGCACTTCCGTAAACGTATCGGTCGAAACTTTCCTGATCGTGCTCAACCTCGGTGAGGTCGGCGCGCATTGAATAGAAGAAAGGTTCGATGAGGTCCTGGCCGAAGCCGACCTCGTTTGCAGTCTTGGCAAAGGCGTGAACTACAAGATTTGTTGAGAAACCGTTCTTGAGCGCGGCATAGGTCTCTGCCTCAAGCTCGTCGAGGGCTTTGGCAGGGTCGATTGCTCCACCGCGGGCGGCGGCCTCAGCTGCTGCGCCATCAACCACTTCATCGGCGACGCGAACCAGCGCGTAAATGTTCTTTACGCTCTGTCGAACCGAACGGCCGAGCAGCTTGGTTGCCCAACCAAAGCTGGTGCTGTAGGCCTCGATGATCTTGTTGCTCGAAACCTCGGCAGCGCGAGTGTACTGATCAAGTCCGGTTGGGACCTTTGATGTGTCGGCGCTGCTCATGTCTAAAGCGTATCCAACCCTAGAGCCAGTCGTTGCGCTTGAAAGCGGCCCAGAGGCTGATGGAGGTTACGACAATTGCCCCACCCGAAAGCCAGACTCCGTAAGGCATTCCGAACCCAAAGAACGGCAGGTTCTGACCGAACCATCCGGTGATGGCAGTTGGAACGGCAACGATGGCAGCCCAGGACGTGACCTTTTTCATGATCAGGTTCATCTTGTTGCTTTGGATCGTGAGGTTGGTTTCCAGCAGTGTGGTGACTAGGTCGCGCAGAGAATCGGTCCAGTCGGCCACTCGCATGATGTGGTCGTAAATGTCCTGATAGTAGGCCACCATGTTGCCAGAGATCACCTGGGCATCGCGCTTCACAATCGGATTCAAAACCTCTCGCATTGGCACGGCTACACGGCGCAGGGTGACCAGCGACTTGCGCAGTTCGTAGCTGCGCTTCTGAATGATCGTGTTGTTAACCGCGTTTGCGGCAAAGAGCAGATCTTCCAGATCTTCTACCTCGTTATCGAGCTTGTTGATCACTTCGAAGTAG
This sequence comes from Actinomycetota bacterium, assembly GCA_041169005.1. Lineage (GTDB taxonomy): Bacteria > Actinomycetota > Actinomycetes > Actinomycetales > Microbacteriaceae > Rhodoluna. The sequence continues at coordinate 17,637 of JBEEJV010000045.1, forward strand.
CCATCGACAATGACGTCCAGAAGCCCCCAGAGCAGGAAGCTAATTCCATTTGGTGCCAGGACGTGGGAGTCATCCCAGCGTTGGGTGAGCAGATTGATGTCGAAGCCCTCGTCATCGCGCACCGTGACTATCGCGTGATCGGTCACAAAGATTGAGATTTCGTGGGTCTGCAACTCTTTGGTCGATTCGTTCATCGAAGCCGCATAAACGTTGATGAACAGGTGGCTGTCGTAGTGCTCCAATTTGGGGCGTTGCTTGCCCTTGATGGCATCTTCCACAGCAAGTTCGTGAAGCCCAAGTCGAACGGCAAGTTCGTGGATTTCCTGGCTCGACGGATCAACCAAATCGAGCCAACCAACTGCGTTTGGCTGCGCTAAAAGTTCGTCAAGTTGCGAAATGGCTACCTCGCCATCGGCCAACTGTCCGTCTTTGTAGATTCTGATGCGCTGCATGGCTTCATCCTATGGCTGAGAACTGGGTAAAAACCGCGAGAGATGGCCTTAAAAGGTAGGTGCTTAAGGTTTAGACTTTAAGAATGCCTAGCAATATGAAGCCAAGAAGCCACGTAGTCACCGATGGAATTGAGCGCGCAGCCGCTCGCGGAATGCTCCGCGCAGTTGGTATGGGCGATGAGGACTGGGTAAAGCCTCAGATTGGTGTTGCCAGTTCATGGAACGAAGTGACCCCTTGCAACCTTTCGCTCGACCGTCTAGCAGACGCTGTAAAGCAGGGTGTGCACGCCGCTAACGGTTACCCACTTGAGTTCGGAACCATCTCGGTTTCGGACGGCATCTCGATGGGTCACGAGGGCATGCACTTCTCGCTGGTTTCTCGCGAAGTTATCGCCGACTCGGTTGAGACCGTTATGCAGGCGGAGCGCCTCGACGGTTCGGTCCTTTTGGCTGGTTGCGACAAGTCGCTTCCAGGCATGCTTATGGCAGCTGCTCGTCTAGACCTCGCATCGGTGTTCCTATACGCCGGTTCGATTGCTCCAGGCTGGGTAAAGCTTTCGGACGGTACCGAGAAGCAGGTCACCATCATCGACGCGTTCGAAGCTGTTGGTGCTTGCAAGGCCGGCAAGATGAGCATGGAAGATCTCGACGCAATTGAGCGCGCGATCTGCCCAGGTGAAGGTGCCTGTGGTGGCATGTACACCGCTAACACAATGGCCTCGGCAGCTGAGGCTCTAGGTATGAGCCTTCCAGGTTCGGCTTCTCCTGGTTCGGCAGACCGTCGTCGCGACAACTGGGCACACCGCTCGGGCGAGGCAGTAGTCAACCTAATCGCCAAGGGCATCACCGCTCGTCAGATTCTTACCAAGAAGGCATTCGAGAACGCAATCGCTGTTGTCTGTGCATTCGGTGGTTCGACCAACGCTGTTCTTCACCTTCTTGCCATCGCTCGCGAGGCCGAAGTTGACCTACAGCTCGAAGACTTCAACCGCATCGCCGACAAGGTCCCACACCTAGGCGACCTAAAGCCATTCGGGCAGTTTGTTATGGCAGACGTAGACCGCGTTGGTGGCGTACCTGTAATGATGAAGGCGCTGCTTGACGCAGGTCTGCTTCACGGCGACGCCCTAACCGTTACCGGTAAGACCCTTGCCGAGAACCTAGAAGGCATCAACCCACCAGACCCAGACGGCAAGATCATCCGTGCGATGAACAACCCGATCCACAAGACCGGTGGTATCGCAATCCTCAAGGGTTCGATTGCTCCTCAGGGTGCAGTTGTGAAGACCGCAGGTTTCGACCTCGAAGAATTCACCGGTCCAGCACGAGTATTCGACCGCGAAGCAGCAGCAATGCAGGCTCTAACCGAAGGCAAGATCTCGAAGGGCGACGTAGTAGTTATCCGCTACGAAGGCCCGAAGGGTGGCCCAGGTATGCGTGAAATGCTTGCCATCACCGCAGCAATTAAGGGTGCGGGATTGGGCAAGGATGTTCTACTATTGACTGACGGACGATTCTCAGGCGGCACAACCGGCCTTTGCATCGGACACATTGCTCCAGAGGCCACCGATGGTGGACCAATCGCTCTGGTGCGCGATGGAGACTTGATTCGAGTCGATATCGCAGCTCGTTCGCTCGAACTACTCGTTGAGCCAGAAGAGCTGGAAGCCCGTAAGACAACTTGGGCTCCTCTTCCACCGCGCTACACCCGTGGCGTGCTCGCGAAATACTCCAAGCTTGTGCACTCAGCATCTGAAGGCGCTTACTGCGGATAGTTCGTTCTCTAACTTTTTTGTTTTAGCTAACGAGGGATATACCCATGTCTAATGAGATCCTTACCGGAGCTCAGGCGATCGTCCGATCGCTTGAACTTCTGGGCATTGAGGACGTCTTTGGTCTGCCTGGCGGAGCAATCCTGCCAACTTACGACCCATTGATGGACTCGACCAAGATTCGCCACATTCTGGTTCGCCACGAGCAGGGTGCTGGTCACGCTGCCGAGGGTTACGCGGCAGCATCGGGCAAGCTCGGTGTGTGCATTGCAACCAGTGGTCCAGGTGCCACCAACCTTGTCACTGCAATCGCAGATGCCTACCTAGACTCGGTTCCGCTTCTCGCTATCACCGGCCAGGTTGGCTCACACCTAATCGGTACCGACGCCTTCCAGGAAGCCGACATCGTCGGTATCACCATGCCGATCACCAAGCACTCGTTCTTGGTTCGTCGTGCCGAAGAGATTCCGGAGACCATCGCGGCTGCAGTTCTTATTGCAACCACCGGTCGCCCAGGTCCTGTGCTTGTTGACATCACCAAGGATGCGCAGACTTCGAAGGTTCCATTCATCTGGCCTCCAAAGATCGACCTTCCTGGCTACAAGCCGGTAACCAAGCCTCACGGCAAGCAGATTTCGGCGGCGGCTCAGCTAATCGCTGAAGCTAAGAAGCCAGTTCTTTACGTTGGTGGCGGTGTTGTTCGCGCCGGCGCAAACAAGGAGCTTCTCAAGCTTGCAGAACTTACCGGCGCTCCGGTAGTTACCACCTTGATGGCTCGCGGCGCTTTCCCAGATTCGCACCACCAGAACCTTGGCATGCCTGGCATGCACGGCACCGTTCCTGCAGTGACTGCACTGCAGAAGTCAGACCTTCTAATCACCCTCGGCGCTCGCTTCGACGACCGCGTAACCGGTGACGTGAAATCGTTTGCGACTGGTGCAAAGGTTATTCACGTAGACATCGATCCTGCAGAAATTGGCAAGATTCGTTTCGCGGATGTTCCTATCGTTGGCGATGCCAAGGAAGTCATCCAGGAGCTGAACGCTGAACTCGCTAGCACTCTCGCGAAGAAGCCAGACCTAACCGACTGGTGGAAGTACCTCGATGGCCTCATCGAGCGCTACCCACTCGGCTACCTTCCAGCTTCGGACGGCAAGCTCAGCCCACAGCACGTCATCCAGCGCATCGGTGAGCTAAGCGGCCCAGAGGCCATTTACGCTGCCGGCGTCGGTCAGCACCAGATGTGGAGCGCGCAGTTCATCAAGTACGAGCGTCCTAACGCTTGGCTCAACTCGGGTGGTGCCGGAACCATGGGTTACTCGGTTCCTGCCGCGATGGGTGCCAAGGTTGCACAGCCAGATCGCCTAGTTTGGGCAATCGATGGCGACGGTTGCTTCCAGATGACCAACCAGGAACTTGCTACCTGTGCGATCAACAACATTCCGATCAAGGTTGCTGTCATCAACAACTCGTCGCTTGGAATGGTTCGCCAGTGGCAGACCCTGTTCTACGACAAGCGTTACAGCAACACCGATCTTCACACCGGCACCGACGCCCTGATGATCCCAGACTTCGTAAAGCTCGCAGATGCTTACGGTTGCTTGGGTATTCGCGTTGAGAAGGAAGAAGAAATCGACGCCGCCATCAAACTTGCGATGGAAACTAACGACCGTCCGGTTGTTATCGACTTCATCGTCAGCCGCGACAGCATGGTTTGGCCAATGGTTTCGGCCGGTGTTTCGAACGACGAGGTCAAGTACGCACGCGACGCCGCCCCAGTTTGGGATGGTGAGGAGTAAAGATGTCAACTCACGTTCTTTCGCTTCTAGTTGAAGACCGCCCAGGTCTGCTAACTCGCGTGGCCGGCCTCTTTGCTCGCCGTGGCTTCAACATCGAAAGCCTTGCGGTGGGAACCAGCGAGATCGAGGGCCTCAGCCGCATCACAGTAGTGGTGGGTGTTGAAGGCGCTCCACTCGAGCAGGTCACCAAGCAGCTCAACAAGCTCATCAACGTAATCAAGGTTGTAGAGCTCGAGCCAGAGCAGTCGGTTCTTCGCGACCACATGCTTATCAAGGTAAAAACCGACGCCAGCACTCGTGGTCAGGTCCTTGAAGCGGTAACCTTGTTTAGGGCTCGCGTCATCGACGTTGTAAGCGATGCTCTGATCATTGAGGTAACCGGTGATTCCGCAAAGTGTGCGGCATTCATCAAGGTTCTTGAACCGTTCGGCATTAAAGAAATGGTTCAGTCTGGAATCTTGGCTATGGGACGTGGTTCCAAGTCGATCACCGAAAAGGTTCTCAAGTAACAAGCCCCACAAATTTAGCTTTACCTACAACTTAAATAGCTTCATCAAACAAGGAGAAATACAGTGGCAGAAATCTACTACGACAAGGACGCAGATCTTTCGATCATCCAGGGTCGCAAGGTAGCAGTTATCGGTTACGGTTCGCAGGGTCACGCACACTCGCTGAACCTAAAGGACTCGGGCGTTGACGTAGTCGTTGGTCTACAGCCAGGTTCGAAGAGCAAGGCAGCAGCCGAGGAGCAGGGCCTAAAGGTTCTAACCCCAAGCGAAGCTGCTGAATGGGCAGACGTCATCATGATTCTGACTCCAGACCCAGCTCAGCGTCACCTTTACACCGCAGACATCGAGAAGCACCTAACCGCTGGTAAGGCTCTTGTATTCGGTCACGGTTTCTCGGTTCGCTACGGCTACATCAAGCCGCCAACCGACGTTGACGTATTCCTAGTTGCTCCAAAGGGCCCAGGTCACCTAGTACGCCGCGAGTACCTCGCAGGCAAGGGTGTTCCAAACCTAATCGCTATCGAGCAGGACGCAACCGGCAAGGCATTCGACCTAGCACTTAGCTACTCGAAGGCAATCGGTGGTACCCGTGCGGGAACCATCAAGACCACCTTCACCGAAGAGACCGAAACCGACTTGTTCGGCGAGCAGGCAGTTCTTTGTGGTGGCGCTTCGCAGCTAATCCAGTACGGTTTCGAGACTCTAACCGAAGCTGGTTACCAGCCAGAAGTTGCTTACTTCGAGGTTCTACACGAGCTAAAGCTCATCGTTGACCTAATGTACGAGGGTGGCATTGCCAAGCAGCGTTGGTCGGTATCGACCACTGCTGAGTACGGCGACTACATCTCGGGTCCACGCGTTATTGGCCCAGAGGTCAAGGAGCACATGCGCGATGTTCTAACCGACATCCAGGATGGCACCTTCGCTCGTCGCTTCATTGCAGACCAGGATGCAGGCGCACCTGAGTTCGCAGCACTTCGCGCAAAGGGTGAAGCACACCCAATCGAGAAGGTTGGCTTCGAGCTTCGCAAGCTATTCAGCTGGTTGCGCACCGCTGACACCGAGAAGGACTACGTAGAGGGTTCGACCGGTCGCTAAAGCGAATCGTTTGAGGAGGGACTCGGCTTCGGCCGGGTCCCTTTTCAGTTACCAGCAGTATCTCGCAGCCTGTACTTCCGCCCACTAAGGCCGGTTTAGGCTAAGTAGGGCGTGCGCTAGTTGCTGCTGCATGAATAAACTCGCCGAAGGAACCAGTTGAAGCTTTCAGATCTTGAATCAAAGGGCGGCAAGCACAAACTGATTTGGATCCTTGGCCTCATGGCGGCGTTTCCTGCCCTCGCAACAGACTTCTACCTTCCAGCCTTCCCAAAGGTAGCCGCCGACCTAGGCGTGAACATAACCGACATTCAGTTGACACTCTCGGCGTCGTTCTACGGTATGGCCGTTGGTTCTCTGGTCAATGGTCCATTAACTGACCGCTACGGGCGCAAACGCCCGGCCGCAATCGGCATCTCGTTATTCGTCATTGCTTCGATAGTCTGTGCACTTTCGCCTAATCTGACCGTGCTAATGATCGCCCGTTTCTTCCAGGCAGTTGGCGGATCCGCTTCGGTGGTGATTGGCCGCGCGATTGCTCGAGACCTATACACCGGGCAGGAAATGGCCAGAACGCTCTCCTCGGTATCAACCGTTTTCTTGCTGGTGCCTATCATTGGCCCGTCACTTGGTGCGCTAGTTCTGAACGTTGCAACCTGGCATTGGATCTTCGGAGTGTTGGCAGTTTTCGGCTTCATAGGTTTGATTGCGACATCTAGACTTCCTGAAACCCTTCCGGTTGAACTTCGTAACAAGAACAATGTCTTGCAAGCCTTGTCGAACTATCGACAGGTCTCAAAAGACAGAGAATTCCGTTTCGCAGCAATGCAGGTTGCCACAAACTCAGCGTTGCTTTTCGGATACCTATCTTCGGCGCCGGCGGTTTTCATGGGGCTGTTCCGGGTCTCGCAGAGCACGTTCGCTCTCATGTTCGCTGCGGTCGCAGTGGTAATCATCGTTACAGCCAGGATCAACCGCAAGGTTCTGCAAAAGCGTAAAGTTTCTCAGGCTATTCGTGGACTCGTGATTGTGCAGTTCACCGGCGGTGTTTTGATGCTGGTTGCGCTACAGTTCCAACCAAACATGTGGGTAGTCCTCGGGCTGATCATGATGATAGTTGGCTGCTGCAATGCCATCGCCGGAAACTGCACCACTTTGGCACTCACCAATTTCCGAGAATCTGCGGGTGCCGCAGGAGCCTTGGTTGGAGTTGTTCAAAGCACCTCAGCGGCGACCATGGCAGCGATTCTCGCGTTCATCCCAGTCCCGCCCCTGCCAAAGATGTTGGGGTACATGTTCCTTATGGCAACTATCGCGTTGACCATAATGATTGTCCGCGAGCGTTCTCACAGAAACGAACTGGCAGTCCAGGGATAGCTGCAGCCGCCTAGTGCTTGAGCACGTAAGTGTGCTCGATTAGTCCGCTCGAAAACTCCTGAACCTCAGCCAGCGTAAAAGCTTCAAGCGCGCCTTCGAGTTCCTGCTCGAATAGCTTCAGGCCACCGCCCAGAACATCGGGGGTTATGAATAAGCGCATGACGTTTAGGCGGTCGGCATCCATTGCCTGACGAACCACATCGGCGCCACCCAGAATAAGCATCACGCCATTGACGTGTTGGTCGAGCTCACTTAGGACGGCGTCAAGCGGGCCGTGGATGAGGTGCACGTTCGGATCAGCGATGCCGTCGTAGCGCATCGGGTTGTTGGTGAGAACGAAGGTCGGAAGCGCTTGCTTCTCACCGGCCATTGCCTTGAGGTGGAAGTCGAAAGTCTTGCTGCCCATCAGGATGGCAGAGGTGTTATTCATCAGCTCGACAAAGCCGTAGTCTTCATCCTGGCTTA
>JBEEJV010000046.1:0-8244 GCA_041169005.1 Actinomycetota bacterium
GTTGCAGAGGATTTTCCTCGAACCGGTCCGATTGAGATTGAGACCGACACTGCCTCGAACCAAATTTTGGTGGAGTCCGTTGCAGACGTTACAAACATGACCCTTATTCTTCCGGAAAGCGGTGTGACCCTAACCACTGGCGCAATCGACCTTCCGGTTCTGAAGCCTGAAACCGGTGAGATTGAGATTGTTTCGGCAGCGGCCGCAGCGGATGTCGCACACGATCGGGAACAGATAGAAAACACCGTTACCGGAATCACTCCGATTGCGGCTAGGGTTCACCAGCGATCGCGTAAGCGCTCCTCGGTGTTCCCAACAAAGCTTCGACAGGGTTGGGGAGTGGTTCACCTAGTATTGGTGTCTGCCTTCATTCTCTTGGCCATCTTCTTGGCACTGGTAGGCGCAGTCCTGATCGGTGCAATCAAACTCTTCTAAACAACAAAGGAAACCTTGACCGCATCAACTCGCTCCCTAGAACTCGCTCAGATTGCCGCAAAGGCAGCCTCGGACAAGCTGGGTGAAAATATCGTGGCCCTAGACGTGTCTGAGGTCTTCCCGCTAGCCGACATCTTCGTTTTCGCGTCTTCGCGCAACGACCGTCAGACCCCAGCAATCGCAGATGAGATTGCTGACAAGTTCCTGGAGGCCGGCGTGAAGCTTCTTCGTATTGAAGGCAAGGCCGGCGGTCGCTGGATTCTGATGGACTTCGGAGACATCATCTGCCACGTAATGCACGAGGAAGACCGCATGTTCTACTCGGTTGAGCGCCTCTGGAAGGATGGCGTTCCGGTGCAGCTCGACATCGAGCAGTAATTGCACGAAGCTGGATAAGCAAGGCCTGGCGGTTTGTTATAAGATAGTCAGGTTGCTTAGGCAGCAAATGGGCCTGTGGCGCAGCTGGTAGCGCACCTGCATGGCATGCAGGGGGTCAGGGGTTCAAGTCCCCTCAGGTCCACAAAATAGGGTCTCACTTCGGTGAGGCCCTTTTTCGTTTAACCGGCTTGGATCCCAGCTCCCAATCGCTGAGCGGGCGATTTTCTAAAAGTCATTAAAACGTTTCATCACATTTTGGTTACGAAACGATTTCGCACGTTGTCGCGCAAAATCAATTAGATAACGTACTAGTTAGTACAAACGTGAATTTCACGTCTACCGTCGCTTCAGCTGCCGCTGAGCGGCTCCTAAAAACAAGAACAGGAAACAGATGAACAAGAAGCTTCTCGCTGCTTCTGTCGCTGCATGCCTTTCGGTTGCTGCCCTCGCTGGCGCACCTATGGCACAGGCTGCAACAAGCACACTGAACCTCGGCGTTATCATCGACGTCACCGACTGGCAGGCATCGTCGGCACAGCTAGCAAACGCTGGCCCTTACTACCAGGCTGTTTACAGCACCCTACTAAACCAGGATGCAGACGCTAACGTCCTACCTGGTCTAGCAAGCGCGTACAAGTACGACAAGACTGGCACCGTACTGACCCTTACCCTGCGCAAGGGCATCAAGTACACCAACGGCGAGCCATTCAACGCGGCTTCGGTTGTTGCTAACCTAACTGCATTCAAGAAGGGTGCTTCGCCAAGTGCAAACATGGCAAACGGCATCGTAAGCGTTGTTGCTAAGAACCCAACCACCGTTGTGATCACCCTTGACAACATCGACTCGGCCTTCTTGACCAACCTTGCGGGAACCATGGGCTTCATGCAGGCAACCAGCACTATCGGTTCGACTGAAGCTAAGAGCAACCCAATCGGTGCAGGTCCATACGTTTACGACAAGGCAGGTTCGGTTTCGGGCTCAACCTACGTATTCAAGCCAAACCCTACTTACTACGACAAGGCGCACCGCGCCTACGACAACCTAACCTTGAAGGTTCTAAACACTTCGGTAGCTGCGATTAACGCAATCAAGGCTGGTCAGGTTGACGCGGTTGCAATCGCAGACAACTCTGCTGTTGCAGGCCTAAAGTCGGCTGGACTAACTGTTGACGAGCAGAACCTCAACTGGGTTGGTCTAACCTTCGTAGACAAGGGTGGCCGCATGGGCACCCCGCTTAAGAAGCTTGCTGTTCGTCAGGCTATCAACTATGGTTTCGACCGCGACGCTGCCCTAAAGATCATGGGTCTTGGTTACGGAAAGACCATTCAGCAGGTATTCGCACCATACAACCCTGGTTACGACGCAGCCCTTAACAACACCTACCCATACAACGTGGAGAAGGCAAAGCAGCTGCTAGCAGACGCTGGTTACCCTAACGGCTTCACCCTCAACATGCCAACCAACCCTGCTCTTGCAGCTTACGTGTATGACTTCATGAAGGACCAGTTTGCGAAGATGGGTATCACCATCAACTACACCGCAACTACTGGTTCGGCAGACTTCTTCGCACAGGTTTGGGCGGCAAAGTGGCCTGTATACCGCATGGCTCTGCAGCGCGACCCTAACTCGTGGTCGCTAGTGCAGTTCCTTTACGCTCGTGACGCTGCATGGAACCCATCGGGTTACGGCGATGCAACCACCGATGCTCTCATTGAGAAGATCCGCGTTGCAACCGGCAAGACCCAGACTGACCTACTAAAGAAGTTGAACGCCTACACCGTTCAGCAGGCTTGGTTCTGCCCACTGTACGCACCACCAGTGTTCTTCGCTCACACCAGCAGCGTTAAGGTCACAACCCACGCAGGTAACTCGATGCCATTCTTGAGCGACTTCAAGAAGTAACAGGCACCTGTAAAAAGGCGTGGCCGAGGGGTTAGCTCCTCGGCCACGCTTGCACAAACCATCACTACCAGAAACGAAAAACAAGATGCTTAGGTTTACACTCCGCCGCTTCCTGACCGGAGTTGCGCTTCTGTTTACAATCTGCACGCTGGCTTACTTCCTGCTGTACATCGACTCAGACACAATCGCCGCAGGTATCCTCGGCGCAAGCGCGACCAAGGCGGATATCCTTCGCTTCAACGCATCCCACGGACTAAACGACAACGTATTCGTTTCGTATGCCAACTGGCTTTCCCACGCAATCACCGGAGACTTCGGTGCGGCTTGGACATTTACCGAACCAGTTTCAGCGATGATCACAACTCGCTTAAACGTGACTTTCACAATTGTTACCATTTCGCTTCTCATCGTGACCGTAATCTCGCTGACTCTGGGAGTCTTGGCGGCGGTCTACGGCGGATGGATTGACCGAGTAGTTCAGGTGCTTGGTCTCATTGGCTTTGCTATTCCAAACTTTCTCGTTGCCTTTGCGCTCGTGGCTCAGTTTGCCGTGGTAAACCACTGGTTCAATGCGGTTGGCTGGACGCCACCAAACGCCGATTTCAACGAGTTCTTGAAGTCTGCAACCCTACCTATCTCGGCAATCGCGTTCACCGGTTTGGCATCGCTAACCCAACAGATTCGCGGTGCTGTAAAAGACACCTTGCAGAACGACTACGTTCGAACTCTTCGCACCAGCGGCCTAAGCTTCCGACGAGTCATCTTGAAGCACGTTTTGCGAAACGCTGCTGGCCCTGCACTGTCGGTTCTCGGACTCCAATTTGTTGGAATGCTCGGCGGAATCGTCATCATCGAACAAATCTTCTCCATCCCAGGTTTGGGATCATTCTCCGTTCAGGCAACCGGACTGAAAGACATTCCTTCGGTAATGGGCGTGGTTACAACCATGGCTCTGATCGTAATCACCGTGAACTTCATCATCGATCTGCTCTCTGCAGCTCTAAACCCTAAGGTGCGCCTCGCATGACCACCAGCCTAATTTCGCTGCTTCAAGATCCAAATCAAAAGGATCGCAACCTGTTCTACAAGGTCATCACGAACCCGGTAGGCGCGTTCTCAACCATCTTGGTAACCCTGTTCACTCTCGTGGCCTTGTTCGCTCGAGTGATCATGCCTTATGACCCGAATGTGTCGGACTACAGCGCACTGGCATTGGACCCAACTCCAGCGCACATTATGGGTACAGACGATCTTGGGCACGACATCTTCAGCCGCATGATCCTGGGAACCCAGTTCACTCTCAGTGGTGCGCTCCTTTGCGTTGCTATTGCTTTACTAGTTGGCTCAGTCTTGGGTCTTTTGGCGGGCTACTTCGGTGGACTATGGGACAGCATCGGAAACTGGCTTAGCAACATCCTCCAGGCGCTTCCTGGATTGGTAGTTCTGCTCGCAGCTGCGGCGGTTTTGGGAAACAACCTTTACCTCGCTATGTCGATTTACGGTTTGCTCCTATCGCCTGCGTTCTTCCGTCTGATGTTTGTAACAGTCCGCGGAGTTCGTAACGAACTTTACGTTGATGCCGCGCGAGTTTCGGGACTCAGCGACTTCGCAATCATCACCCGGCATGTGCTCGGTGTTGTGCGTGCGCCAATCATCATCCAGAGCGGCATCGTGGCCTCGATATCGATCTCGATTCAGTCAGGTTTGCAGTTCCTAGGTTTCGGTTCTACTGACACCATTTCGTGGGGTACGCTGCTCATGGACGGCTTTGCAAACATTTGGACACACCCGGTCCGTCTACTTTGGCCGTCTATTGGCTTGGCGATGCTACTTGTTTCGATCGTGCTGTTTGCAACCACTTTGCGTGACGAACTTGAGCGTTCGGGCACTCGAGTTCGCAAGAGCACTAAGAAGAGCCTGCAGTCGCACGTTCGAACAGAGGCTACCGAAGCCCCAGTTATCCATCCTGAACCAAACCGAGTAGGCGAAGAGATCCTTTCGATCAAGGAACTCGAAATCGGTTACCTGCAGGGCAATGGCTCCTATAAGGTGGTCGTCCACGACGCCAACCTCAGCATCAATAAGGGTGAAGTCGTTGGTCTCGTAGGTGAGTCTGGTTCTGGTAAAACCCAAACTGCACTTGCGCTACTTGGATTGCTTCCACAGGGTGGAACAATCTTGGGCGGGACAATCGCGTTCGATGGTGTCGATCTGGCAAAAATCACGTCGCGAGAATTCGATCAGTTACGTGGAAGGCGAATCAGCTACATTCCACAGGAGCCGATGAGCAACCTGGATCCATCATTCACCATTGGGTCACAGATGGTTGAGCCGCTTCGCGTGGTCATGGGCCTCAACAAAGTGGACGCCAAGGCGCGTGCACTTGAGCTGTTGGGAATGGTCGGTTTGCCAAACCCTGATAAAACTTTCCGCTCCTACCCGCATGAGATTTCGGGCGGTCAGGCACAGCGCGTGCTCATCGCTAAGGCTCTCTCCTGTGGACCAGACCTAATCATCGCCGATGAGCCAACCACTGCACTAGATGTGACCATTCAGGCAGAGATCTTGGATGTCTTGCGCGACCTTCAAAAGCGCACCGGTGTTGCAATCCTGCTAGTAACTCACAACTTTGGTGTTGTGGCCGACCTTTGTGACCGTGTAGCGGTCATGCAGCACGGGCGCGTTATCGAGTCTGGTGGCATCTTCGACATCTTCGACAACGCTCAACACTCATACACCCGCGAGTTGCTTGGCGCCATTCTCGATGAAAATGGACCTGCTCGCGCGCCTTATAAAGAGGACGTAAACGCATAATGACAAAGCTTTTAGACGTACAGAATCTTGAAGTTACCTACCATGGCAAGAAGCTTGGCAAGGAAGGTTTCAAGGCACTAAAGGGTGTTTCCATCGACATTCGCCCCGGTGAGACCGTCGGCCTGGTTGGAGAATCCGGTTGTGGCAAAACCACTCTGGGTCGCGCAATCCTCGGTCTAGCCCCGGTTACCTCAGGTCAGATTCTTTTCGAAGGTGAAGACATTGCGCATGCAACTCGCGCTCAACGCAAAGACATCGCTCGCGATATGCAGGTGGTGTTCCAGGATCCATTCACTTCCTTGAACCCATCAATGTCCATCGAACAGATTCTTTCCGAACCGTTGCGCGCTCAAGGCGTTGGTGCAAAGGAAGCTTCAAGCCGCATTCAGGATTTGCTCGACGCGGTAGCGCTTCCTGCCGATGCCGGTAGTCGCAGGGCCAAGGAATTCTCTGGCGGCCAGCGTCAGCGCATTGCCATTGCGCGCGCTCTAGCGCTCAACCCTAAGTTGATTGTTGCCGATGAGCCGGTATCGGCACTCGACCTATCAACGTCGGCGCGAGTACTAGATCTCTTCCTGGAAATTCAGGAACGTACCGGGGTGGCCTATCTCTTCATCAGTCACGACCTTGCAGTCGTTCGCCACGTCTCGCACCGTGTCGCGGTGATGTACGGTGGCGAAATTGTTGAGTGGGGCAACGGAGACCAGGTCACGTCTAACCCTCAGCACGAATACTCAAAGCGTTTGATGATGGCATCGCCAGTCCCGCACCCGCGCCTTCAGGCTGAACGTCGTCAGCAGCGTCAAGAATTGCTTGCATCGCAGGCACAGGGAGAGAGCCTTTCGCGATGAGCAGTTTCGGAAAAGATTTCATCTGGGGTGCGGCTACCGCTGCCTATCAGATCGAAGGAGCCTACAACCTAGACGGTAGGGGCATGAGCATCTGGGATACCTTCAGTCGAATGCCCGGCAAAGTTGCTAATGGCGACACCGGCGACATTGCCTGTGATTTCTATCACCTATACCCAAAAGACATCTCCATGATGCAAGAGCTGGGTATCAAACATTTCCGTATGTCGCTGGCATGGTCACGCATGTTTCCTGATGGCGACGGCAATCGAAACCAGAAAGGCTTTGATTTCTACGACCGAGTTATCGATGCCTTATTGGAAGCTGGCATTGAGCCAAACGTAACGCTCTACCACTGGGACCTGCCGCAGGCATTGCAGGATCGTGGAGGATGGCCAACTCGTTCTGTCCTCGACCCGTTCGAGGATTATGCTCGGGCAGTCGGTGAACACTTTGGTGATCGCGTTAAGAGATTCGCACCAATCAATGAGCCATGGTGCGTTTCATGGTTGGGTTACGGGCTTGGAATTCACGCGCCTGGCGCAACCGACTACTCGCAGGCAATCGCCGCCGCCCATCACACAGTGGTTGCACACAACCGAGCAACCCGCGCACTGCATGAAACAGTTTCTAACGCTCTCGTTGGCCCTGTCCTGAACCAGACCATGCCAGACGTGGATGACATTACGGATCCATTCCAAATGAATGCGGCCCGCGTTCTGGACATGTACCAAAACACATTCTGGATGAACGCAATCCTCAAGGGTGAATACCCTGAAACCGCCTATGAGTTCTATGGCGACCGCTTGACTTCGGTTATTCAGGAAGGCGATCTTGAGGTGCAGCCAATCGAATGGTTGGGAATCAACTTCTACTCAAACGCAAGAATTGGTCACCAGATCACCGGGCAGTCGCAGATGAAACAAGGCGTTGTGGCTAACCTCATCGGCGCTTCGATCGAAAGCACTCCGCAGGGGCCGCTAACAGACATGGGTTGGCCAATTACTCCACAAGGCATCGGTGACCTCCTGGTTCGATGGACTCGCGAGTACCCAGACGTTTTGCCACAGCTGGTTATCTCCGAGAACGGTTGCGCCTACCCAGATGGGCCAGATGCGGATGGAATCGTAAACGACACACGGCGAATCGATTACCTCAACTCGCACATTGCCTCCGTGGAACGCGCGATTGAACGTGGAGCAAATGTCGGTGGTTATTACGAATGGTCGCTACTAGACAACTACGAGTGGTCATACGGCTACGAAAAACGATTCGGTATGGTCCACGTCGACTACGAGACTCAAGTTCGAACTCCAAAGCAATCTGCACGCTGGTACGCTGACGTCATTCGTCAGAACGGTCTGCCAAAGGTGTCCAAATAATGACAAAGAAGTACCTCGTAGGTTTGGTGGGGGAGAGCATCGAGCACTCCCTTACTCCGGATCTCCACATGCAAGAAGCTCGTCATCTCGGACTTGAATACGAGTATCGAATTATCGATCTCTTAGATCCAAACCTGAGTGAAATGTCGTTTGAGGAAGTTTTAGCCGAGGCGACTCGCAGCGGTTACGCAGCCCTAAACGTGACCCACCCGTTCAAGCAGGTGGCGCTGAATTCACTAAAAACTTCGAGTTCAGAAGTACTAGAGGTTGGGGCCACGAACTTGGTTCTACAACCTGGTGCCGCCATCCACGGTGAAAATACAGACTGGTCAGGTTTCCTGTTTGCCATCGGTCAAAGCATTCCAAACGCTAAGCGTGAACTTGTTGTTCAGGTTGGCTCAGGTGGGGCAGGCGGGGCTACGGCTTATGCACTCCTCAAATGGGGTGTGACTCGACTCGTCGTAACCGACATCGACCTTTCAAA
>JBEEJV010000047.1:0-42430 GCA_041169005.1 Actinomycetota bacterium
ACCCGGTCAATCTTGGCTGGGGCAAGGCTTAGCCACCCCCGCGGGCTTAGACTTAAAGCATGAGCGAGTACACCGTCGCGCAGGAGCGCAAACTAGTCACATCAATCCCGGGACCTAAGTCCCAGGAACTCCATGCACGTCGCCTGAAAGCCGTATCAAAGGGCGTTGGCGCAGCACTTCCGGTTTACATCGAGCGCGCAAATGGTGCAATCCTCGTTGACATCGATGGCAACCAGCTAATCGACCTCGGTTCGGGCATCGGCGTGGTCTCGATCGGCCACACCAACCAGGGCGTCATCGACGCAGTTTCGCACCAGGTGACCCAGCTCACCCACACTCTTTTCACCGTGACCCCATACGAGCAGTACGTTGAGGTTTGCGAACTTCTAAACAAGCACACACCGGGCGACTTCGAGAAGCGCTCTGCGCTATTCAACTCGGGTTCGGAAGCGGTTGAGAACGCGGTCAAGTTTGCTCGCAAGTTCACCGGCCGCGGCGAGATCGCAGTATTCGACCACGGTTACCACGGTCGCACCAACCTGACCATGGCCATGAACTTCAAGGCTGCGCCATACGCAACCGGCTTCGGCCCACTTGCCACCAGCGTCAACCACATCCCAATGTCGTACCCATTCCGCGACCCAGAAGGCATGACCGGCGAAGAGGCTGCAGCCCGCGCCATCAACTACATGGACAAGCGCGTCGGCGGCGACCAGCTTGCGGCGATCGTCATCGAGCCAATCCAGGGTGAGGGCGGTTTCATCGTCCCAGCTCCGGGCTTCCTAACCGCCATCGCTAAGTGGGCAAAGGAACACGGCATCGTCGTTATCGCCGATGAGGTGCAGGCGGGTATCGCTCGTACCGGTCAGTGGTTCGCCAGCGAATATGAGCCGACCTTCGTTCCAGACCTAGTGACCATCGCCAAGGGCATTGCCGGCGGTATGGTCATCTCGGCCGTTACCGGTCGCGCAGACATCATGGATGCAGCTCACCCGGGCGGCATTGGCGGCACCTTCGGTGGTAACCCAGTTTCGGCTGCGGCTGCTGTTTCGGTTCTCAAGCAGATCGAGGCCGGTGGCGTTCTCGAGTCGGCTCAGCGCATCGAGAAGACCCTGAAGGCTCGCCTCGAAGACCTAAAGAACAAGTACGGCGTAGTTGGCGAAGTTCGCGGACGCGGTGCAATGCTTGCTATCGAGTTCGTCGAAGCCGGCACCCGTAACCCAAACAAGGACCTCACCGACAAGCTCGTGGCTCACTGCCACAAGAACGGTGTTCTAGTGCTGAACGCGGGCACCCACTACAACGTCATCCGCTTCTTGCCACCGCTAGTCATCAGCGACGAGTTGCTAAACGATGCAGTCGACGTTCTAGAAGAAGGCATCAAGGCTTTCGCCTAAATCGCTTGGCCCGCAATCGGGCAAATAGTTGAGGCCCCTCCGATTGGAGGGGCCTCAACTATTTAATATTCGAATGCTACTTGATAGCCATTAGGCGCTTGTGGCGAATGCTCGAACCAACCTGGGTGCCGATTACGGTGAGGATGGCCAGCAGGAAGACAGCTGATGCAATTACGTTGGCTTCAGCCGGAACGCCCTTTGCGGCAGCGATGTAGATCAGCAATGGGAAGGTGTTTACCGGACCGGCGTTGAAGTAGGTGATGATGAAGTCATCGAAACTCAACGCGAATGCCAACAGCGCGGCCGACATGATGCCCGGCAGCAGGAGCGGGAAGGTGATCTTCCAGAACACCGCGGTTGGGCTAGCGTAAAGGTCGCGGCCGGCTTCTTCGAGCACTGGGTCGAGGGTCTGAACTCGTGCCTTCACAGTGACTACAACGAAGGAAAGACAGAACATCACGTGCGCCAAAATAATGGTGGTGTAACCGTACCCAGCACCCACGTTGAAGAACAGGCTGGCCAAACCGGCACCCATCACGACCTCAGGGGTGGCCATCGGCAGGAACAGCGAAAGGCTCACGAGGCTACGCGCCTTGAAGCGGTAGCGAACCAAAGCGATAGCGATGGCGGTTCCCAATACGGTTGCCACAAGAGTGGAGACAATTCCGATGAAGAGCGAGTTACCTACGGCCTCACAGATGCCAGGGCGCTCGCAGACGTGCAACCACTTGTCGAGGGTGAAGCCCTGCCAGGTGGTGTTGGTGCGTCCGGTCGAATCGTTGAATGAGAAGAAGATTGTGTAGACGATTGGAATCAGCAGGTATGCCAATGCGATGAGCGAGTACACAGGCAAGACCAACTTGCCAAGCTTCAGCTGCTTCAAAGTAGGTCCTCCGTTCCGGTTCGCTTCACATAGAACACGACGATGAGCAAAATTACGGCCATCAGCACGGCTGAAAGCGCCGAGGCTGCCGGGTAGTCGCTGTTCTGCAGGAAGTCTGCCTGAACCATGTTTCCAATCATCGATGTTGAAGATGAACCGAGGAAGTCTCGACTGGCGTTCACATAGTCGCCGGTGATTGGGATGAAGGTAAGCAGGGTTCCACTGATGATGCCTGGCATGGTCAGCGGCAAGGTCACACGACGGAATACCGAAAACGGCGAGGCATAGAGGTCGCCAGCGGCTTCAATCAGACGAAGGTCGAGACGCTCGAGCACACCGTAGAGCGGAAGAACCATGAACGGAATGAAGTTGTAAGTCAAACCCCAGACGACCGCAAACGGGGTACCCAAGAAATACTGGTCTGGCGCCAGCAGATGAAGGCTTCGAAGGAAGTTAAGAGTTGGTGAATCATCCGAGAGGATCTGCTTCCAGGCGATAGTACGAAGCAAGAACGAGATGAAGAATGGTGCAGTGACTAGAGTCAGGGTCAGCTTTTGAAGCAGTGGGCGGCTGCGAAGGCGGACACCGATGAAGTAGGCCAACGGGTAAGCGATTACTAGCGCGAAAACAGTCGAAAGGAACGCGTAGCCGAACGAGCGCATGATCTGCGGGAAGTACGAGGTCACAACTCTCTGATAGGAGCTGAAATCGACTGCATAGTCGTATGCGCCGTATGCTCCAGAAGCCGCGGGCGTTTCAAGCGAAGTGATTAGCAGCGAAACCAGCGGAATCATGAAGAACATCGCAAGGTAGAGCATGCCCGGAAGCAGCAGCGCTAGAACAATGCGCGATGACTTTACCGGTGCGCCCTGAACCTTAGCGGTGCCCGAAAAACCTGCGAAGGCCATCGGTTAGTCCTCGTCGCCGGCAGGAAGATCGGCAAGACCAAACGCGTGTTCAATCTTGAAGGAAACCCAAACCTTCTCACCAAGCTCAATGACGGGGCTAATTCCAACGTTCTGAGCGAAAACAATGATGTCGCCGATGTTTGGAATCTCGATGAGGTACTGGTTGCTCACGCCGGTGAAGCGAATGTCCTTGATGGTGCCTGGGCCGAGGATGTTGCGCTCCGCAGAAGCGGCTGGCTGCTCGCGGTGGAACTCGGCCTTTTCTGGACGAACACCGATGGCAATCTTCCCGGAGGTCTTCTCTGCGCGAGCGGTTGGGACGCTGATCTTGTTGCCGGCAACATTGATGCTGATCGAGTTAGCCGACTGCTCTGCGATCTCGCCAACAAAGATGTTGGACTGCCCTAGGAACTTTGCCACGAACGAGGTCTTTGGGCGCTCATAAAGCGACTCTGGGGCACCCATTTGCTCGATGCGGCCCTTGTTCATAACCGCAACCGTGTCCGCCATATCCATGGCTTCTTCCTGGTCGTGGGTGACGTGCAAGAAGGTTAGGCCAACTTCCATCTGGATGGCCTTCAGCTCAATCTGCATCTGGCGGCGAAGCTTGAGGTCTAGTGCACCCAGAGGCTCGTCGAGAAGTAGCAACGATGGGCGGTTGACCAGAGCACGGGCCAATGCCACACGCTGCTGCTGGCCGCCGGATAGCTGCTGCGGACGACGCTCTGCCGCGTAGCCAAGCTCAACCAGGTTGAGGGCATCGCGTGCCTTGCCAAGCGGGTCGGCAATCTTGCGCTGACGTAGACCGAAAGCAACATTCTCAAGAATGGTCATGTGTGGGAAGAGCGCGTACGACTGGAAAACAGTGTTTACCGGACGCTCGTGCGGCTTGGTGTAGGTGACATCCTGGCCACCGATGAGCACCTGCCCACGAGTTGGCTCTTCTAGACCCGCAATGATGCGCAGGGTTGTAGTCTTACCGCAACCCGATGGGCCGAGTAGTGCGAAGAATTCGCCCGCTGGGATGTGTAAATCTAGATCCTCGATTGCAGTGAAACCAGGGAACTCCTTGCGGATACCCCTAAGTTCTAGGTCTGCGCCAGCTGGAACGAACTCCTTCAACTACACAACTCCGTTCGATGCGTCGGACCACGCCTTGCTGAAGGTGTTGTCTTCCTTCGACGAAAGCGGACGGAACTGCTTTAGGCGAGTCTTGTCCTTAGGGAAGATGAGCTCGTTTGAACCAATCGATGGGTTCTTGGCGGCTGCGATCTCCTGTGCACCAAGCACTGGTGGAACGTAGAACACACCAGCGAGTGCAAGCTGAGCTGCGACCTCAGGCTGGAAGTAGTAGTTCATTAGAGCCTCAGCGTTTGCTGCGTGAGGCGAACCCATAGGGATGAGGAAGTTGTCGCAGGCGAAGGTGCTACCCGACTCTGGGAGGACTACACCCAGGACGTCTCCTCCAAGCTCCTGGTTGGTGCTAACAACGTCGCCAGCCCAAACAATACCTGCAACTGCGTCACCGTTCTTTAGGTCGTCAACATAGCTGTTGCCCTTGATGCCGCGAATCTGGCCATCCTTGACGAGTTTCTTGAACTCATCCAGGGTGTTGTTGAAATCATCTTCAGTGAATGCAGAGATGTCGATGCCCTTTGCAAGCATCATGACACCTAAGGTGTCGCGCATCTCGGAAAGAACCACTACCTTGCCCTTGAGCTCAGGAGCCCATAGGTCGGCAACTGTCTGCGGCGCATCCTTGCCGGTCAGCTTCTTGTAGTTTTCCTTGTGGTAACCGATGCCGGCGGTGATGCCCTTCCATGGCAGCGAGTGCGCACGGTCTGGGTCGTACGACCAAGCAGACCCCTTGAAGTAAGGGTCTAGATTCTTGGTTACCTGAGGCAAGTTCTTGTAGTTCAATTCCTGAACGAGACCGCTGTTGATTAGGCGGGCCGCCATCCAGTCAGTTAGACAGAATGTGTCCGCACCGGTGTCCTTGCCCTGACCAAGCTGGTTCTTGATGCGGGCGTAGTAAGTGTTGTTGTCATCAATGTTGATGTTGTAGTGCACCTTGATGCCGGTCTGCTGCTCGAAAGCTTTGATCGATGGGAACGAAGAGTCCGATTCGCCATCCATGTAGTACGGCCAGTTGTCCCAGGTGACTACGTGCTCATCAGCCGAGAGGTCCTCTGCTGGGCTGAGACGTTTCGCCCCTCCAGGCGAGCAAGCTGCCAGCGTAAGCGCACCTGCCGCAACACCCGCACCGGCAAGAACGGTACGTCGAGTTACAGGGCTTTTTGCGAGCTGGATAAGGTCGCGAAGCATTGGGTCTTGAGTATTAGTCATGTGATGCCGACTCCTTGAATAGTTAGGGACTTAATGCCCAACCAGCAGAGATGGCCGCTTACGCGCCCAAGACAAAATACTGCCACATTTTTTGTTGTTTTAGCACCAAAATTCAGCGGTATTCCCACGCGGTTATTCGAAGGAACTGCTGAAATCGTAGATATTCGATGGCAATGCGGCGGAATCCGTCGATTTTGAGCCTGCTGAGTTTCCATTTGGGGCATGCGGGACAATTTTGGGCTCGAGAAAATTCTTTTTGTTGATTATTCCCGCACTGGAGAAGGTGAATCTCAACTGGCGGCGATTGGTAGCCATGATGGCGGAAGCCCAGCCTTCGACAGGCGCGGCAGCGACACCTTCCAGACGCCCCATCCCCAACTGCGCCATCTCAACCGGGTCTGGTTTGCCGACCAGAAACCGTGCGCCTAGGTTACTCAGAAGGTTTCGAGGAATTCCGGAAAGCGACTGCCCCGTGACCAACAGGTGCACTCCGAGGGAACGTCCTCTACTCGCGATGGCATCAAGCACCCCGACAGCGCCGGACGTAGACAGCAGTGGCAGAACCTCGTCCACCACAACTAGCAACCTGGGTGGAAGACGCTGAGTTGGAAGGTCCTGGATTCGGCTCAGACCTTCGGCGGCAAGCATTTGCTCACGCTGGACGAGCTCGAGTGAAATTTCATTCAACAGGCTTGCAGCGTTTTGGTCTAAATCAGTTGCAAAACCGCGTGATTGTGGCGATCGCGAAAAGGGGCCAAGGCAGGCGCCTCCCTTATAGTCGAACAAAGCCAGTGCAAGTTGAGTTGGATCGTATGCCTCGCACAGTGACCTGAGCCATCCGGTCAAAAGTTGTGATTTGCCGCTGCCCGTTGCCCCGATGATAACTCCGTGAAAACCCTCCTCAACCAGATCGAGTTCGAGTGGAGTGGTCGAATCAAACCCTAGCCAGGCGCTCAGGCCCAGCGGATTTATCTGTATCGCTGTAAGCGATGCGGAGATTTTTTCATTCAGCGAGATAGCGGAATTGCGATCGGCAACTTGTCGCTCCACCTCTTGATAAACGCGGTCAATCCAGTCGGTTTTCCATCGCCACTCGGCCTTAGGGAGGATCTGATTTCCAATGGCAACTCGGTCGCCACTAAACCACAACGGATCGTTCGGGCCAACTTGCCGCTTTCGATTCTGGAAGAAGAAGTTCAGGACCATCGTGATGCAACTAAGTGCACCGAAAATGATTCCGACGAACTGACCCGTGGTTACCCAAAGGTAAATACCGTAGCCGAGCGATGGCAGTATCCAGAGCAGTTGCATCTGCCGATAAAAACAGAATAACCGGTCATCCGTGAGGACAACCGGCACTTCTGTTGATAACTGACCTAACCGATGAAGCTCATAACATGCTTAATTCGGGTGTAGTCCTCGAAGCCATACTGCGAAAGGTCTTTTCCGTAACCCGAGTGGCGGAATCCGCCATGAGGCATTTCAGCAACTAGCGGGATGTGGGTGTTGATCCAGACACAGCCGAAGTTAAGTGCCTTCGAGAAGCGCATCGCGCGGCCGTGGTCACGAGTCCAAACCGACGATGCCAAACCGTACTTCACATCATTCGCCCAGCGCAGCGCCTCGGAGTCATCTGAGAATTTCTGAACGGTGATGACCGGGCCGAAGATCTCCGACTGGATTGCCTCGTCCTTCTGCTGCAGACCGGAAACAACAGTGGCCTCGTGGAAGTAACCAGGGCCGACGATGGCGTTGCCACCGATCTCAATATTTGCGTGGTCTGGCAAGCGCGAGATGAATCCTGAGACACGTTCGAGCTGAGAAGAGTTGTTCAGTGGGCCGAACAGAATGTCCTCGCGCGAAGGGTCTCCAGTGAGCGCATTCGCAGCAACCTCAGCTTTGACCAGTGCAATGAACTCATCGTGGACGGACTCGTGAACTAGCACGCGGGTGGCCGCGGTGCAGTCCTGACCTCCGTTGAAATAACCGGCGATGACGATCTGAGCAGCGGCGGCGGCGAGGTCAGCATCCGCGAATACGATTACCGGAGCCTTTCCACCGAGTTCTAGGTGAACGCGCTTTAGGTCAGACGCGGCACCCTTGGCGACTTCCATGCCGGCGCGAACCGAACCTGTAATCGAAACCAGCTGTGGGATTTCGTTATCGATCATGGCTCGACCTGTATCGCGGTCGCCGGTGATGACGTTTAGCACGCCGGCTGGCAGGAATTCGGCTGCAACCTCGGCCAAGAGCAAGGTGCTCATCGGAGTTGTGTCACTCGGCTTGATCACCGTGGTGTTTCCGGCGGCAAGCGCAGGGGCAAACTTCCAGGTTGCCATGTTCAACGGATAGTTCCAAGGTGTGACCTGGCCAACAACTCCAATAGGCTCGCGGCGGATCCACGAGGTGTGGTCCGCCATGTATTCGCCAGCAGATCGCCCCTCAAGGTTGCGGGCAGCTCCGGCGAAGAATCGAATCTGATCTACCGAGACAGCGATCTCGTATTCGACGAGTGTCGAACGTGGCTTTCCGCAGTTTTCACTTTCGACGTCGGCGAATTCTTCGGCTCTAGCCTCCATCGCATCTGCAATCCGGAATAAAGCTAACTGGCGCTCAGCCGGGGTGGTGTTCCCCCAGGTTTCGAATGCCTTTTCGGCTGCCTTGAATGCGGCATCAACATCGGATGCACTCGACACCGGGGCCTGAGCGTAGACCTCTCCGGTAGCCGGATTGATGACTTCGCTGAACTCACCTGATGTGGCCGAGACGAACTCACCATTTACAAAATTCTTCAGTTCTCGCACTGCCACGACAACTCTCCTTCGAGTACCAACTTGGGGTGTCTCAATACTAACCAGTCTCAAGGTGAACGAAATGGTAATCCGAAGCAAATTAAGCCTAGAAGCTAACGAATACGCATCGAAATCGGCGTTTCGCAACTGATTCTTTTGCAAAAACGCCTTTTGGCTGGCAATATCGTCATATGTCCCGCATGTTACGAGCAAAAGCTAGCCAGCTTGATGATGTTTCAAAGTCCATCATCGAGCAGCTACAGCATGATGGCCGCAAGTCATACGCGGAAATCGGCAAAGCGGTAGGCCTCTCCGAGGCAGCAGTGCGCCAAAGGGTTCAGAAACTTACCGAATCCGGCGTCATGCAGGTGGTGGCGGTAACTGACCCGATGCAGCTTGGCTTTTACCGCCAGGCAATGATTGGTGTTCGCTGCGGCGGCGACACCCGCGAGATTGCCGAAAAGCTGGCCCAACTGCCGGCAGTTGACTACGTGGTTCTGACCGCGGGAAGTTTTGACATTTTGGTTGAAGTGGTTTGCGAGAACGATGAAGATCTCATAAACCTCCTCAATGCAAAGATCCGGACGCTGCCCGGAGTGACTTCGACGGAGACATTCGTCTACCTCAAGTTGCACAAGCAGTTCTACAACTGGGGAACCAGATAGGTTCCCAAAAAACCAAACAAGTAAAGAGTGATACCAATGGCAAAGTTCGCAGCAGCGGAG
Organism: Actinomycetota bacterium; assembly: GCA_041169005.1. Classification (GTDB taxonomy): domain Bacteria; phylum Actinomycetota; class Actinomycetes; order Actinomycetales; family Microbacteriaceae; genus Rhodoluna. The sequence goes on from JBEEJV010000047.1 coordinate 9,052, forward strand.
CGCGCCACTCCCCTCCAAGACGCACGCATGGGCGGCCTGGAACAAACCAAGGAAATGCTGGAAAAGGCAGCCAGGGAAAACCTTTTCCTTCACTTCACCCAACACAAACCACTACTCGAAGATGAGTTCCCAATCATCGTCAAAGCTGACGGTCATCATTTTTGGGACATCAACGGCAAGCGTTATCTAGACGGCATCTCAAGCCTGTTCTCCGTAAACGCAGGCCACGGACGTCCGGAACTTGCCGATGCCGCACATCGTCAAATGCAACAGCTGGATTACTTCCCAATTTGGTCGCACGCTCACCCGACAGCAATCGAACTGAGCGAAAGAATCCTTTCCTATGCACCGAAAAACCTAACCCGCGTGTTCTTCACGTCGGGTGGTGGCGAAGGCAATGAGACTGCATGGAAGCTTGCGAAGCAGTACTTCAAACTAAAGGGCAAACCCCTGAAGCACAAGGTTCTAACCCACAGCGTTGCTTATCACGGAACCAGCCACGGCGCACTGTCGCTGACCGGCATTCCATCGATGAAGAAGGCGTTTGAACCACTCGTACCTTCTACCTTCCGAGTTCCGAACACCAACTGGTACCGTTCGCAGGATCAGTTCGAAACTGAGGAAGAGTTTGCTCAGTGGGCAGCCGACCGCGTCGAAGAAATGATTCTCTTCGAGGACCCGGACACCGTTGCAGCGTTCTTCCTCGAACCGGTTCAGAACTCAGGCGGTTGCTTCACAGCGCCCAATTCATACTTCAAACGAGTCCGCGAGATTTGCGATAAGTACGACGTATTGATTGTGGCCGATGAAACCATCGATGGTTTCGGCCGTTGTGGTGCCATGTTCGCATCCAACCGATACGAGTTCGAACCAGACATGTTGGTCTGCGCAAAGGGGTTGACGAGCGCATACGCTCCGCTCGGTGCCCTGTTGATGGCGGAAAAACTGTTTGAACCATTTGCAAATGGCGCGTTGTTCCCTCATGGCTATACCTACGGTGGACACCCGGTTTCTTGTGCGGTTGCCTTGGCTAACCTCGACATCTTCGACAAGGAAGACTTGGTTGGAAATGTTCAGCGCAACGAGGCGGCATTCAAGGCCACTCTCGACAAACTAAAGGATCTTCCAATCGTTGGTGACATTCGCGGCGTTGGTTACTTCTGGGCGATTGAGCTCGTGAAGAACCGTGAAACCAAGGAGACTTTCACCGACGAGGAATGCGACATTTTGCTTCGTGGCATCCTCAGCCGCCGAATGTTCGAAGAGGGCCTCTACTGCCGCTCCGACGACCGAGGCGACCCTGTTGTGCAGCTCGCGCCTCCGTTGACCATCGGTCAGGCCGAGTTCGATGAGATTGAGCGAATCTTGCGCAAGTGCCTCATAGAAGCACAGCAACACATGCACATGAATTAGTAGTTCAGCATTATTCCGTAACGGATAGTGCAGGTTCTGCACCGCTAAACCAAACCCCTGGCCCAAACGGTCGGGGGTTTGGTTTAGCCTGAGTAAATGCTAGAAAAACTAGATTTCGATTCCTCAGGAAGTATCGCTTCGCCAATCGGAGCAGTAAATGTTTACGCTAAGGGTGACGCAGTCGTGTTTCTAACGATGTCCGGAGCGGTCGCACCCACGATCGGTTCTTCATCCGCAGTTGACAGCGCACTTAGTCAGCTTGGAGAGTACTTCGCCGGCAAACGAACGGTGCTCGATTTCAAAGTACGCCCCTCAGGTACTTCATTTCAGGAAGCGGTCTGGGCAGAAATTGCAAAGATTCCATTTGGCCAGACGGTGAGCTATGCGGATATTGCACGAGCGATAGGAAAGCCGCTCGCATCGCGCGCTGTGGGCGGTGCTGTTGGGTCAAATCCGGTGCCGCTGGTAATTGGCTGTCATCGGGTGATGGGTGCCAGCGGTCGTATCACCGGTTACAGCGGTGGCGATGGCATTCCAACAAAGCGCTGGCTGCTCGCTCACGAGAGAATCGCGAGCGTCGACTAATGGCCAACGACCAATCAAAGGCACTAACGAAGGTTTTCGGCGACGGAATTGAGAGGTGCATTTGGCCGCATGGAGACGAACTCTATACGGACTACCATGACCACGAATGGGGTCTACCCCTCGAGGGAGATGATGCAATGTTCGAAAGAATTGCCCTCGAAGGTTTTCAGGCTGGGCTCTCTTGGATCACCATTTTGAAGCGACGCGAAGGCTTTCGTCGCGCCTTCCGCGATTTCAAAATGACTGAGGTTGCCGCAATGACCCAAGCCGATGTAGACGAGCTCATGGTGGATTCGGGCATCATCAGAAATCGTGCGAAGATTGTGGCCACAATAAAGAACGCGAGCCTAGCCCTCGAGGTTCCAGGCGGAATCAGCAATTTCGTATGGGGCTATGCACCCGAGTCGCGAACCACAGAGACGGCCAGCTTTGAGTGGCGCGCCACCAGCCCGGAGAGTGACGCTCTCAGCAAAGCTTTGAAGAAAATGGGGTTCGGTTTTGTGGGCTCAACCACCATGTACGCCTTGATGCAGGCGACCGGAATGTTGAACGATCACGCGCCGGGATGCTTCCGCCGCGACCAATTGGCTTAGCGCTTCGACTTAACAATCTGGTCGGTAACCAGGACTAAGTTTCCGTCTTGCAGGGACAACTCCATGCCGAGCTTCTTGGCGATTCCCGCGAGGTCTTCAATGGACTCCGGCGCCTTTTCAGCTCGCAGGACAGCACCGATCAGCAAACCCTTCGCCAACTTGTTGAAGTGGTTCAAGGCACGAAGCTTGCCATCGCTCTCGCGGCTCACAACCTCGAGCCAATAACTCTCAATACCTTCGGGGATCGGAGCAAGTTCGGCATAAGCCTTAGAGCGAAGGTCGATGATTGGAGCCTGAGTCAGTCGAGGCCAAATCGATAGGTGAGCCTCGGCCCACAACTTCTTCAGGTTTGCTTTTGGAAGATTGGTGCCTGCCGATAGTCGGTAATTCGGTATCAGATCGGTGGACGGGATCAAACCGAAAAGTGCGGTTTGAATGAGTACGGTTTGCTTGGCGCGCTGCCAGCCTGCCTCGGTCAGCTGAGCCGCCTCAATCGCATCGAAAAGAGTGCCCGTGTAGCGTTCCAAAGCGCGCATGGTCGGCGCGGTTGGGATCTCGAGGTTAACTTGAATCTCACCAAGCTGCTTTGGAGAGAGCTTCAGAGTGGCCGCCGCCACCTTCGGCTTCTTGCACAGCTTGATCAGCTCTCCAAGAATGTGTTCTCGCGCCGGATTCAGCGAGCCAAAGGTTAGCGCCGCCTGCTCGATGGTGAGCGAACCACCACCAAGGGACTTGGTTTCGCTCGGCGGCAAAAGAAACAGCATGTACCAAGCCTAGACTCAGCGCACACGCGCTTAGACTAAATGCATGGTCAACTTGACGAAGATTTACACCCGCACCGGCGACGAAGGCATGACCGGTTTGAGCGACTTTAGCCGCACACGCAAGACCGACCCACGAATCGAGGCATACGCCGATGTTGACGAAGCTAACTCGGCAATCGGCGTTGCTGTTTCCCTAGCTCGAAACGAGTTCGACGAAGAGACTCTTGCGCTTCTGAGCCAGATTCAGAACGAGCTTTTCGACCTTGGTGCAGACCTATCTAACCCGCTGAACGAATACTACGAATACGAGCCACTGCGCGTTGGCAAAGAGTGGATCGATGCCCTCGAAGAGGCTGTCGACCACTACAACAAGGACCTACCAACCCTAGACTCGTTCATCCTGCCTGGTGGTTCTGGTCTAGCCGCCGGTCTACACCTAGCACGTACAGTGGTTCGTCGTGCTGAGCGCGCAACCTGGCACGCAATCGAGACTTACGGCACCGATGAGGCCAAGAAAGGCCACAACGATGGCGGAGTGAACATCCTCGCCGCACGCTACCTAAACCGCCTAAGCGACCTGCTCTTCGTGCTCGCTCGCTACGCGAACGTAAAGCACGGCGGCGACGTCAAGTGGGTACCGGGTGCAAACCGTCGCGCTACCCCACTGACCCGCTCGGAAGCTAAGGCAAAGCGCCTCGAGTAATAAGCGATACAACTGCCAGACTTAACGCAAAACCCCCGACCGCAGGTCGGGGGTTTTGCTATTGGGCGAACCCAACTTTGAAACTTTTTAGGCGAGAGCCGCGTGGCGAGCAACAATACGCACCACGTTCTTCTCAACCGAAAGGAAGCCGTCTTCCGCGTTGGCGACAATCTTTTCGCCTTCTGGAAGAGTGATGCGAACTTCACCCGAAGCCAAGATGGCAAGTAGCGGCTCGTGGTTAGCAAGAATACCGATCTCGCCTTCCACGGTCTTTGCTACAACCTGCTTAGCCTGGCCAGACCAGACGGCCTTTTCAGCCGAAACTAGGTCTACGCGCATGGTGTTGTCCGACATGGTTACTTGCTTTCCTTCTGGATGCGCTCGTATTCCTTCATGATGTCATCGATACCACCGATGTTGTAGAAGGCCTGCTCTGGGATGTGGTCGAACTCGCCGGCAGCAATCTTGCTGAACGCTTCGATGGTTTCCTTGAGCGGAACGGTCGAACCTGGAACACCGGTGAACTTGGTAGCCATGTAGGTGTTCTGCGATAGGAATCGCTGGATACGACGTGCACGCGAAACTGTGATCTTGTCTTCTTCAGAAAGTTCGTCAACACCAAGGATGGCGATGATTTCCTGAAGTTCCTTGTTCTTCTGAAGGATGGCCTTTACGCGGGTTGCAGTTGCGTAGTGGTCAGCGCTTACGAAGCGAGGGTCAAGAATACGCGAGGTCGAAGCCAGTGGGTCCACCGCTGGGTAAAGACCCTGCGAAGCAATTTCACGCGAAAGCTCAGTGGTTGCGTCCAAGTGAGCGAAGGTGGTTGCTGGGGCTGGGTCGGTGTAGTCGTCCGCAGGCACGTAAATAGCCTGTAGCGAGGTAATCGAGTGACCACGGGTCGAGGTGATGCGCTCCTGAAGGAGACCCATCTCATCTGCAAGGTTCGGCTGGTAACCTACGGCCGATGGCATACGACCTAGAAGGGTCGAAACCTCAGAACCGGCCTGGGTAAAGCGGAAGATGTTGTCGATGAACAAAAGCACGTCCTGCTTCTGAACATCGCGGAAGTACTCCGCCATGGTCAGAGCCGAAAGGGCAACGCGAAGACGGGTGCCAGGTGGCTCATCCATCTGACCGAACACGAGAGCGGTCTTGTCGATAACACCCGACTCGGTCATTTCGTCGATGAGGTCGTTACCTTCACGGGTACGCTCACCAACACCAGCGAATACCGATACACCGTCGTGGTTTTCTGCCACACGGTAAATCATTTCCTGGATCAGAACGGTCTTACCAACACCGGCACCACCGAATAGACCAATCTTTCCACCCTGTACGTAAGGGGTTAGAAGGTCGATGACCTTAATACCGGTCTCGAACATCTGGGTCTTCGACTCTAGCTGGTCGAATGCAGGTGCCTTGCGGTGGATTGGCCAGCGCTCGCTGATCTCAATCTTCTCGCCTGGGGTTCCGTTTAGGATCTCCCCGGTTACGTTGAAAACCTTACCCTTGGTAACGTCGCCAACTGGCACCGAAATAGGTGCGCCGGTGTCGCTAACCAAACCGCCACGAACCAAACCGTCGGTTGGCTTTAGTGCGATAGCGCGAACCAGGTCGTCACCGAGGTGCTGAGCAACCTCGAGAGTCAGAGTGGTCTTCTCGCCATTCAGGTCGATCTCGGTGGTGAGAGCGTTGTAAATCTCTGGGATTGCGTCGTGCGGGAACTCGATGTCCACAACTGGACCGGTTACGCGAGCGATGCGACCCTGAAGGTTCTTCTCGGCCATGTCTCTTTCTTTCTCTTAGTCGTCACTGGCGGTGACCATTGCGTCGGCACCACCAACAATTTCGGAAATCTGCTGGGTAATTTCGGCCTGACGGGCCGCGTTGCTAAGTCGGGTGTAAGTGTTGATCATCTTGTCGGCGTTGTCGGTCGCGCTCTTCATAGCCTTCTGACGTGCGGCGTGCTCCGAAGCAGCCGACTGCAGCATGGCGTTGAACAAGCGAGTCTCAACGTAGACAGGAAGTAGAGCGTCCAGCACCTTGGTAGCGTCTGGCTCGAACTCGTACAGTGGGTAAACCTCTGCCTGAGTGCCCTCTTCTGCTTCTGCTAGCTCTAGCGGAAGGAGACGAACAACGGTAGGAACCTGCGAAACCATGCTGACGAAGCGGTTGTAGATGAAGTGGATCTCATCTACACCACCATCGGCGTACTCGGTCTTGAAAGCGCCGACGATTGCGTCTGCGATTTCCTTCGCGGTGTCTACCTGAGGTAGGTCGGTGCCACCAATCCAAGTCTGGACTGATGAACGGCGACGGAAGTTGAAGTAGGTAACAGCCTTGCGACCGACTAGGTAGTAAGTAACTTCCTTGCCCTGCGAAGCAAGTAGCTTCTCAAGAGCTTCGGCTTCCTTGAGCACGCTGCTCGAGAAAGCACCTGCAAGACCACGGTCTGAGGTGAAGATGATTACAGCGGCACGCTGGATGTTGCTTGGCTCAGTAGTTAGCGGGTGATCTACGTTGCTGTAGGTTGCAACCGCTGAGACCGCGTGAGTTACGGCGTGCGCGTATGGGGCTGAAGCAGCTACACGCTGCTGGGCCTTGTAAATACGCGAGGCCGAGATCAACTCCATGGCGCGAGTGATCTTCTTGGTCGTCTTAGCAGACTTAATCTTCTGCCTATAGACCCGAAGTTGCGCTCCCATGTCTCTCCTAGTTCCTTGAAATCCGTTGAGTTAGTCGTAAAGGGGCTTACTTGCCCTTGACGATCTTCTCCTGGTTAACTTCCGATGCCGGTAGGGCATCGACGTTCACCGATGGAAGCGGAGTTCCCTCGTGAGTAGCAAACGACTTCTTGAAGGTTGCAACTGCTGCAGTTAGAGCTGCCTCAGTGTCCTTCTCGAGCTTGCTGGTCTCGCGGATGGTGGTTAGGACTTCGCTGTTGCGACGTAGGTAGTCGAGAAGTTCGCGCTCGAAGCGTAGAACGTCCTGTACTGGAACCTCGTCGAGCTGACCGGTGGTACCGGCCCAAACCGAAACGGTCTGCTCTTCAACTGGGTATGGCGAGTACTGTGGCTGCTTTAGAAGCTCCATCAGACGTGCACCACGCTCAAGCTGCTTGCGGCTTGCTGCGTCTAGGTCGCTCGCGAACATTGCGAACGCTTCTAGAGCGCGGTACTGAGCTAGTTCTAGCTTCAAGGTACCCGAAACGCCCTTGATGCTCTTGAGCTGTGCAGCACCACCAACACGCGAAACCGAGATACCCACGTCGATAGCTGGGCGCTGGTTGCTGTTGAAGAGGTCGCTCTGAAGGAAGATCTGACCGTCGGTGATCGAAATCACGTTGGTAGGGATGTAAGCCGAAACGTCGTTCGCCTTGGTCTCGATGATTGGAAGACCAGTCATCGAACCTGCACCGAGCTCGTCGTTTAGCTTTGCACAACGCTCTAGTAGACGCGAGTGTAGGTAGAAGACGTCACCTGGGTAAGCCTCGCGGCCTGGTGGGCGACGGAGAAGTAGCGATACCGCACGGTAGGCCTCTGCCTGCTTCGATAGGTCATCGAAGATGATGAGGACGTGCTTGCCGCCGTACATCCAGTGCTGGCCAATAGCCGAACCGGTGTAAGGAGCTAGGTACTTGAAACCTGCTGAGTCTGATGCAGGAGATGCCACGATGGTGGTGTACTCCATTGCGCCGGCCTCTTCCAGTGCGCCCTTTACAGCAGCAATGGTCGAACCCTTCTGACCGATAGCAACGTAGATGCAGCGAACCTGCTTGTTTACGTCGCCCGAAGCCCAGTTGGCCTTCTGGTTGATGATGGTGTCGATCGCGATAGCGGTCTTACCGGTCTGGCGGTCACCGATGATTAGCTGGCGCTGTCCGCGACCAACTGGAATCATGGCGTCGATTGCCTTGATACCGGTCTGTAGTGGCTCGTGAACCGACTTACGTGCCATAACGCCAGGAGCCTGAAGCTCTAGTGCGCGGCGACCCTCAGCCTTGATCTCGCCAAGACCGTCGATTGGGTTACCAAGTGGGTCGACAACGCGACCTAGGTAGTTGTCGCCAACTGGAACCGAAAGAACTTCACCGGTGCGGTGTACTTCCATACCCTCCGAGATGCCCTCGAAGTCACCAAGGATAACTACACCGATCTCGCGCTCGTCGAGGTTCAGTGCTAGACCAAGGGTGCCATTCGCGAAGCGAAGTAGCTCGTTAGCCATTGCGCTAGGAAGACCCTCAACGTGAGCAATACCGTCACCGGCATCGATTACGTGGCCTACTTCCTGGGTGGAAGCCGCTGCAGGCTTGTAGGACTCTACGAAGTCCTTAAGCGCGTCGCGAATCTCGTTAGGGCTGATAGTCAAATCTGCCATCTCGTTCCTCTACTTCTGGGCCTCCGCAGAACGGAGGGTCCGGTTGGTCTAATGCTGGCTTAGGCCAGCGAAAGCTTTGCTTGGTTCAGGCGGCTTACTAGGCTGCCATCGATGATTTCGTCGGCGATCTGAATGCGAACGCCACCGATGATGCTTGGGTCGTGCTCGACGTTTAGCTTTACGCTTGCGCCGTAGGTCTTTGCAAGAGCAGCCTGCAGACGACCTAGCTGGTCGGCGTTCAGCGACTGAGCAACCTTGACGGTTGCTACTAGACGCTCTGCAACCTGAGCGACGTGCTTACCGAAGTGAGCAAGTACCACTGAGGTGCGGAACTTCTGCGAACCTGCAACAGCCTGGTTGATGAGAACGGTTGCCTCGGCCGAAGCCTTCGAGCCAACTAGAGCCTTTACCAGGTTGAGGCGAGCCTCAAGAGTTGCGGTCTTGGATGCAAGAGCGAACTGAAGTTCGCTGTTGTTCTCGATTGCCTGCTGGAAAGCGAAAAGCTCGTTCGACAGGGTGTCGATGCTGCCGTTCTTAGCTGCGACGCTAGCGGCGGCATAAACACCAAGCTGCTCGATGGCTGAGACTAGGTCTGAGCCCTTCGACCAGCGAAGTGCAACCAGGCCAGTCACGAATGCGAGAACGTCTGCCGAAATGCTCTTACCGAACACTGCGGTGACCGCACCTGACTTTGCCTTTTCCTCGGCGGAAGGGTCCGAGAGGAGATTGCGCAGTTGAGCCGAGCCTGCCACTGCACCCGAAACTGTGAACAGTTCCTGGGCTAGTGATAGGTCTGCGTTTGCGAGCAACGGCTGGAGAGCCGCCTTAGCGCTCGCCAGTGACTGCCTGGTTGAACTTGCCATTAGTACTTTTAGCCTTACTTACCTTCGAGGTCGGCCAGGAACTGGTCGACTACGCCGGATGCAATCTTGTCGTTCTGAAGGCTGGCGCCAACCACGTTCGATGCAAGATCGATGGCTAGTGAGCCAACTTCTGCACGAAGCGAGATTAGAGCTGCCTGACGCTCGGCCTCAATCTGAGCCTTTGCGGTGGCGGTGAGACGCGCTGCTTCAGCGGCTGCCTGCTCCTTGAGTTCAGCAAGAATTGCTGCACCCTCGGCGCGGGCCTGCTCGCGAATCTGCGATGCCTCGGCACGAGCAGTTGCCTGCTCTGCCTCAATGTTTGCGCTCTTGGCAGCTGCCTCAGCCTGGGCCTTCTCGGCTGCCTCTAGGCGGCCTTCGATGGCTTCGGTGCGGGCATCCAAGTTCTTCTTGAAGTTAGGTAGAACCTTGGTCCAGAAGAACACCAACAGAATCGCAAAAACCACCGATGACCAGATCAGGTCGGCAGTTGCCGGGAGCAGCGGGTTGTGTGCCTCGCCCTCCGCCGCAGCTGCGACGATGCTTGAAATCATCATGATTTAGGAGTTCCTGACTGGATTAGACGCCGAAGATGAATGGGGTTGCGAGACCGATAAGCGCAAGTGCTTCGGTGAACGCGATACCAAGCCACATGGTGACCTGAAGCTTTGCTGCTAGCTCTGGCTGGCGAGCGATCGACTCGATGGTCTTCGATACAACTAGACCTACGCCAACGCCTGGACCTACTGCGGCTAGACCGTAGCCGATAACTCCGAGACTGCCCGATACGCTTGCTGCGATAGTGGTTACGTCCACTTTATTTCCCTTCCGTGGTGTTAAACCTGGTGGATACCAGGTTCTTAGTGCTCGTCTGCCAATGCCAACTGAATGTAAACAGTGGTCAGAAGAGTAAATACATAGGCCTGTAGGAACGCCACCAGAATCTCAAAGAGAGTGAAGACGAAACCGAACAGGAAGGTTCCTGCGCCGAAGGCCTTGAAGAAGCCCTCAGAGTTGAACAGGAAGAACTGGGTAGCGCTGAAACATAGCACTAGCAAGAGGTGACCGGCGATCATGTTCATGGTCAAACGAAGAGCCAGAGTGACCGGACGCAGAATGAAGGTCGAGAGGAACTCGATAGGAGTTACCAAGATGTAGAAAGCGGCTGGAACACCTGCTGGGAACAGTGCTGCAGTGAAGAAGTGTCCGCCGTGCTTCTTGACACCTGCGTAGATGAAGGTCACGTAAGCGGCAATTGCCATCACAATCGGAAGACCGATCAACGACGAACCTGCAATGTTCAAGCTCGGGATGATACCGGTGATGTTCATACCCAAGGTGGTGAAGAAGATGGTGGTCAGTAGCGGAAGGAAGCGGTCGCCGTCCTTCTGGCCTAGCTGGTCGTGAGCGATTGACTTGCGTACGAAGTCGATCGAAATTTCGCCCATGAGCTGGAATCGTCCTGGGACTAACTTGCCCTTGCTCGCCGAGCTCTTGAACTTGCCAGCCCAGAGGCTGAAGACAACGAGAAGCAAAACCATGATGAGAACGCGAATGATCATGATTCGGTTCATCTCGAATGGAGTACCGGCAAATAGAACTGCCTGTGGGTAGAACTCGTTGATGCTAGGAGCCTCAAAGCCACTGCCAGTCGAAGCAGCGACACCTGCGGTAATCAGGTCAAGTGCGTGTACCAAGGGCGTGAACTCCTGTGTCGTAGGCATTGAGATGACCGCGTGGCGGTCTTTCTAAGCGTGCGGAACCCTCGGCATGCCGTGGGTGTTGCCTCTAGTTTATAGGGTTAAGCCCTGCCGATTCCTAGGTTTTTTGGCATCCGGACAACTTTTTTTCGAACAGCAAGCATCAGATAAATCTGAAACCGCTTCCAGTTCGTTTTTAGTTAGGTTCGATTGGAAGTCGAGCCTTCAAAAAGACGTACGAGTCAATGCCAAGTGAGCCAAGGATGCTGGCAACAAGCGTCAAGAAAAGCGTTGGGCCATTGATGAAATCTGCGTGACGAAGCACACCCACGAGAATCAGGAAAAGCGCAACCTTAAGAATCCAGCCACCCAGCACTACGCCGAAGAATCCCCCAAGGCTCAGCTTTCCGCCAAGCCAAACGCTTAGTGCTGTCAGCGAGACGAACACCAGTGCGAGTGTGGCTCCGATTAGCGCACTGGTGAGACCGTTTGCTCCGGCAAGCCACCATCCGAGCGCCGACGCGATAACTGCGATGACACCAATGAGCGCTGCGCCCCATCCTAGGACGCGACGGAAGAGTTGGCCTGGGCCGAATGTGAAGCTTGCTGGGGTTGGCATTAGTCGGTTTCCTTAGGGGATTTCAAGATTGGCCAGACGGTGTAAAGACTCGCCGCGATTAGTCCAGGTATGAAGAACCACCAGACCATTTGCGCGGGAACGAGGAACAGTAAAAGGCATGAGATTGCAATCAGGGCAGTCCAGGCGTAGAACACGAAGACGGATCCTAAATGACTGTGCCCGAAATCTTGCAGGCGGTGATGGATGTGCTTTCGATCCGCGGCAAACGGACTCTTTCCGGCACGAAGGCGACGAAGCACCGCGAGCGAGAAGTCGAGCAACGGAAGAACCAAGATTGCCAATGGCAGAATCAGCGGCAAGAAAGCGGGGACGCTATCGGTTCGTGTGGTGATGCTCGGATCGATCTGACCCGTAACGGTAAGCGCTGACGCAGAGGTGAGCAGACCCAGTAGCAGCGCTCCCCCATCACCCATGAAAATCTTGGCCGGGCGCCAGTTCCAAGGCAAGAATCCGACACATACGCCAACCACGCATGCGCTGATGAGCGTTGCTAGGTTGAAGTAGTCCGTAGGGCTGGTCTGCTGTGTAAGCAGATAGGCGTAAGCGAAGAACACGGTGGTTCCGATTAGTGTCACTCCAGCGACCAGACCATCGAGGCCGTCGATGAAGTTGACCGCGTTCATAACTAACACTGTGATGAACACGGTTACCACGAGGCTTACGCCGGTAGAGCCGATGGTGAGGCCGCCGATCGGCAGCGAGACAATCTGAACCCCCTGCCAGGCGAGCACACCAGAGATAAGGAACTGTCCCGCGAGCTTCAGCGTCCAGTCGAGGTCGTACAGATCATCGAAGAAACCGAGCAGGTTGATAGCAACCGCACAGAGCAAGATGGTGACGATCTTGGTCGGGTCGACGAACACGGCGTGGAACCAGCCGAGCAAGCTTGCCACACCGATGGCGGCCGCAAAGCCGACCATCATCGCCGCACCACCGAGACGCGGGGTTGGTTTGCTGTGAGCATCGCGCGCACGGATGGCCGGGTAAATCTTGAATCGATGTGCGAGCTTCAGTACCGCCCAGGTTGCGAAGAACGTAACCAGCGCGGCGATGAAAGCGATGAGGAGATAGGCGCGCATTAGCCCTTGTTCTCTTCGGCGGTCGCGGCAGGAGCAGCCTCTGCGCCTTCAAGAAGGTCGCCAGCAACACTGCGAATCTTGGCTTCGCTCAGCGCGCCTTGTCGAACAATCTTGATCTTGCCCGAGACCACCGGCTTGCCATCCTGGTAGCTGGTCTGCAGACCGGTGAGGTCGAGGATGGTGCTTGCCTCGCCCTTGGGACTCATGCCTGCTTCTAGGTAAACCTCGACCGAGTTGCCCAGATACTCCTGTGCTCCAGTTCCGGTGGTAGCCGCTGGTTTTCCGGTGAGGTTGGCGCTCGATACAGCGAGTGGGCCGGTTTCCTCGAGCAGTGCGAGCGCGATTTTGTGATCTGGAACCCGAAGCGCAACCGTGCCGCGGGTCTCCCCAAGGTCCCACTGCAGCGAAGGCTGGGCGCGCAAAATCATGGTTAGGGCTCCCGGCCAGAACGCATCGGCGAGTTTCTGAGCAACTTCAGGCACATCCGAAGCGAGTCCCGCCATCGTTGCGGCCTTTGGAATAAGAACCGGTGGTGGCGCCTGACGGTCACGACCCTTGGCGGCAAGCAAGCGGGCAACAGCCTCGGCGTTGAAGGCATCGGCAGCCAAACCATAAACGGTATCGGTCGGCAGAACCACGAGTTCACCGCGCGCGATAGCAATCTTTGCCAAACGCATTCCGGTGAGTAGGTCTACGTCAACAGAGCAGTCAAACAGCTGAGTCATTGTGGCCTCCTAGTGTCGCCGGGCTGTGTATGTTAAGTCTGGTTTTAATCTAAGCGGATGCCCGCCCCGATGGGGAGCACTATGGACGAATTGCCGAAACCGCTCGGTTCCTGCCGTTGAGGTCTTGATGTGCGGTTGCATTCAACCAGCCATCGGCGGTCAAAAGTTCGACAACCGATTCGCTCTGAATGTCGGCATGCTCGACCACGAAGAATCCGCCTGCCTTGAGAAGCCTCATGCCAGTCTGCGAGGTTCCCCGAATAGCGTCGAGCCCATCCTCACCCGAATAGAGTGCGAGCGCCGGGTCGTGCAGGTGCACCTCCGGATAGATAGGGACCATCGCCGAGGGAATATAAGGAGGGTTAGTTGCGAGGACAGTTACCTGACCGTTGAGTTCTGGGTATGCGGTGGCCAGATCGCCCTGAACTAACTTTGCCTTGGCGCCTTGAGCAACATAAGTCTCGAAGTTTTTGGAGGCCCAGAAGATTGCATCCTCACTCAGTTCAACCGCGTGAACGGAAGCCTTTGGGACCTCGGTTGCCATGGCCAGGGCGATCGCACCGCTTCCAGTGCAGAGATCAACGGCAATCGGGCTTTCGTCTGCTGCACCATTGAGAGCATCGATGGCAAGCTGTGCGATGAGCTCTGTCTCCGGGCGCGGGACGAATACTCCCTTGCCAACCTGAAGCGTCAGATTGCGGAAGTAGCCGCGACCGGTCAGATGCTGAAGCGGTTCGCGAGCGGCGCGACGATCAGCGAGTGCCTGAAGCTTGGTCACTTCATCGGCAGAAAGTTCACGGCCGGTTATTTCAAAGACGGCAATTTCGCCGCGACTGAAGCCGAGAGTTTCGGCAACCAGAATCTCGGCATCCGCGCGCGCAGACTCAATGCCCGCTGCTGCGAAGACATCGGTGAAGTTAGTGATTAGCTGGCGCAGTTGCATACGCGCCCGCGGTTACTTCTCGCCCGAAAGTGCTGCCAGACGCGACTCTTCGTCCATCTGGATTGCGCTCTGGATTACCGGCTCTAGTGCGCCGTCCATCACCTGGTCAAGGTTGTATGCCTTGTAGCCGGTGCGGTGGTCAGCGATGCGGTTTTCAGGGAAGTTATAGGTACGAATTCGCTCGGAGCGGTCCATCGAACGAACCTGGCTCTTGCGGTAAGCGCTCTGCTCGGCGTCGATGGCTTCCTGCTTGGCCGCCAAAAGGCGAGCGCGAAGAACACGCATCGCCGCTTCACGGTTTTGCAGCTGCGACTTCTCGTTCTGCATCGAAACGACGATTCCAGTCTCAAGGTGAGTGATTCGAACTGCCGAGTCAGTGGTGTTAACCGACTGACCACCAGGGCCCGACGAGCGGAACACGTCGATGCGGATGTCGTTCGGGTGGATGTCCACTTCTTCAGGCTCATCTACTTCTGGGAATACCAGAACACCAGCGGCCGAAGTGTGGATGCGGCCCTGAGTTTCAGTGACCGGAACTCGCTGAACGCGGTGAACGCCACCCTCGTACTTGAAGTGAGCCCAAACGCCCTGCGATGGGTCTGCGCTGTTGCCCTTGAAGGCAACCTGCACGTCCTTGACACCGCCGAGGTCCGACTCATTCTTTTCGATGATTTCGGTCTTCCAACCCTTGCTGTTCGCGTACTGAAGGTACATGCGAAGAAGGTCGCCTGCGAAGAGTGCAGATTCTGCACCACCTTCACCGGCCTTGATTTCCATGATGACGTCGCGGCCGTCGTCCGGGTCGCGAGGAATTAGCAGACGTCGCAACTTCTCGTTTGCAACGTGCAGCTTTTCCTCGGTAACCGGAACTTCTTCGGCGAATGCTTCGTCTTCCTTGGCAAGTTCCTTAGCGGCGGCAAGGTCGTCAGTCAGTGCAACCAGGTTCTCGTAGGCGCTCACGATCGCGTTCAACTCGGCGTAGCGTCGGTTGAGCTTCTTCGCCAACTGTGGGTTGGTGTGAACTGCTGCGTCGGAGAGCTGAACCTGAAGGTCGGCGTGCTCCTTGAGAAGTGGCTGTACTGAATCAAGCATTTTTGGCTATTACTCCGAGTCGCTGCCAGTTGGAACCGGCATGCTCTTCTGAACCTGCATTAGGAACTCAACGTTGCTCGAAGTTTCCTTTAGACGGCTGAGAACTAGCTCTAGGGCCTGCTGCTGCTCTAGACCTGCAAGTGCACGACGTAGCTTCCAAATGATCTTGGTCTCGTCTGGGCTCATGAGCATTTCTTCGCGACGGGTACCCGAAGCGTTGACGTCTACCGCAGGGAAGATTCGCTTGTCCGCTAGCGAGCGGCTTAGGCGAAGCTCCATGTTTCCGGTTCCCTTGAACTCTTCGAAGATAACCTCGTCCATCTTCGAACCGGTCTCAACAAGAGCGGTTGCAAGGATGGTGAGCGAGCCGCCGTCCTCGATGTTACGAGCAGCACCGAAGAAGCGCTTTGGTGGGTAGAGCGCCGATGAGTCGACACCACCCGAAAGGATACGGCCCGAAGCAGGAGCGCTCAGGTTGTAAGCACGGCCCAGACGGGTGATCGAGTCGAGAAGAACTACCACGTCGTGACCTAGCTCAACGAGACGCTTTGCGCGCTCGATAGCCAACTCGGCAACGGTGGTGTGGTCTTCTGCAGGGCGGTCGAAGGTCGAGGCGATTACCTCACCCTTTACAGTGCGCTGCATGTCGGTAACTTCTTCTGGGCGCTCATCGACGAGAACGACCATTAGGTGAACCTCTGGGTTGTTCTTTGCGATCGAGTTCGCGATTGCCTGAAGGACTAGGGTCTTACCGGCCTTAGGAGGCGAAACGATAAGACCACGCTGGCCCTTACCAATCGGAGCAACAAGGTCGATGATTCGAGTGCTGAGCTTGTTTGGCTCAGTCTCAAGACGTAGACGGCTCTGAGGGTAGAGCGGGGTTAGCTTGCCGAACTCTACGCGGTCGTTTGCCTGCTCCTGGGTTAGACCGTTGATGGAGTCGATGCGCACAATCGCGTTGAACTTCTGACGGCTCTGGTCTGCGCCTTCACGTGGCTGGCGGATTGCACCGACAACTGCGTCACCCTTGCGGAGCGAGTACTTCTTGACCTGGCTTAGCGAAACGTAAACGTCGTTTGGACCAGGTAGGTAACCGCTGGTGCGGACGAATGCGTAGTTGTCTAGGACGTCGAGGATACCTGCAACCGGAACTAGAACGTCGTCTGGCGAGATCTCTGGCTCAGCCTCATCGTTCATGCCACCATTGCGGTTTCCGCGGCGGTCGCGATCGCGGTACCGGTTACGGTTGCGGTTGCGGCCGTTTCCCCCACGACGCTCGTCGTCGAAGTCGCGGTCGCGGTTGTTGTTGCGCTCTGAGCGCTCCTGGCCGCCATCGTTTGATTCATTGCGGTCTGCGCGCTCGTTGTTGCCTTCGCCGCCATCGTTGCCGTTGCGGTCCGAACGGTTGCGGTTACGGTTACGGTTACGGCCGTTGCGGTCCGAACGACCTTCGCCACCCTCGCGCTCTGCGCGTGGTTCGCCGGCTGGGGCCTCGTTCGAAGCTTCGCTCTTGGCTGCCTTGGCTGGAGCTTCCGACTTTGCAGTCTCTGCTCCCGCTTCAGCCTTTGGCTTGCGGGTGCGCTTTGGTGCCGAGGCTTCGCCTTCGGTGGTCTTGGTTGCTGGAGCTTCTGAAGCTACTGCTGCGGTCGCGGTGTCGCTGGTTGCGCGACGACGAGTACGGACCGGCTTGTCCTGCTGGATTTCATCCATTTGTTTGTTGCACTCTACTTTCGGAGTTGTGGGCAGTGAAAAAGTTTTGGACTACTGCCTTTGAACACGGCTAAGCCGTGAGGAATCGCATTTGATTGCGGAGATTTGCACCTACCCCATGGGTGGACTAAGAAATTACATCCTCTTTATGGTGCACTCCAACTGTAGCACCCTTGAAGTCAACCGCCAACAGCAGCGTCTTCCATTCTGGATAACTTTCGGTAACAAACTTCGCAACCTCAAGGCGCTCTGCCGGATCCGAAGCTAGAACGAGAACCGATGGCCCTGCACCCGAAACCACCGCGGCGTGACCCTGCCCGCGAAGAGTCGCGATCAATTCTGCAGTCTTAGGCATAGCCGATGCACGGTAATCCTGGTGCAAACGGTCTTCGGTTGCGTCTAGAAGCAACTCTGGGCTCGCGGTTAGAGCCGCAATAAGCAGCGCCGAACGCGAAACGTTAAATACGGCATCGTCGTGTGGAACACTGTCTGGCTGAAGTGAACGGGCGAGCTTGGTGCTCATCTGGAAGCTTGGAACCAAAACCAGGGGCGATACACCGCGGTGGACGAAAAGCTTCTTGTGACGAGGCCCGGTAGCGTCTTCCCAAGCGATGGTTAGACCACCGAATAGGGCCGGAGCCACGTTGTCTGGGTGACCTTCTAGTTCGGTCGCGATGGTAAGCAAGTCTTCCGAGGTCATCTCAACGATGCCTTCGAGCAGACCCTTTGCGGCCATGATGCCCGAAACTACAGCAGCGCCTGACGAACCCATTCCGCGGCCGTGAGGGATGCGGTTGGTTGCGGTTAGGTGCAGCCCAGGCATCTTCTGGCCGAAGTGCTTGAAGGTGTAGTCGATCGACTTGACAACAAGATTGTCTACACCGGTCGGCACTTCGCCAGCGCCCTCACCGGTCACATCAACAAACACATCGTTGCCGGCGACAGCCTCAACAATTAGCTCGTCGTAGTAGGACAGCGCCATTCCAAGCGTGTCGAAGCCCGGACCCAGGTTTGCACTGGTTGCCGGAACGTGCACTACTACTTTGCGACCCACTAGAGACATGCTTATGAACCTTTTTGTTTAGGCCAGACCCAAACGCTCTGCCACTTCGGCAGCGTTCTTGGATACGCTCTGAGGCTGGATGTCGTTGCCGTTTTCATCCTTCAGAGCCCACATTGGGTCCTTTAGGCCGTGACCGGTAACGGTGACAACGATCTTCTTGCCTGCGAAGTTTTCGCCCTGCTGGAAGCTCTTGTACAGACCTGCTGCACCGGTAGCCGACGAAGGCTCAACGAATACGCCAACCTCCTGCGATAGGAAGCGGTGCATCCAGAGGATTTCCTTGTCCGAAACGGCACCGAAGCGGCCGCCCGAAACTTCGCGTGCGTTCTGCGCGAGGTCCCACGAAGCTGGGTTACCGATGCGGATAGCGGTTGCAATGGTCTCAGGGTTAGCAACTGGGTGGCCAACGGTGAATGGCGCCGAACCCTCAGCCTGGAAGCCCCACATCTGAGGGATGTGCTTGATACGACCCTCAGCTAGGTCTTCCGAGTAACCCTTGAAGTAAGCCGAGTAGTTACCGGCGTTACCGACTGGAAGTGCGTGGATGTCTGGAGCGAAACCTAGCGAGTCGAATACCTCGAACGCACCGGTCTTCTGACCTTCGATGCGGTCTGGGTTGACCGAGTTGACTAGGTGAACCGCGTAGTTCTCCGAAAGGTCGCGAGCCAAGATTAGGCAGTCATCGAAGTTACCCTGAACCTGCATGATCTGCGCCTTGTGAGCAACTGCCTGGCTTAGCTTGCCTAGCGAGATCTTGCCTTCTGGGATTAGTACGACGCTCTTGATGCCAGCGGCTGCAGCGTAGGCAGCGGCCGAAGCCGAGGTGTTACCGGTCGAAGCACAGATGACTGCCTTCGCACCGTGGCCGACAGCCTTCGAAACAGCCATGGTCATACCACGGTCCTTGAACGAACCGGTTGGGTTCATGCCCTCGTACTTGAGCCATGCGGCCTCTGCGCCAAGAAGCTTCGCAAGCGCAGGCGCAGGCACGAGTGGAGTGCCACCCTCACCAAGAGTGATGACCGGGGTGTCGGTGGTTACATCGAGACGGTCGAAGTATTCGCGGATTACACCGCGCCATTGGTGTGCCATTAGACGCCTTCTACTCGGATGACAGAGGTGATTTCTTCTACGGCATCCGTCGCCCGTAGAGCCTCAACAACAGCGGATAGGGCAGCATCGGTTGCCCTGTGAGTTCCTACCTCGAGGGTAGCGGTTCCGGTGCGCTTACCGTCCTTCACACGCGCCATCTGCTCAACAGTTTCGATAGAAACGTTGTGAGCGGTGAACACGTTTGCGATGGTTGCAAGCACACCTGGCTGGTCTGCTACCTCGATGGTGATTTGGTACTGGGTCACAACGCGGTCGATGCTTAGCGTTGGGAAGTTTGCGTGCACTGAGTCGGCAAGACCTGGTCCACCCGCAACGTGACGCTTTGCCGCTGATACTAGGTCGCCCAGAACAGCCGAAGCGGTCTGAACACCGCCGGCACCTGCGCCGTAGAACATGAGCTGGCCCGCTGCCTCTGCCTCAACAAAGACTGCGTTGTAAGCGCCACGAACAGCACCAAGTGGGTGCTCCTGAGGAATCAGAGTTGGGTAGACGCGAACCGAGATGCCTTCTGGCTGGTCGCCTTCGGCTGAAATCTTTTCTGCGATGGCAAGAAGCTTGATTACGAGGCCGTCACGGCGGGCAGCTTCCATCTGTGCCTGAGTGATCTTGGTGATGCCCTCACGGTACACGGCCTCAAGCGGAACCTCAGTGTGGAACGCGAGCGAAGCGAGGATGGCGGCCTTCTGCGCAGCGTCGTATGCTTCGACGTCTGCCGTAGGATCGGCCTCAGCGAAGCCTAGGTCCTGAGCTTCCTTGAGTGCATCTGCGAACGAAGCGCCAGCGCTGTTCATGCGGTCGAGGATGTAGTTGGTGGTGCCGTTCACGATCCCCATGATGCGGTTCACCTTGTCGCCGGCGAGGCTCTCGCGCAGCGGACGAATAATCGGAATAGCACCGGCAACCGCAGCCTCGTAGTAAAGCTGTGCGCCAACCTGCTCGGCAAGGTCGAAGAGCTCGGTGCCGTGGGTTGCGAGAAGCGCCTTGTTCGCGGTGATCACATCGGCACCCGAGTTGAGGGCAAGGGTGATGTAACCGCGGGCTGGCTCAATGCCACCCATTACTTCAATAACAATGTCTGCACCGAGGATGAGCGACTCAGCATCGGTGGTGAGAAGTTCGGCAGGAACGCCCGGGCGGCTCACCTTGGTGTCGCGGACGGCGATACCGATGAGCTCGAGCTCTGCGCCAACGCGAGCAGCAAGCTCGGCCTTGTTTTCGGTGAGCAGACGAGCAACCTGGGAACCGACGCTGCCGGCACCTAGGAGCGCAATACGCAATGGACGATATTCGATCAAGGTCTAACCCTTTTCATTTCTTGAGGCGCTGCCCGAGTGCATCGCCTGGTAGCGAACGTCTCGTGCGAACAAGTCTGCCTCGGTTTCACCGCGAACCAAAAGTCGAGCCTGGCCGCCCTTGACCGCCACGATTGGTGGACGGGTTAGCCAGTTGTAGTTACTGGATAGCGAGTGGCAGTAGGCGCCGGTTGCGGCTACCGCTAGCAAATCGTTTGGCGCAACGTCCGATGGTAGGTAGTCGTGAAGAACGACGATGTCGCCTGACTCACAATGCTTACCAACAACACGCGAGAGCGCAGGTGCAGCGCTCGATACGCGCGATGCCAAGACGGTGTGGTACTCGGCTTCGTATAGAGCAGGTCGAGCGTTGTCACTCATTCCACCATCGACCGAGACGTACTTGCGGACCGCTGGCTCTGCGCCATCGGTGACCTTAACGTCCTTGATGGTGCCAACGTTGTAGAGGGTGATGCCGGTGTTGCCCACGATGGCACGGCCTGGCTCAAAAGCGAGCGCTGGAACCTTAATTCCGAGCTTCTGACACTCTGCAGCAACGGTGTCGACGATTGCACCGGCGATCTTGGCAACCTCAGGTGCGTTGTCGGCCGGCTTGTAGTTGATGCCGAAGCCACCGCCGAGATTCAACTCAGGGATGTCGCCGCCTGCGAGCAGTTCGGCGTGAAGCTGAATGAGGCGACGGGTGCTCTCGATGAATCCGTCAGGCGCAAAGATCTGGCTACCGACGTGCTGGTGGAATCCGAGGAACTTGAGGTGGCGGTCAGCGCGAATCTTGGCAACCAGGGCCGGCGCGTCCGCGAGGGTAATGCCAAACTTCTGGTCTTCGCGAGCGGTCGCTAGGAAGTCGTGGGTGTTCGCGTGCACGCCAGTGTTGACGCGGAGGCGAACGGCCTGGACCTTGTCTAGTGCACCAGCAGTTGACGCGATTCGCTCGATCTCGATTTCTGAGTCAATGACGATTGCGCCGACACCGGCTGCTACAGCGCGACCGATCTCACCAGGGCTCTTGTTATTGCCGTGGAGACCGATGTGGGCTGCGTCGAAGCCGCCCGCGAGCGCAGCAGCAAGCTCGCCGCCACTGGCTACGTCGATGTTCAAACCGAGCTCGTTTACCCAGGCGGCAATCTCGGTGCAGAGCAAAGCTTTGCTCGCGTAGTAAACCTTTGCGGTAGTGCCGATTCGAGCCGCAGCGTCTTCGAGCGCCTTCTTGATACCGGCCGCGCGAACACGGAAGTCGTGCTCATCGATCACGTAAAGCGGGGTGCCGAACTGGTTGACCAACTCATCGACGGTCACATTGCCGACGGTGAATTCGCCATCCGAGTTGCGCATTGCTGTCGCAGGCCACACCTTGTTGTTCAGCGCGTTGAGGTCTGCCGGAACCTTTAGCCACTCAGGGGCTAGCACGTTTTCTGCCTTAGCCATCGCGGTTACATCCTCTCCGGTGCGCCAACGCCGAGCATGCTCAGACCGTTGCGGATTACCTGACCGGTGGCTTCGTTTAGCCAGAGGCGGGTGCGGTGGATGGTCTCAACCGGGTTTCCGCTGAGCGGAGTTACACGGCAGTTGTCGTACCAGCGGTGGTATGAGCCGGCGACCTCTTCGATGTAGCGAGCTACACGGTGAGGTTCGCGGAACTCGGCCGCCTGCGAGACCACGCGAGGGAACTCGGAGAGCTTTGCGAGTAGCTCGCTCTCCGATGCGTGGTTCAAAAGTTCTGGAGCGAACTCGCTGCGGTCGACGCCGAGCGAAACCGCGTTGTTTGCTACCTGACGGGTACGCGCGTGAGCGTACTGAACGTAGAAGACAGGGTTGTCGTTCGACTTCTTGGTCAACTGCTCGAGGTCGATGTCGAGCATCGAGTTTGCGCTTGAGCGAGCAAGAGCGTAGCGGCCGGCGTCGACACCAACAGCCTCGACGAGGTCTTCCATGGTGACCACAGTTCCAGCGCGCTTTGACATGCGGACCGGTTCGCCGTTGCGTACCAGGTTGACCAGCTGTCCGATAAGAATTTCCATGTTTACGCCAGGCTCATCGCCGAAGGCTGCGCAGAGCGCCATCATGCGTGGAACGTAACCGTGGTGGTCTGCGCCGAGCATGTAGATGCAACGATCAAAACCGCGGCTGCGCTTGTCGAGGTAGTAGGCGATGTCGCCGGCGATGTAAGCAGCGTCGCCGTCCGACTTGATGATTACACGGTCACGGTCGTCGCCGAATTCGGTCGAACGCAGCCAGGTGGCGCCATCGGCTTCGAAGATGTGACCTAGTTCGCGCAGGCGCTCGATAGCCTTTGGAACCGCACCCGACTCGTAGAGCGAATTCTCGTGGAAGAAGACATCGAAGTCGACGCCGAAGTCGTGCAGGCTCTGACGGATCTCGCCGAACATGAGCTCTACGCCGTACTCGCGGAACTTTTCCTGTGCCTGATCGTCTGGAAGTGCAAGGATGTCGTCTGCGGTGCCAGCCAAAACGCGGTCCGCGATGTCCTGGATGTAGGCGCCGCCGTAACCGTCTTCAGGTGCGTCGAGACCGCGAGCGCGAGCCAAGAGGCTGCGTGCAAAGCGGTCGATCTGAGCACCGTGGTCGTTGAAGTAGTACTCGCGAGTGACTTCGGCACCCTGAGCCTGAAGCACGCGTGCGAGCGAATCGCCGAGGGCTGCCCAACGGGTACCACCCATGTGGATTGGGCCGGTTGGGTTGGCCGAGACGAACTCGAGGTTGATCTTTTGACCGGCAAGATCGGTGCCGGTACCGTATCCGGTTCCAGACTCGACGATGGCCTTGGCAAGCTCCCCGGCCGCTGCAGCATCGAGAGTGATGTTGAGGAATCCAGGGCCAGCAATGTCTACCGATGCGATTCCCGAGACCGAGCGAAGTTCCGCTGCAACCAACTCAGCGAATGCTCGCGGGTTGGTGCCGAAAGCCTTCGAAAGCTGAAGTGCTGCATTGGTAGCCCAGTCGCCATGCTCTCGATTCTTTGGGCGTTCAATGACAACTTCTGCAGGCAGTTCGCCCGCGCCGAGCGACCCCGCCGCCTGAAGGGCAGCGATGATGCGCACGATGGCAGCAGATAGATCTGCAGGTGTCACGGGAGTCCAATCGGATTTGAGGCTCAAACCTAAAGAATCTGGGGGCGAACATCGCAACAGTGCAAAGTGCCACATCCAAGAGATTTAGATGCTTAAAGCATACCGAATTAGGCTTCGCAGCGCCTTTTTAGGCTCTTGGAATGAGCCCACGAACCGGGTCGGCGGTTACCGGAATTGGATCCGATAGATACCCCTCGAACTCGTTTTGAGCATTCTGCACGAAACCGATTAGGTTCCATTTGCCGTCTTTTCCCTTGATGATTCGACCGGCGTACACGAAGTCTTCGTTGAAGTCATACGGGTAGGCCTTGTTGAAATCAAGGTCACTCAGGTCGGGATTGACCACCAAACTGTAGGTCGCATCGTGCTTTCCGAGCTTTGCCAGACGCTCCTGAGTGATGTCAGGCCAGGCGCAGCAGAAGACAAGAACGTGAACGCCGTCAACTTCTTCCAGCTGGAAAACTTCCATCTGATCGAAGCTCTGATCTGGTTCGCTCAGCGGAGCCTGCGTTGTCCAGTTCACCATGTCGGTACTGGTGGCGTGGCCGACAAATCCACGGTGCGGCCGGGTAAGCCCAGGAGCGTGCGGAGTGGTCAGCATGTGCCAAATCTGGTGTGGCTCGAAGCCTGGTTCGACGCCAACTGCGGCAGCACCGGTAGTGACGCCCTCAGGGAATCGGAATACCCAAGGATCGCGCCAGTTCACCTCGCGGCGCCCGTTCTCGTTGATCCAGTCCTCGTAACGCTCATCGGCGCGCGACAGTGCATCCTTGGAAACCTTGGTCCAAGTGATCAGATCTGGAGATGTGGCTGCACCGATCGACTGGATATCGCCACCATCGGCGCGACTGGTTCCGGTGTAGTAAAGCCACCACATGCCATCGTCTGCGCGCACGACCGAACCGGTCCAGGTGGTCCAGGAATCGAATGCTTCGTCTTCATCACTGACAATTAGGGCGTCTGGCAGGAGGGTCCAGTTTTTGAGATCTGAACTTACAGCGTGACCGATGATTGGGTGGCGGTGACGACGGACTGGGTCGCCTAATGCCCTGCTGGCATGGAGGTAAAAAGCGTGGTGATTTTCGCCATCAAAGACGAACCACGAGTCCCAAATCCATTTGTCCGGCAAACGCAAAGCCATAAGTTTTCTCCAAGGTAGTCAAGTAGTCTTAAACCACCCTAGCCCCTATAGCTCAGGGGATAGAGCGTTGCCCTCCGAAGGCAAACGCGCAGGTTCGAGTCCTGCTAGGGGCACATGTTTGGAATAAGTTGGCTAGACCCGCAGACGCTCATCACCGAGATGGGCGGATTTGCCGTGTTCGTTGTGCTCGCAATGGTTTTCACCGAAACCGGTTTGCTTGTGGGCTTCTTCTTGCCGGGTGATTCGCTGCTGTTTCTGACCGGTCTCGCCGCAGCTAACGGCTTCATCCACCTCGGTGGCTGGACCGTGCCGGTCTGGCTTATGTGCACGCTCATTTCGGTAACCGCATTCCTTGGCGACCAAACCGGGTACTTGATCGGACGCAAGAGTGGTCCGGCTATTTTCAATAAGCCAGAAAGTAAGCTCTTCAACCACAAAAATGTGGAAAAAACCCACGCCTTCTTTGAGCGCTATGGCTCACGCGCCATCATCTTGGCTCACTTTGTTCCAGTGATGCGCACTTTCGTTCCAGTAGCCGCCGGAATTGGTCAAATGCCATACAAGCAGTTCGTCCGATACAACGTAATCGGCGTCATCGGTTGGGGAACTGGAATTACCCTGCTAGGTGCGATTCTCGGCAAGATTCAAATCGTTGCAGATCACATCGAGCTCTTCACAATTGGCTTTGTAGTTTTGAGCACCATTCCTATTGCCATCGAGGCTTTGCGTGCACGACGCGAGGAGATGGCTCGCGCTGAAGAGCGCGAAGCAAACGACTAAGCCCGAGATTGAGCTACAGGCCGTATTCGACCAGGTAGGACGCCAGCTGCTCGAGTGCGAGTGAACGGTGACTTAGCGAGTTCTTTACTTCAGGCTCTAACTGGGCCGCGGTTACTTCAAATCCCTCTGGGATGAACACTGGGTCGTAGCCAAACCCGTACTCACCCTGCTCTTCAGCAGCTATGGTCCCAGGCCAGATTCCGGTGAAGCTGATCTCGGCATCGGCGGTAACCAAAGCGATGGTGCAAACAAAACTGGCAGCGCGATTCTCGGGCTTTACATCGGCCAACTGAGCAAGCAGCAACTGACGATTTGCCACGTTGTCACGGCCACCGGCCCAGCGCGCACTGAAGATTCCAGGCGCTCCTCCAAGAATCTCGACCGCGATTCCCGAGTCGTCGGCGAAGGATGGCTTTCCGGTGTGGGCGAAGGCAGCACGGGCCTTGATGAGCGCGTTTTCGAGGAAGCTAGTGCCATCCTCAACCGGCTCCGGTCCGTCATAGCCAAGCACGGTCAACTCTGGCACGGTAGCGCCTAGTATTGCGGCTACTTCGCCAACTTTGTGGGCGTTGTGAGTTGCTAGGACGAGTTCCATTGACCTGCCTGCCTAGTGCTTTTCGGCGAGCGCCACGGCCTGAATCTTGGCCAGTTCCTTGTTGCCAGCGAGCGCGATGTCAAGCAAACTGTTGAGCTCATCGCGGTCGAACGGGGCGCCCTCGGCGGTCCCCTGAACCTCGATAAACTTGCCGCCACCGGTTACGACAACGTTCATGTCGGTCTCGGCGCGAACATCCTCGGTATAGGCAAGGTCTAGGAAGGGAACGCCATCGATGATGCCAACCGAAACTGCCGAAACCGAATCGGTAAGCACTTCGTTCTTGGCCGGGATGAGCTTGTTTGCCTTACCCCAGTTGATTGCGTCAACCAGGGCAACGTAGGCACCGGTGATTGCGGCGGTTCGGGTGCCGCCATCTGCCTGCAGGACATCGCAGTCAATGACGATGGTGTTTTCACCGAGCGCCTTCACGTCTACTACAGCACGAAGACTGCGACCGATAAGGCGTGAAATCTCGTGGGTGCGGCCGCCAATCTTGCCCTTTACGGCCTCGCGGTCATTTCGGTCATGGGTCGCGCGAGGAAGCATTGCATACTCGGCAGTTACCCAACCTTCACCCTTGCCAACCTTCCAGCGTGGAACGCCTGACGTGAAAGATGCGGTACACAAGACCTTGGTGCCACCAAAACTGATCAGGGCCGAGCCTTCGGCGTGTGCATTCCAGCCGCGCTCGATAGTGATTGGGCGGAGGTCATTGGCGCTTCGGCCATCGATGCGAGTCAAGATTTTCCTTTGTTTGCGAAAGCGTTGAATGGGCTCTGACGAGCTAACTGTGTTCCGGGGTAATCGGAATCGCGGTGGTATCGGCCACCTCG
Source organism: Actinomycetota bacterium (assembly GCA_041169005.1). GTDB lineage: Bacteria > Actinomycetota > Actinomycetes > Actinomycetales > Microbacteriaceae > Rhodoluna. Next base: position 36,166 of record JBEEJV010000047.1, read on the forward strand.
TAAATCACGGCGTGCGAGGCGGTCATGTCGTTAGGCAGATGCTCAACATTCGTCACCTCTGGACCTAGGAAGCGGCGGGCTAGTTTGCCGAACGGCTTTGCGTCTCCAGTTGCTTGGAAGCGCAGGGTCGGAGCCGCGGTGCTGGTGCGCAGCAGGTTGTGGGCCACCAGAGTGCGGTAAACATCTTTGGCAGTTTCCTCAGCCGAGGAAACCAGCGTTACCTCATCGCCCATGACGTAGCTAATCGCGCCAGTGAGCAGTGGATAGTGGGTACAGCCAAGAACTAGAGTGTCTACGCCAGCGGCCTTGATTGGAGCTAGGTACTGTTCCGCTGCCTTCATGATTTCCGGCCCGGAAGTAATTCCGTTCTCGACAAAATCGACGAATGCTGGGCAGGCGGCACTGGTTATCTGAAGATCTACCGCGGCCGCAAACGCATCATCGTAGGCGCGCGAAGTGATTGTTGCGTTGGTTCCGATTACGCCAACCTTGTGATTGCGAGTGGCCGCCACGGCACGACGAACAGCCGGTTGGATTACCTCGACAACCGGAATACTGCGACCAACCGTGTAACGTTCGCGGGCATCACGGAGCACCGCTGCGCTGGCAGAGTTACAGGCAATCACCAAGACTTTGACGCCCTCATCGACGAGGCGATCCATCACTCCGAGAGCGAGTTCACGGACTAGTTGGATGCTCTTGGGTCCATACGGAGAGTTCGCAGTGTCACCTACGTAGATGATTGACTCATTAGGCAGCTGATCGATGATTGCGCGGGCTACGGTAAGCCCACCCACTCCCGAGTCGAAAATACCTATTGGTGCGTCGTTCACAGTCACGAGTTTACCGTCGGCAGGCCGCTGTTACGCCTTCTGGCTTTGCTAAACCTAGTTTGCGCTGCCGGCGCCGTCTCCCGAACCTGAGTTTCCGGCACCGCCATTTTTGTCGGCAGGCAGCTCAGGACGAAGGCCCTCGTAGATTTCCTTGCAGGTTGGGCAGACAGGGAACTTCTGCGGGTCTCGCCCAGGAACCCAAACCTTGCCGCAGAGAGCGGTGACCGGGTGACCTAGCACCGCGCTCTCAACAATCTTTTCCTTGCGAACGTAGTGCGAGTAGCGTTCGTGGTCGCCAGGCTCAATGATCTCTTGCACTTCGCGTTCAAGCAGCGTGCTGTTTGCGGTCTGGCCGCCTACGCCCTCTGCGCCGAAATCACCCTGTTCCAAGCCCATTGACTTACCTTTCGCTAACTCTGTTTCGCCCACTAAAGGGCACGCCTACAAGGCTACTTGAGGTTTACCGCGTCACCCAAGGTGACCTGAATCTCCTGCGGCACGCCAGCACGAAGAACCGTGAGTGTTACTTGAGTGTTAGGCGCGAGTAGTCGAACCGCCGCGGTTAGGTCTTGGGCCGAGTTGATGGTTCGCCCATCGAGCTTGGTTACGACGTCTCCAACTTTGAGGCCGGACTTTGCCGCTGGGCCGCCAGGCATGAGCTTTGAAACCTTTGCGCCGATGCTTACAGCTGCATCCGACTTTGAGCTCATCGCGTCGGTGATATAGGCACCAAGCATTGCGTGCTTTGCCTTGCCAGTCTTCATGATTTCCTGAGCAATGCGATGAGCGTTATTAGCAGGAATGGCGAAACCTACGCCAATGGATCCCGCCTGCGAGAAACTCGCGCTTCCGGCCGATGCGATTGCCACATTGATACCAACCACTTCGCCTCGGTCATTGAGCAGCGCACCGCCCGAGTTTCCTGGGTTGATAGCCGCATCGGTTTGGATAACGCTTAGGTTGATCGCGTCGGCAGCGCTCGCATTTCCAAGCATCTGAAGGCTACCGCTGGTTGCACCGTTTTCTGGGGCAGCCGAGTTTGCGACCTGAATGCTGCGATTGAGAGCGCTGACGATACCGCTTGTGACTGTAGCGTCGAGCCCAAGCGGCGAACCGATTGCTACAACGCTGTCTCCAACGTTGATCTGGTCACTGTTTGCAAACGATGCTGGGACGAGCGGGGCAATCGGATTGATTTTGATAACGGCAAGGTCGTTTGTAGGGTCTGTGCCCACAATGGTTGCCGAGTAGACCTTGTCGTCTGCGGTGCGAACTTCGATAGCAGCGTTGCCCGTGGCGCCTTCCATCGTGACAACGTGAGTGTTGGTCAGGATGTAGCCATCTTTGGTAAGGACTACGCCCGAGCCGCTTCCTCCCTGAGTGCTGTCTCCCACCGAGATAGTGACTACTGAAGGCGCAGCCTTTTGCGAAACTGCCGTGACCCAGTTGACACGTTGTGCATTATTGACGATTACAGTGCTGTTTCCGCCTGTGACAACCGAGGTTGCGATTGCGGTTCCAGCGCCTACCGCGCCACCGACCACGGCACCAACAACTATTCCGGTGGCTACTACTGATCCGCCAAGCTTGTTGATCACAAGCTGCCTTGTCGACGGCTTAGGAGCCTCAGGCTGTCGTGGGGTTTCAAACGCGAACTGTGCGTTGTAGTGACTGTTTGGGACTGTCAACTTCTTACCTTTCCAGACTTTGGACTTGCCACAATGATGACTAATAAGCCTGAATGAATACTGAGAACAGCCTAGATGGTTGCTGAGTGTTTTATGTTGGCGCTTCACGACTGGATAGCACCCGCTATGGAGTTGTAAGCAACACCACCTTTTTTGCCGAACCCGACGCTGAGTCGCCAACAGCAATTGAAACCGGACTCGATTCGAGGACGATCCGATCTGGATCCTTAAGCCAGTTGCCCGACGCGAGTCTGTACGCGATAACAAAAGTTGTTCGCAGGCGCACAGGATAAGTTCCGTTTCGGAGGTACGCGTGGGCTACCTGCGGGTGCGAAACCGCCGCATCTGATCCCTGCCCGTCGCCAAAATGCCAATCCAAAGCCACCGGAGTGAACTGCACAAGCACTGGGTGCCCTAGCAATTTGCTGTTGCCAAGTACCCGCTTTGGTTTTGTGGTTAGCTCGACTATTTGCCCGATCCTGATACTGGTACCAGGCGCCACTTCAATCTGCGAGGTACGTGGCCTAAAGACCGCGCGGTCTGCAAAGGATTTGGATGTGGCTCGCGGTTTCGGCCGGAGGATCGGCTTAGTTTTCTGGACTGGCCTTGGATGCGTGCTAACTCTAGGTATCGCAACTTTGGGACGTTTGACGATCACTTTGGGAAGTTTTGTTGGCCTAGTCGATGGTTTGACCACCACCCGAACCGGGGCCTTGGGTTTGGAAACGTTCAGCAACTTCTTGCGGAGACTCGAGTTCAGGCAGATAGTCACTAGGTCGCCATCTACCTGAGAACCGATGGTTGCGTTCTTAGATTTGGCCCCGACATTTCTACAGGTGGGAGTGGTGGCATGAGCATGGGCATTATTGTGGCCGAAGACCAGAACCCCAACTAAAACGAAGATTCTCAGATAGAAGATTGCCCGGGTTCTCGATCCAGAGCTCGGTCGCGTTAGTTTCGGTGTATTCAGTTTCAGTGTCTTCAGCTTCAGTGTCTTGAGGTTCAGCGGCTGACTTTTTGGCAGCGATTTTTTTAGAGACTTGATACTGGGTAGTTGGCACCTTGATTGCTTTATTCGCATTGCAACAAAGTACGTGAGAAGCGAACCTATGACTTTTGATTCTCCACAGGCAGTCGCCGATGGTGACTTAAGAGTGCGGGGGTCAACTGCCAGTTAAAGAGCGAAGCCCCTGTGAGCAAACAGGGGCTTCTATTGGTTGCGGGGGCAGGATTTGAACCTACGACCTCCGGGTTATGAGCCCGGCGAGCTACCGAACTGCTCCACCCCGCGGCGAAGTCTCAACTCTACCACAGAGCGGGGTTATTTGCTACTTGGCCTTGGCTGAGGCATTGATGGCAGCCTGGATAGCCTTGGCCAATGCCTTGTCCGCCTTGCCGTAGGCCGCCCAGTCTTCAGCCTGCAATGCGGCGGTCTTATCGGCAAGAGCCTGCTTGGCAGCTTGAAGTGCGTTGGCCAAGGCTGATGTCGAAGTAGACCCGTTCGATGAAGTTCCGCCGCTCGGGGTGCTTGGAGTTGCAACACCATTGCCATCACCCGCAGTGGCGCCACTTGACCCGCCAAATAGCGAATTGAGAGCACCGTCAAGTGTGTCTTCAAACGCAATCTGATCGCCAAATGCGACCAAAACCTTTTTGAGCAGCGGGAACGAAGTCTCGCCGGTTGATTTGATGTAGACCGGCTGGACATAGAGCAAACCCCCACCGATTGGAAGCGTGAGCAAGTTTCCGTTGAGCACCTCAGTCGAACCCTGGCGAAGCAGGTTCAGAAGCTTGCTCACATCGGAATCGGCATTGAAGTTGTTTTGCACCTGACCAGGGCCTGGCACAACGGTGTCGCGCGGCAACACTAGGAGTTGAAGCTTTCCGTAACTGGATGCCTTCACGCCATTCTCTGAACCCGCGTTTGAATCGGCTACGAGGTAGCCGGTGAGCACGTTACGAGTTGATTCACCTGTGGATTTAGGAATGAACGTCGTATAGATGCTGAAGTTTGGAGTCTTCTGCAGTGGGGTCTGCATCGTCAGGTAATAAGGTGGCTGAGCTTGCCCCGAAAGCGCAGTCTGAGACACTGCAGGGTCGTTTGGAATCATCCATGCATCCTGCTGCGAGTAGAAAGCGCCGGCTTCTGTCACGTGATACGCGCCTAGCATGTTGCGCTGAATCTTGAACAGGTCTGCTGGATAGCGCACGTGGCTAAGGAGAGCTCCCGACATCTGAGAAAGCGGCTTAACCGTGCCTGGGTAGACCTTCTGCCAGGTCTTCAAAACAGGATCTTTATCGTCCCAGGCATAAAGTTTGACCGAACCGTCGTACGCATCGACTGTTGCCTTGACCGAGTTGCGGATGTAGTTGATGTTTCCGCTGAAGTGGCCCTTTACGTTTTCAGAGTCCGCAATCGCGTCCGCTGGGTTTTCCGCCCTCGAGTATGGGTATCGGCTGCTGGTGGTATAACCATCCACAATCCAAACAACGTGCCCATCCACGATTGCAGGATACGGATCGGAATCGGTTGTTAGATAAGGGGCAACCGCCTTAACACGATCGATTGGGTTGCGATTGTAAAGAATCTGACTGCTGTCTGTAACGGCGTTGCTAAGCAAAATCTGTTCACTTCGGAACTTGAGCGCATAGGCCAGCCTGGTAGCCAGGTTGTCGAGTTTTGGGCCACCGTTTCCGCTGAAGGTGGTGTACGTCTGCTGTGTACCATCCTTGCCGCCCGGGTAGTCCATCTCAAGTGGCTGCGAGCCCTTTGGGCCACCAACGATTGAGTAGGCTGGCGAGTTCTCTCCGAAATAGATTGCCGGATTGTACTTTCCTAGCAGCCCAGTTGAAGGAATGCCCGACTGCAAGAACACCGGCTGCCCATCGGTTGAGCGCTGGTTTCCATAAGCTGCTACAACGCCGTACCCGTGCGTGTACACGATGACATTGTTAATCCAAGACTGGCTACTGCCAAGACCAGACTGGTTTAGCTCGCGGACTGCCAAAACAGTGTCCTGCGACTTGCCATTTAGGTTGTAGCGGTCGACGTCTAGGTGACCCGTGAAGTTGTAGTACTGACGGTACTGTTCGAGCTGACGGAATGAAGACGCCACCAGAGTTGGGTCGATGATACGAATCTGGGCTGCCGTTTGAGCGTCAGCCTTCAATGCGCCAGGTGTTGCAGTTGTCTTGGCGTTGTAATTTACCGTCTCAACTTTGTCTAAACCGTAGGCGTAGCGAGTGGCCTGAATGTTGCGCTTAATGAACTCGCTTTCGAGGGTTCTTTCATTTGGAACAACCTGGAAAGTCTGCACTGCCCATGGATAAACCCCGCCAACAAGCAATGAAGTTACGATCATCAGCCCCGTGGCCATTATCGGCAGGCGCCATTTTCCAACTACCGCGGTAAAGATAAAGGTTGCTGCTACTAGAGCTGCGATGCCAGCCATGATCTGGAAACCAGGGATTCGAGCGTTGACGTCTGCGTAGGTTGCACCAGTGTAAAGCCCACTCGCCGAGGTCATGGTCTGGTACTGGTCGAGCCAGATTGACGCAGCCTGCAGCAATACGAAAATGGCAGCCGAAATCGAGATTTGAAGACGCGCAGCCTTATTGAAAGTGACGGCACGCTGATTGATTTTGATCGAACCGAATACGAGGTGAATGACGACGCTAAGCGCGAAACACAGGAATGCGACCGTGCTTAGGTAACTGTCCAGGAGAGCTAGGAATGGCAACTGG
>JBEEJV010000048.1:0-21124 GCA_041169005.1 Actinomycetota bacterium
GAGCCTGGCTGACAGTCATCGACGTAACCGAATTTGAAACCCCAACCGGCCTAGATTCCGGATGGTTGACCACCGAATATAGCCACACTCCTGTTGAGTTTCATTCTGGTCAGCTGAACGAAGCAAACTTTGAGCACAACGTCAACGAAGCCTTAGCCCGAATCGCGGCTGGTCGACTTACAAAGGTTGTTTTGGCTCGAGATTTAACTGCATCTGTGGGTGCCGATTTTGATCCACGTGCGGCGATTTTGAGATTGGCAAACCGATACCCGAGCTGCTGGACCTATTGGGTGAACGGCATGTTTGGGGCCTCGCCAGAATTACTGGTTCGGGTAGCCCACAAGGAAGTATCCGCCCGAGTTCTTGCCGGAACTGCTGGGCGTGGAACCGATCCCGAAGTTGACCGGGCGATATCCCATGCATTGGCGAATTCGGCCAAGAACGGTTTTGAACACAAACTTGCGGTTGAGTCACTTGTAAAGGCACTTGAACCGTACTGCGTTGAGATTCAGGCCGACGAGAAACCATTCAGCCTTGCCCTTCCAAACCTATGGCACCTAGCGAGTGACGTTCGCGGAGTGGTCTCCGATGACTCATCGGTGCTGGACATAGCGGCGGCATTGCATCCCACAGCGGCGGTTGCGGGAACTCCTCGAGATTCTGCACAGCTGCTAATCAACGAACTAGAGCCATTCGACCGCGGCACGTACGCTGGCCCAGTTGGATGGATTGGCGCGAACGGCGATGGCGAGTGGGCGATAGCTCTTCGTGGTGCACAACTGGCCGATGGCGTACTCACCGCCTTTGCGGGCTGCGGAATTGTTCAGGGTTCAGACTCAGCTGCAGAACTCGCGGAAACCGACCTGAAGTTCAAGCCAATCCGTCAGGCACTCGCTTAGCTAACCGGAACCTCAATCACAACCCGACCTTTAGCCTTGAGCGCCGCTTTCAAATCGGCCGGCGTGCTGGCGAAGATGTAATCCCAGCCATAAGCCTGGGCTAGCTTCTCAAGGTTTACATGCTGTGGTGTGCGGAATAGGCGATCGAATTCTCGCGGCGCAATGACTTGAGCCACCTCAAGGCCCTCAAATATCGAGCCACCGTTATCGTTTCCAACGATCACCTGAATGTTCAGCTTTCCGTCGGCTTCATCGATTGCCAAGGAACCCGCATCGTGCAAGAGCGTTAGATCGCCCACCACAACTCTGACCACACTGCCAACATGCGCGAGCGCTAAGCCCGTTGCGGTGGCAATCGTTCCGTCAATTCCCGCCAGACCACGGTTTGCAAAAACCTTGCGTTGTTTTGGTGGCGCCCAATAATCGGCCACACGGATGAGGCTCGAAGCGCCGAGCATAATCGGATTAGTCTTGCCTGCTCCACCAAAAACGGTTTCGATGAGGCTGCGACGAGTCAAGCCAACAGCAGGCACCTTATCGGGGCGCTTTGCCGCTTCATCTGTCGCCGCCTTGCGCCAGGCGTCCAGCCAACTCGTGTCCGGATCGCCGAGGAACTCTACATCGTCGCCCAAGACAGTTGCATTGCGTGCTGGATTGAAAACTCCATGGCGCCCAGGGTCACTGAACACCTTCACACCCGGCAACTTGAAAAGCGCCTGAACTTGGCGGCTCAGCGTGGGTTTCCCGAAAACGAGAATCTGCTGAATCTGCGAAACCAGGTCTGGGCGTTCACGCAGCGCCCAGAGGTAACCGGTGATTGACTCTGGCAAGTGGCGAACACCCGAAGACGGCTCGGCGAAAAGCGGGAGGCCGGTCGAATACCAGCGCGCTAGATCGCCACCATCGCCCGCGACGACTACGGTCTTGAGCGAGAGGTCAATAACGGTGTCTGCGGAATTTGCCGCCGAATGATCGTGCCCACAATCAGGACCGCACTCGTCGCCGATGATGGCTATTGCCCCGGTTGGGTTTTCTTCTGCGAGCTGCGCAGCGGCGATTGCTTTGAAAACATCCGACGCACTCGGAGTTGCAGAACTGAGCGGTTCGCGGAAGCCGAGGTTTAGCTGGAGCGGGCCATTCCCGAGCAGAACCTGACCTAATGAGTTCTCAACCAGCTCTGCAGCACGTGCGGAGAGGACAGCATCGCTATCTGTTTCGGCTGGGGCTGCGACATCGATGCAATCGATAACCGCATCGGCGAATATTCCTACCTGGTTGGTGGTCTGGTTTGCACCAACTCCTCGAAGTTCCGCCGGACGGTCTGCGGTTAGCAAGATCATTGGCACTCCAGCATGGTGTGCCTCAAGCACGGCTGGATGAAGGTTTGCAACCGCAGTTCCAGAAGTGGTAATCACCAGCGCTGGGAAACCACTAGCGAGCCCAACTCCAAGTGCTTGGAAGCCCAGAGACCGCTCGTCTAGACGAACGTGCAGCTGAACCAACTCGGCATCCGAAAGCTGACCGGCAGCTATAGCCAAAGCCTGAGATCGGGCACCCGGGGCCACGAAAATGTGATCCACCCCGTTGGCAACAAACTGGGCCAGCAGGTGGGCAGCGAAGACCTGAGAAGGCGCGTTAGCCATTGTCTTTGCCTTCTTCGCGGAGACGCTTTTCCAGATTTCGCAAGAACTCAGGGTCGTCATCCGGCGCTACTGTTCGTGGAGCAGTCGAACTTTTACCGCGGCTGCCCGAAGATCCTGAAGTTTCGGCGCTTGCCAGCGGACGGCCGAGAGAAAGATACAGAATTCCACCAACCGGGGTGGTCAATACGCATAGTAAAACCCAAACCCATTTCGGGAGTTGTCGAACCTTAGTTCGGTCGGCGCTGGCCGCAAACACGGTGACGAACACCGTGAAAATGACGATTGCGCCTAGGGCGAAGAGTGCGTAACGCATTCTTCAAGCCTACTTAGGATTAAAGAATGAACAACCCGGTATTGAACTACTTCTTGCTTCGCCTCGGCATCTTCATCGCTGTGCTCAGCGTGCTGCTGCTAACACCGATGGATCGCATCCTTGCAGCTCTATTTGCAGCAGTAATTTCGTTTGCGCTTTCAATCATTTTCTTGCGAAAGCAGCGCGACCGCGTTTCAGAGTTTGTTTACAATCGCAGTCAGCGCAAGGGCACTAAGGACCCTCAGGCCAATGCCGAAGATAACCTACTGGACGGCGAAACCAAGTAGCACCACAAGCGCGTAAACCAGCGCGGCAATGCTGGTTAGCTTGAGCACAAGAATTAGCTCTTTCGGGGTCTTTGCCATCACAAAAATCACGGTAGCTGGCGCTACCAGCAGGACGGCCAGCCAGGCCAAGCCAGCCGGCAGGTAAACCAGCGCGACCACAGAAGCGATTGCAAACGGCAGCCACAGCATTGCCAAGAACAGCACTGAAGACCAAACTCGCCCGACTTTAACGGCCAGGGTGCGCTTTCCAACCTTTGCGTCATTTTCACGATCGCGGATGTTGTTTACCATGAGGACTGCGCTAGCGAAGAAGCCAACTGCAGCGCCCATAAGGACCGCAGTTTGGTCTAGGAAGCCTACCTGGATGTAGGAGGTTCCCACGGTTGCGACCAAACCGAAGAAGACAAAAACGGCTAGCTCCCCCAGCCCTGCGTAGCCGTATGGGCTCTTACCGCCGGTGTAGAACCATGCAGCGATGATGCAGGCGATACCGACAGCAATGAGCCACCACTGCTGCGTGATGAGGACGATTGCAAGACCTGCCAAACCGGCCAGGGCGAAGAATAAGAATGCAGCGAACTTAACTGCCTGTGGCTTGGTTGAACCCGAGCCAGTTAGCCGAAGCGGGCCAACCCGGTTCGCGTCGGTTCCACGAATGCCGTCCGAGTAATCGTTGGCATAGTTCACGCCTATCTGCAAAAACAGCGCAACTGCGAGCGCAAGCACTGTGAGTGCCGGCTTTAGGGGAACGGTGGTGGCGAGCACCGTTGCAGTGCCCAGAGCTACCGGCGCGATGGCAAGTGGAAGGGTGCGCAAACGTGCACCTTCAACCCAGAGTTTTACGGTTTGCTTGCGAGATTTTTTAGCCACGGTTAATGCTAACCGAACCAGGTAAGACAGCCATCCCAACAGGAACCCAATGCGTCACCTAAACCAGCTAGCTGAGGTAAACGCGAAGCGATTGGTAGTCGGTTTTTCCGCTTGAAAGTCGTGGGATTGTGTCGACTCTGACAACTCGGACCGGCTTGGCGGCCGGACCTAACTGGGTTAGCGCATCTGCGGCGATGAAATCTGCCACTTCTGGGCTACCAACATAGACAACCGCTGCACGCTCCCCCCACTGCGCATCAGGAACTGCGATGACAGCCGCTTCCACTACCCCACCGATACTGCGCACGGCTTCTTCGATTAGGTCAAGCGACACCTTCAAACCACCTGAGTTCAGAACCCGGTTTACTCGGCCCAACACCCTGAGTTTGCCATCCACAAATTCGCCTAGATCGGATGTGGTGTACCAACCGTCGACTCCCGAAACACCGTCGGCGAGGGTCGGGCCCGAAATCTGAATGCGACCATCTCCGTCAATACGTAATGACACCCCATTGAGCGGCTTACCGTCATAGACGCAACCACCAGCTGTTTCGGCCATTCCATAGGATCTGACGATGGCGAGACCCTGATCCTGCGCTTCTTCCAGCACAGTTGCATCGATTGCCTGACCGCCCACCAAAATGGCATCGAAACGACGAAGTTTGCTTAGCAAGAAATCATCGGCGCGAGCCTCAACGAGCAGGCGCTGGAGCTGAGTTGGAACGAGTGAAACATAGCGGCGTTCCGCACGCATGAAGTTCGCCGAGTTTGCGAATGCAGCTGCCGTGAAAGGCAGCGACGTGTTCATCATCACAGGTGCTGTGTCGGCGACAAGGGAGCGAAGCAGAACGTTGGCTCCGGCGATGTAGTTGATAGGCAGAGCGAGCAACCACTGCCCCGGTCCGCCCAGAGCATCGTCGCTGGCCTGGCAGCTCGCCAGCAGAGCGTCACGGCCGAGCGTGATGCGCTTTGGTGTTCCGGTACTGCCACTCGATTCAACGATAAGCGCTATGTCGTCGCCGACCTCATCGGGCAGACCGTGAACCTCAGGCATGAGACCGTTGGTTTCGGGCGGTGTGACGAACACCGCTTGGCGGCCTGCGAGCGCGTCACCGAGTGCGATCAGCGCACTCACGGTGTCGTTTGCTGCGACCAGCTTTAGCGGGATTGTCATTTGCGCCTGGCGATTACCGGATGGGTGTGATTACCGGGTGCCGACTAGTAGTGCCACGGGAAAGGAGACCAGTCTGGTTCGCGGCGCTGCAGGAACGAGTCGCGGCCTTCAACGGCCTCGTCGGTTCCGTATGCCAAGCGAGTTGCCTCGCCTGCAAACAGCTGCTGGCCAACCATTCCGTCATCGGTGGCGTTCATTGCGTACTTGAGCATGCGGATTGCGGTTGGGCTCTTGCGCAAGATTTCGGTGCCCCACTCAACGCCGGCCTTTTCGAGTTCTGCGTGTGGGACAACCTTGTTCACCACACCCATCTCGTAGGCGCGCTGGGCGTCGTAGGTTTCGCCCAAGAAGAAGATTTCGCGAGCGAATTTCTGGCCAACCTGCTTTGCGAGGTAAGCACTTCCGTAGCCGGCATCGAAGGAGCCAACATCGGCGTCGGTCTGCTTGAAGCGAGCGTGCTCTGCACTTGCGATGGATAGGTCTGCGATTACATTGAGCGAGTGTCCGCCGCCTGCTGCCCATCCCGGAACCAGCGCAATGACAACCTTTGGCATGAAGCGAATTACGCGCTGAACTTCAAGAATGTGTAAACGTCCGGCACGGGCAGGATCTGCCGAAGCTGCGTCCTCGCCATCCGCGTACTGGTAACCGCTCTTGCCGCGAACTCGCTGGTCGCCTCCACTCGAGAATGCCCAGCCGCCATCCTTGGCCGAAGGGCCATTTCCGGTAAGCAGGACTGCACCGACGGTGGAATCCTCAGCCGCGTGAGTGAGAGCCATGAGCAGTTCGTCAACGGTCTTAGGGCGGAAGGCGTTGCGCACCTCAGGTCGGTTGAAGGCAACGCGGACGATGCCCTCTGAGACGTGCTTGTGGTACGTGATGTCGGTCAGCGACTCAAACCCTGAAACCTCGCGCCAGATGGATGCGTCAAACAACTCAGAAACCATGCTCGTCATGCTTCTAGACTAATCGCTATGGCAGTTGCGCTCGAAAGCATCCTTGCCACCGCAAAGGTGGTCAGTATTGGCATGCGCACTCGCTTCCGCGGGGTTACAACCCGTGAGGCACTGCTTTTCGAAGGCCCAAACGGATGGGCCGAGTGGTCGCCGTTTACCGAATACGCCGATGAAGAGGCAGCCGTCTGGCTGGCAGCGGCGATTGAGTTTGCATTTGGCGCCGCGCCCGCGCTGGTTCGCACCGAGATCGGAATCAACGCGACTTTGCCGGCAGTTTCGCCCGCCGAGGTTGCCGGAGCACTTTCCCCGTTCGGCAAGTTCCGTACCGTAAAGATCAAGGTGGCCGAGCCTGGCCAGGACCTGAACGATGACCTCGCACGCATTGCCGAAGTGCGCCGCCTTTACCCGGATGCCCGCATTCGCCTCGACGCCAATGGAGGGTACGAAGTTGACCAGGCTGTCGCCCTTGGCCGCGCGTTGGCGGAAAGTGCGGCACCAGTCGACTATTTGGAGCAGCCAGTCAAAACCATCGGCGAGCTTGCCGAAGTGCGTCTCAAGTTGAAGCATCTGGGCATTCTGGTGGCCGCCGATGAATCGGTGCGCAAGGTCAGCGACCCGCTCGCTGTTGCGCACGCCGGCGCCGCGGACATCCTGGTCATTAAGGCTGCACCGCTCGGTGGAATCACTCGCGCACTGTCAGTGATCCGCGAGGCCGGTCTGCCTGCGGTGATTTCGAGCGGCCTCGAGACCTCGGTCGGTATCAGCATGGGACTTCACTTAGCCGGAGCTCTCCCCCGCCTCGACCACGATTGCGGCTTGGGCACGGTAGCTCTCTTAGAAGATGATGTCTGCGATGAGCCGCTCATCCCAGTTGCCGGAATGCTGCCGGTAAAACGCGTTGCTCCGAGCGCAGCAAAGTTGGAAGCGCTAGCTGCCTCAGCCGAACGCACCCACTGGTGGCTCGAGCGACTAGAGCGCTGTCACAAACTTTTGTAGTTCGTTTACTTGAGGCCCGAGTAAACGTGAAGGCCTTTGAAGAACAAGTTCACGATCGTGAAGTTGAAGATGATTGCGGCGAAACCGACAACCACCAACCAAGCAGAGCGCTTACCGCTCCATCCGCGGGTGGCATTTGCATGCAGATAGCCGGCGTAAATGGTCCAGATGATGAAGGTCCAGACCTCCTTGGTGTCCCAGCCCCAGTAGCGGTGCCAGGCACGTTCAGCCCAGATTGCACCTGCGATGAGCGTGAACGACCAGAGAATAAAGCCGATGATGTTGAAGCGGTAAGAGGTCTGCTCTAGCTTTTCCATTGGCGGGAATAGATCGAGAATGCGCTTCATAAGCTTGAACAACTTGTTATTTGCAACGCGCTGGGAAGGCTCCTGCACCCACTTCGCACCCTTGAACAGATAGGCGATGCTGAGCGCGGCGGCAATGTTGAAGAATGCTGTTCCGAGGATGGCGACACTCACGTGGATGAGCAGCCAGTAGTCCTGCAAAGCCGGCATAAGGGTCTTGACCTGCACGTACCAGAGAGTGGTTGCCAGGCCTAGGGCAAGAGTCACGAAGCCCGAGATAAACAGACCGATGAAGCGGATGTCTTTGCGGAAGATCTGTGCAACTAAGAAGATGACCACCGCAACGAAAGTGCTGGTGATGGTGAACTCATACATGTTTGCCCAAGGAACACGACTAGCCGCAATACCTCGTCCGACCACTCCGATGCCTTGGAAAAACGCGGCGATTCCGATAACCACAATGCTGGCAGTTTCGAGCTTTCCCGCAGTGCTTGCGACCGAGGTTTTCTCAGATGCTGCACGGGCCAGGTTCATTGAGACCATTACAAACGCAACCGCGTAAAGGAACATCGCCGCATATATTCCCAGCACGGTGAGCTGAGAGAGCTGTTCGTTAAGAACCACGGTCATGCTTTTACTCCATCGGATGAGGTTTTAGTTTCTGAAGTTTTACTGTCCTCGACTGGCGTGCCACCAAGGTCGTTGGCAAGTTCGCGAATAACACGTTCAAGCAACGGGTCGTCACCGCGGGCTAGCGCAGCGATTTCGAAACCGGAATCGGTGCGCTTGACCCAGACACGTCGTCGCGGAACAAGCAAGCTTAGGATGAGGCCGCCTAAAGCAGTAAGCGCAAAGAACAGCACCCAACCCTGACCCGGGTTGTAGTCGATGTCAAGTGACGCATAGCGACGCAAGCTATCGAACGACACCGAACCTAAACCGTTAGGCAGTTCCGCTGATTCCCCGAGCCGAAGCTGGATGCTCGGAACTCCGGTCTTGCCACCGGTGAGCTGGTTGAGACCATGCACCGCCAGCTGGAACACGTTTGAAGGGATTCCTGAGTCGAGGCCAAGGTTGCCCGAGTAGATATTCATGGTGACAAGCGGGTTAGCATTCGCCGGGAACACGGATGTGAGGGCGCCGGTCTTAAGCTTTCCAGCCGTTGGATAGAAGAACGACAGAATACCGAACTGCTGCGGCTTGGCATCTGGGACCTTGATTACGCCTAACGAAGTCATGTTGGCGTCCTGCGGCAGGTAGATGACCGGACCACTGTAGGCAATATTTCCCTTGCCATCGCGGACAGTGATAACCGGTGCGTAACCATTTCCGGTGAGGTAAATCTTGCTGCCGGGAATCTCCGCAGGTTGGTTCACCTGGATCACCTTGTGAGTGCCAACGACCTCTCCGCGCTGACGGATCGAGACGTATGCCTTGAACGAAAGCGGGGTTCCGGTGTTGGTGCGGTTGGTGTAGTCGTACTTCACATCGAAGCGGTTGAGAGTTGCACTGAAGGCCGGAAGTTGCGACTCATTGAACGCAATACCCGGACTGAACGAATCGTAGCCGGCGAGGTTGTTCACAAAGGTATCGCCCTCAACCAAAACGCGCTGGCCACTGTAGGAGTAGGCACCGCCCAGGCCAACCGCGATCAGCAGACCGACAAGCGAAATGTGGAAGACCAGGTTGCCAGTTTCACGCCAATATCCACGCTCTGCCGCGACGCTAGTCTTGGTGCGAATCACTCGGTAGCGACGAGCCTTCAGCAGGTCAAATGCTTTATCGAGCAGTCCTGCACGGTCCGCATCAGCCAGCTCGAGAACCTCGTGAGCGGGCATGCGGCTGAGGTTGCGAGGCGTTGCCGCAGGAGGCGTAAACAAAGCCTTGTAATGAACCATGGTTCGAGGAAGCACGCACCCGATGAGTGACACAAAGAGCAGGATGTAGATGGCGCTGAACCAGGCCGACGAATAAACATCGAATAACTGGAACTTGTCTAGCACTGGTGCCAACTGCGGATTCTGTTGGAAGTAGGTTGTGACACCATTCGGGTCGGCCGAATGCTGAGGGAATATCGAACCCGGAATAGCCGCCGCTGCCAGCAGCAGCAGCAGGAGAAGCGCGGTGCGCATTGATGTCAGTTGACGCCAAGTCCAACGCAACCAGCCGGTCACACCCAAAACGGGCTCGTTGATGCCTTCGCCCGACGTCACATGGTCGGCCGGGCGTCCGGTGGCAGCTGCCTTTTTAGAGCGCTGGGAGGTAGCCAACTATGGTCTCCTGAACTTGAGCGATGATGATGTTCCAAAAGCCGAGAGCCATAAGGGCTCCCAGCAAGATCAAAAGCCCGCCGCCAACTAGGTTGAAGCCGCGGATGTGCTTACGCACGAAGTTGACCGAGGTGGTGGCCCACCCAAAGCCGGCAGCGATGGCCAAGAATGGGAGGCCGAGCCCGAGTGAGTACATGAGCGCTAGGAATGAACCACGAGCACCCGAACCGCTCTGGGTGGCTAGCGAAAGGACTGCCGCGAGGGTTGGGCCAATGCAAGGGGTCCATCCAAGGCCGAAGGCAACACCAAGCAGTGGTGCTCCGATGAGGCCCGCGCTAACGCTGAAACTCGGCTTGAAGGTGCGCTGCATCCAACCGAACTGGCCGATCATCACAAAGCCCAAAAGCACAATGATTACTCCCAGAACGCGCTGCATGATTTGTGCGTTAGTTCCGTAAAAGAGTTGCCCGGCCAAACCAAAAACAGACCCGAACGAAATGAAGACAAGGCTGAAACCTAGGACGAAAAGCGCGGTGCCGGTCAGCACGCGGCTTCGCATCACGGGTACTGGCTTGCCATCGGCTGAAGTTACAGACTTCCCAGCCATGCCGGAAACATATCCGAGGTAACCCGGAACTAGAGGCAAAACGCAAGGTGAAAGGAAGGACACCAGGCCGGCGAGCAACGCCAACGGGGTCGCTACAAGGAGCGAACCGTTGAGTATGACGTTTGCCGGGTTCATTATTTCTCGTCGACAACTCTCTGAATCATGGCGCTGAGAATGCTCGGCTGCATCCGACCCAGCACGCGAGCAGCTACACGACCCTTGCGGTCGATAACGAGAGTGGTGGGAACAGCCTGCGGGCTGACTACTCCGGTGAACGCGAGCACCACGGCACCCGAGTTGTTATCGATGATGCTCGGGTAAGTAATGCCAAAGGCGCGGTCGAAAGCCAGTGCTGTTGCAGCTGAATCTCGTACGTTTACGCCAACGAACTGAACTTTACTTGGCAAGAACTTCTGGTACATCGCTTCTAGGTCTTTTGCCTCCGCACGGCAAGGAGCACAGCCCGCGTACCAGAAGTTGACCACTGTCACGATGCCCGACAGGTTTTCGCTGCTCAGGTATGAACCGTCCTCAACCTGACCTTGCCAGCTAACCGGGGCGAGTCGGTCGGTGGCAGCGAACTCGCTGACAGTTCCGTCGCCGGCGATGTAGTTCTTGTTGTCGCCGCTCTTGAATTGATTTGCAAGTCCATCGTTGGAGCTGCAGGCAGTTGTGGCTAGCGCAGCCGCAACCAATACGAACGCGCCAGCTGCGCGTAGAGCGCGCGATTTGAAGTTCATTGCAGACCTAATTTCGTTCATCTTTAGACGGCACCCACATCGATAGCTACACCGCGCAGTGGCGCGCTCGGATCGCGATAGTCCACTTCGATGAGCTCGCCATCGTGGATTTCGAAACTTGTGATGCTGCTCAGCGCGCAGCGACGCTGGGTCGGGTTGTGCGGGAGCGGAATTCCGGTTGTCGCTGAGTGCAACATCCAGATTGGTAGCTGGTGACTGACGATGACCACATCGCCGTCGGGAGTGTTTGCCGCAGCCTCGAGAACTGCCGCCTTCACGCGTGCAACGATGGCCTCGTAGGGCTCTCCCCACGATGGCGTCTTAGGGTTTCGGAAGTGGAACCAAAGGTGAGGGCGAAGCATAATCTTGCCTGGCTTCATTACCTTGCCTTCGAAGAAGTTCCAAGGTTCGATTACGCGCTCTTCGATGGTTGGCTTTAGGCCGAAAAGTTCCGTGAACGGCTTCGCCGACTCTTGGGTGCGCTGCAGCGGCGAACAGTAGAGCGCGGTTACTTTGCGACCGGTTGCTTTGATTTCCTCGGCTGCCGCGAGCGCCATTTTGTGACCGAGGTCGGACAAACCAAAGTTTGGGAGTCGTCCGTAAAGTACGCCGTTTGGATTGTGGACCTCGCCGTGGCGAACAAGGTGGATTCGATCGGCAGCCATGGGTTCTAGTTTACCCTCCGCTAAACTGATTTCTAAGCGCCAAAAAGGCTGGTAACAGCCTGAGAGTTGGCTGGATTTCCAGCCGCAGAACCGGCCTAAAGCCAAGCCAGAAAGACCAAAGATTTCATGTCGAATCGTGTCCTAATCAAGAACCTCGCGGCCAGCGAGGACGGCCCAGTATCGCTCAGCGGCTGGGTAGAAACCCTTCGCGACCAGAAGCGCATCCAGTTCGTGGTTTTGCGCGATGAGAGCGGCTCGGTTCAGGTTACCTATAAGCGCGAAGAAGTGGACCCACAGGCAGAAATCATCTCTGGCCTCACCCATGGTTCGTTTGTAACCGTTGAGGGTCGCCTCGTTCACGACGAGCGCGTCAAGCTTGGCGGCATCGAGATTCAGCTGGACAAGCTAGAGGTTGTAACCCTCGCCGACCCAGAGACTCCAATCGCAGAAGACACCAGCATCGATAAGCGTCTCGACTGGCGCTTCCTCGACATTCGTCGACCAGAAATGAACTTGGTCTTCCGCATCCAGACCACCCTCGAACGTGCTTGGCGCGAGTTCTGGTACGAAAACAACTTCGTAGAGCTTCACACCCCGAAGCTGATGGGCTCGCCATCGGAGTCGAACGCCGAACTATTCCAGATGGAGTACTTCGAGACCACCGCTTACCTAGCCCAGAGCCCTCAGTTCTTCAAGCAGATGGCGATGATGTCGGGCCTTGGTCGCATCTTCGAGATCGGCCCAGCCTTCCGCGCCGACCCTTCGTTCACCTCGCGCCACGCAACCGAGTTCACCTCGATAGACATGGAAATCTCGCACATCACCAGCCACGAAGACGTCATGAGCTTCCAGGAGCAGCTACTGCAGCGCGGTCTCCAGGCAGTCAAGGACGCTCACGGCGAAGAGATCAAGGCACTGTTCGACGTTGACGTACAGGTTCCGACCATCCCGTTCCCACGCATTCCGCTTTACGATGCAATCGACATCATCAAGGAGCGCGGCCACATCGTTGAGCGCGGTGGCGACCTTGACCCAGAGGGCGAGCGTCAGATTGCTGCTCACGTTGCCGAGACCTTCGGCCACGAGTTCGTATTCGTTACCGACTTCCCATCGACCGTGCGCCCGTTCTACCACATGCGTCACGCCGACAACCAGGAGCTAACCAACAGCTACGACCTGATCTGGCGCGGCACTGAGATCACCACCGGCGCACAGCGTGAACACCGCCTCGACGTCCTAATCGAGCAGGCGAAGCAGAAGGGTCTTGACCCAGAAGGCCTCGAGTTCTACCTCGACTTCTTCCGCTACGGCGCACCAACCCACGGTGGTTTCGGAATGGGCTTGGCCCGCGTGCTCATGCTGATGTTGCATCAGCCAAACATCCGCGAGGTCACTTACCTATTCCGAGGACCAAACCGCCTAAAGCCATAGTTTTTCGGCAATGAAAAACCCGGCCTCCCTCAATGGGAAGCCGGGTTTTTTGTTATTCAAGATTCAGTTGGAAAGTTGCTCGAGCGCGGAGGTTAGTCGCGGGGCATCGACATGCCAGTAAGAGTGCATCTTGCCATTGATAAGCACAACTGGGATTTCTTCAGAGTGGAGTAGCGCGAGCTTTTCATCCTCGAGGATGTTCTTTTCGGTGACCGCAACCTCTACCCCGCTGTGGCCATTCTCGAACGCCTGGATGACACGCGTTAGCTCGATTCTGGCGTCGTCACAGAGGTGACAGCCCGGCTTGCCGATGAGGGTTATTTCGATGCGATTTACCACGCATTCAGCCTAGGGCAATGTCTTGGCAATAAACTTGGGGCGTGTCCAACCCTGTAAAGCCAGCCAAGATCGAAGCGGCGTTTTTCGACGTCGACAATACGATCATCCGCGGCTCATCGTCGTTCTTGTTTGGCAAGGCGGCATTTCAGAAGGGCTTCTTCACCCGCAAGGATGTTTGGCGTTTTGCTTGGCACCAGTCGCGCTTTATCAGCAAGGGCGAGACGCAGGACATGCTCACTTCAATCAAGGATCAGGCGCTCGCCCTCATCGCTGGCCACAAGTCTGCGGACCTTGAAGCACTCACCGACGAGGTCTACGACCTGCACCTAAAACCAAAGCTTTGGCCAGAGACCGTGCGCCTTGCAAAAGAGCACATTGCTGCCGGACGCGAGGTCTGGTTGGTTACCGCTACAGCCCAGGAGATTGCGGACGTTTTAGCAAGTCGCCTCGGCCTGACCGGCGCGCTCGGAACCAAGATTGAACGCAAGGATGGGGTGTTGACCGGAAAGCTCATCGGACACACTCTTCACGGCAAGCACAAGCGCAAGGCCATCAAGGCGCTTGCACAGGAGCGCGGCATTAGCCTTCGTCGCTCCTACGCCTATTCAGACTCGAACAACGACCTACCAATGCTCACGCTAGTTGGCAATCCGGTAGCGGTGAACCCAGACATCGCGCTGCGCGGTTATGCCAAGGCAGCTAACTGGCCGGTGCTCGAGTTCAAGAAGCGCGCGCTACGCGTAAATAAGGACGCGGAGTACAAGGCCGCGCTTCGCATCAAGAAGGTCAAGACCAAGGCCTCGCGCAAGTCTGCCTAACCTGCCCTTAAACAAAAAACCCGCCATCGCAGGCGGGATTTTGTGCATATGAAGCAAATCGAATCGATTTACTTCTTATTGCGACGCTGGTGGCGAGTCTTACGAAGCAACTTGCGGTGCTTCTTCTTCGACATACGCTTGCGACGCTTCTTGATGATTGAACCCACGAAGACCTCACAGAGATTGATTTCGGAAAACAAAAGATTATGTAACCGAGCAGTTTTTCTATTCTAGCCCAGATTCGGGGTTCGTTTTCTAAAAGGCGGAGATGGATTGCCCGCTCATGCAACGCATGCCAAGTTTTTAGCTGCCATGCGCCTCAACTTGGGATTCAATTTCTAGAAGTTTTCTGTGGTTTTTTATAGAAGATTGGCTTACCATTTTCTACTATGGGGAAAACATCGGCACCACAGCCTAAGCAGGCTCGCGCTAAAGACACTATCGCGCAGCTCATTGCAGCCACCGACGCGGCACTTCGCGAGGGCGGAGAAGCTTCAGTTCGCATTCAGGACATAAGTAGCCAGACTGGCATTTCCATCGGATCGATTTACCACCACTTCGGCGACCGAGATGGCCTCATCCGCGCCACCCTAACTCACAACTTCGCTTCCTACACCGCGGCAGATATGCCACGCGTGAAGGCATTCTTTGAGCGCATGTCCTCCAAGGCCGAAATGGCTGAGCACTACGACGAGATGTTTGCGTTCGTAAAGGAACACTTCAGCCACCAGAGCGCACTAGAGCGCGCTGCGATCGTGGGTAATGCTTCCGGGCGCCCTAAGTTGCGCGAGGAGCTGGCTGAGGTTCAGCACAGCCTCAACCAAAAGGCCACTGAAGCAATGCAAATTGCGGCAGACCACAACATGCTTAAGCCTCACCTGAACCCACGCGCTGCGGCGATGGTTGCTTTGGGCCTGCTGCTTGGAAAGGCTCTCGCGGAGCTAGACAACGAACCGGTTTCGGACGATGAGTGGACTCGGGCGATGTTGAGCGCCTTCAGCGGTCTATTCACCACCGGCAATCCACTCGACTAAGCGAAGCGCCTATCCCGGTAAAGCTCTAGCCGCGAAGACTAATCTTCGTTGTGGCTAGCCTGGTTTGCCTTGGCCAACTTCGCCTTAGCTACTAGATTCTGCAGACCAGTGGTTTTGAATTCTGAAACCGCACTTCCAAGCTTTTCGCTCAGTTGCGCAATCTCTGCACGGACCTGGGCTTCAGTGTCAGAAGCCGCATCGGTGGCGGACAACTTCGCATCGGCCAGCATTCGTCCGACTTCTTTACCGAGCGTCTCAGGATTGATGTTGTTATCAGCCAGCTTCTCGGTGATCTGTCCACCAAGCCAGTTGGCACCCTGAGAGATCCACTCCCCTACCTTTTCACCAGCATTGCCCATGATGGCCGACAGATCGGCTTCTGCGGTGACGGTGGCAGATTTTGGCTTACTAGCCTTCGCGGTGACTGCATCTGCCATGCCCACTTTGGTCAGGAAAATCTCAACCTCCGCGAGTGGCGCGGAGTCGATTGAGTAGACCCTTGCCTGGCCCGCGGCCTGAACCGTGACGAGACCGCCGTCACGCAATGTCTTGAGGTGCTTGGAAATGGTTGGTTGCCCCTCCCCAGTGAGCGCAACGAGCTCGCTCACACTCTGGGATTTTTGGGCAAGCGCCTCAAGAATGGTGCGTCGGGTTGGGTCTGCAAGTACCGAAAAGATGTCGCTCATGCCTTAAGGCTAACTCAAGCTCAGATGGAGCAACAGGGGCATATTCCAAATTTGGAATGTATTTACAGCTGCGCTAGCCGATCTTGGCGCTGAGCCTAGTTGCCAGCCGCGATTTCCTTGGCGCGCGCGACCGCTGCCGCTGTAGCCTGCTCGAACAACTTGGCCAGTCCGGCTTCGCTCAGCTTCGCAATTGCGCGCTCGGTAGTGCCGTTAGGACTCGTAACCTGACGGCGAAGCTCGCTTGGCTCTTTGCCGCTCGCGATGAGCAGTTCCGAGGCACCGAGGAAGGTTTCCGAAACCAGCAACTGAGAAGTTTCGTCATCGAAACCTAGGGCCTTGGCGGCGTGTACGAACTGCTCGACAAGGAAGAATACGTACGCCGGACCGGAACCGCTGATAGCCGAAAGCTCATCAATCTGCTTTTCCTCGAGAATGACTACCTTGCCAACGGTTTCGAAAAGCGATGACGCAATTGTGAGCTGGGCATCGGTGGCGCGCGAGCCTCGGGCCAGGCCGGTGACCGCACGGCCCACGATTGCCGGAGTGTTTGGCATCGAGCGAACTACGGCTACCGATGAAGGCAGAGCGGCTTCCATCGCAGCGTTGGTGATTCCAGCGGCAACGCTGATTACCAGTGCATCTGACAGCAGCGCAGCGGAAATTTCTTGCAACACGGCCGTGACATACATAGGCTTGACCGCGACTAGGACGACATCCGCTCCAGCTGCTGCGAGTGAGTTGGCATCCGCGTGATTCTCTGCCGAAAACGCAGTTACGCCCAGTTCCCCAGCGAGGCGTGAGGCGCTGGCCGCCGACTTGGTGCTTACCGAAACGTTTGCAGCTTCGAAACCAGCCTTCAGCAAGCCACTAAGGATGGCTGTGCCCATTGAGCCCGAGCCGATAATCGCGATTTTCTTGATGTCCACAAGGCAAGTTTAGGGTCTTACCCAAAGCTGTCGGTGGCTGGGGTTAGGTTTATTTCATGGCCTCGAAAAACAAGAACGACTTTGCTTGCACCGAATGCGGCTGGACTACCGTCAAATGGGTTGGCCGCTGCGGAGAGTGTCAAGCTTGGGGCACCGTTCAGGATGCCACCGCGCAATTTGGAATCACCAAGAAGGCCAAGCCAGCCATCATTCTCGAGTCCGCCGCCGCGCGGAGCATCACGCAGGTAGACGCCGGCAAGGTGGCAGCGCAACCTACTGGCGTGGGCGAGTTCGATCGCGTTCTGGGCGGCGGCCTAGTTGCCGGTGCCGTCATTCTTCTCAGCGGTGAACCTGGGGTAGGTAAGAGCACACTGCTTCTAGAGGTGGCCGCAAAGGCAGCCCGCTCGGGCACCAAGGTTTTATACATCAGCGGCGAAGAATCGGTTGGCCAGATTCGCCTGCGTGCCGAGCGCACGGGCGCCATCGTTGAAAACCTGTACCTAGCAACGGAAAACGATCTTTCGACCGTTCTGGGCCAGATTGACGCCGTAGAACCGGGTCTAATCTTGGTCGACTCCGTGCAGACCATTGCGAGTGCCGAAATAGACGGTGCTGCGGGCATGCCAAGCCAGATTCGCGAGGTGGCATCTAGCCTTATCTCGGTGGCAAAGGAACGCTCGATTCCGGTCATTCTGGTGGGCCACGTTACCAAAGATGGCTCGATCGCAGGGCCGCGCGTATTGGAACACCTAGTAGACGTGGTTTGCCACTTCGAGGGCGACCGACAAACATCGCTCCGCTTTGTGCGAAGCCTAAAGAATCGCTTTGGCCCGACCGATGAGGTGGGCTGCTTTGAAATGACCGGCGAGGGCATTTCCGAGGTCAGCGATCCCTCCGGACTATTCCTAAATCGCAGCGGCCAAACCGTTTCGGGCACCTGTGTGACGGTAGCCATGGAGGGTAAGCGCGCGCTTATCGTGGAGGTGCAGGCGTTAGTTGTGAAGACTTCAGCACCGCAGCCTAGACGTGTCACAAACGGCCTCGATTCAAGCCGCGTAAACATGCTTCTTGCGGTTCTGGAACGCCGTGCTGGCCTACGCCTGAGCGACTACGACGTATACGTATCAACCGTCGGCGGAATCAAGATTGCCGAACCAGCTGCAGACCTCGCAATCGCGCTCGCGGTGGCGTCTGCGGTTCAAGACAAACCAATCGCCCACAACCTAGTGGCATACGGCGAAATCAGCTTGGCTGGCGAGATCCGCAAGGTTACAAACGGCAAGCAACGCGCAAGCGAAGCAACTCGTCTAGGTTTCATCCGAAGCGTAGATTCCGAGGTTGGCGACTTGCGAGCGGCTTTGGCTCTCGGCCTGAACTGGTAGCTCGCAAAACTAACTGTGGCGGCGCGCCGAGCGCCATTCGAGCTACTTGAGCTCGAACTGCACGTCGTTGCTTTTGACGCCGTTTACGTCAATCTGCAGGTGATAGAAGCCAGCGGCAGTTCCAGCCTGCTTGGTGCTCTTATCGCAACCTGTGCTGCTCGACCGGACACGCTCCCAAGGAATCGCCGGGGCGGTCTGCGGTGCGCCAGGCGCAAGCAAGAGTCGGTAATTGCTCTTGGCAGTCAAACACTGCGTGTTGGTCCAGATTGTTTCCGAACCGCTAGTAACCGTAAAGTTCTGAGCCTTGCTTCCCACGTTGAAGTAGCAGGCCTTTTCACTGGTGTTCGTGATGGTGAACCAGAAGTGTGGCGAAACACCGCTAGCGAAGCTGCTTAGCGGCTTCTGCCCATCGCCAACAACTGCCATTACGCTGATTCCCTTTGGCAGACAGGTGGTTGCCTTGCCGCCAGCAACCCCAGCGGTGGCGCTTGAACTTGCAGCAGGCTTTGCGTTACCGCCGAATAGATTACCTACGAAACCAACCACTGCTGCGACACCGGCCCAAACTGCCCAAATCAACAGAATTACAACTGTGAGTGCGACAAGGCGTCGAATCAGAAATGTGCGAGGACTTGGTCGGTTGTTTCGTGGAGCTGCCATGCTTCAAAGATAACTAGCAAGAGCGCTAGAGAAGCTTAAGCATCCTCGTGTTTCCAAGCGTGTTTTCCTTCACGCGTGCCAAATCGAGGAACTCGGCAACACCGTCATCGGTGGACTGCGCCATCTCGGCAAAGGTTTCGGCATCAACCGGAATATCGCTGATTGGTTCGAAGCCGTGCTTTCCGAAGAATTCGGTCTCGAAGGTAAGACAGAACACACGCTTGATTCCAAGCGAAGCCGCGTGATCCAACAGCGCATCGACGATGCCGTGCCCAACACCCTGACCCCGCGCAGACTCTGCCACCACTAGCGAGCGAACCTCGGCGAGGTCTTCCCACATCACGTGCAGCGCTCCTGCGCCAATCACTGCGCCAGACTCATCGACGGCGACCAAGAACTCCTGGACCTTCTCGTATAGGCCCACTAGGTCGTGGTGCAGCAGCTTCTTTCCGGCACCTTCAAGCGGGGCGCGGATGGCCTGAATTGCCCGCACATCATTCGTGTGCGCCGCCCTGATAGTGAAAGTAGCCATGCCCTAAATGCTACTAACAGAAATGCAAAAGCCGCCCGTGGTTACGAACTCTTGGTCGCAGCCTCGGGCGGCTCTTAGGTAAATCTGGGGTTTTAGGCGCCAACGCTCTCGTGAATACG
The DNA here is from genome assembly GCA_041169005.1 of Actinomycetota bacterium. Classification (GTDB taxonomy): domain Bacteria; phylum Actinomycetota; class Actinomycetes; order Actinomycetales; family Microbacteriaceae; genus Rhodoluna. The sequence goes on from JBEEJV010000048.1 coordinate 19,653, forward strand.
AGGCTTGCTGGTGAAGACGAACTCGCCCGCGACCAGATCCACCGAAACATGGCTCGAGGACGAAAGCTCGCCGTGGAGAATCTTCTCGCTGAGCTTGTCTTCGATCTCGCGCTGAACCGCACGACGCAGTGGACGCGCACCGAGAGCCGGGTCGAAACCGATCTCGATTAGCTTGTCCTTTGCCTCGTCCGAGATGTCGATGGTCATGTCGCGGTCTTCCAAACGGAATGCAAGGCGCTTGATGAACAGGTCGACAATCTGGCGAAGTTCGGTCTTGTTGAGCTGTGGGAACACGATGGTCTCATCGACGCGGTTGAGGAACTCCGGCTTGAAGTTCTTCTTCAACTCTTCGTTGACCTTGCCCTTCATTAGCTCGTAGTCGTTCTGCGAACTGCCTTCGAGCGAGAAGCCCATGGTGCCGCGAGCGATGTCGCGAGTACCGAGGTTGGTGGTCATGATGATTACGGTGTTCTTGAAGTCGACAACTCGGCCCTGACCATCGGTTAGACGACCTTCTTCAAGAATCTGAAGCAGGCTGTTGAAGATGTCTGGGTGAGCCTTTTCGATCTCATCGAAGAGCACAACGCTGAATGGCTTGCGGCGAACCTTCTCGGTTAGCTGGCCACCCTCTTCGAAGCCGACGAAGCCCGGAGGGGCACCGAATAGACGGCTTACGGTGTGCTTCTCGCCGTATTCGCTCATGTCGAGGCTGATTAGCGCGCCTTCGTCATCGAATAGGAACTCGGCGAGCGCCTTCGCAAGCTCGGTCTTACCAACACCGGTTGGACCGGCGAAGATGAACGAACCAGATGGACGCTTCGGGTCCTTGAGGCCAGCACGCTGACGACGGATGGTCTTGGCCAGAGCGGCGATCGCCTCTTCCTGACCGATGACGCGGCGGTGCAGCTCCTGCTCCATGAAGATGAGTCGCGAAGACTCTTCTTCGGTGAGCTTGAACACTGGGATGCCGGTTGCCTGAGCCAGAACTTCGGCAATCAGACCCTCGTCGACGATGCCCTGCTCGCGAACGTTACCCTTGCGGAATTCCTTCTCGAGACGCACGCGCTCGGCGTTCAGCTGCTTCTCCTCGTCGCGCTTTAGCGCAGCGCCTTCGAAGTCCTGGTTCTCGATGGCCTTTTCCTTGTCGACGCGAGCGGCAACAATCTTCTCTTCAAGAGCGCGAAGCTCAGGAGGCGAAGAAAGGATCGAAAGGCGAACGCGAGCGCCGGCCTCGTCGATCAGGTCGATTGCCTTGTCTGGCAGGTGACGGTCCTGAATGTAGCGGTCGGCCAGGTTCACGGCAGCAACAAGCGCGCTGTCGGTGATGGAAACCTTGTGGTGCGCCTCGTAGCGGTCGCGCAGACCCTTAAGGATGTTGATTGCGTGTGGCAGCGATGGATCGTTGACCTGAACGCTCTGGAAGCGACGCTCAAGCGCTGCATCCTTCTCGAAGTACTTGCGGTACTCATCCA
>JBEEJV010000049.1:0-15636 GCA_041169005.1 Actinomycetota bacterium
TTCTTTATCGACGGAACCTTGCCAAAGGCTGAACCGACCTGTTAGCGCAGGATAAGCGCTGCGTAAAGGAAGGCGAAGATTGCCACAAAGATTGCCGGAGTGACGAACTTTACAACCGGCAACCAGCGTGCGGTTTCGATGACGCCGTGAGCGATCGAGCTCTTGCCCTTCAGCTTGTCTAGTGCCGCGGCGATGTTCATGCCATCACGTGCCGCAGTGAATTCAGCGAGTGCGCCTAGGATTCCAGACGCCAAGAGGATGAGAACCGCAGCCCAGCGAACAGATGCGCGAGCATCTGCGAGACCAAACTGGAGCAGGGCAACCGTGGTGATCAGGAGCGCGGTTGGCGCTAGCTGCGCGATAATCAGGCGATTCCAGGCGTTGTTCCACTGCTGTAGCAAAGCTTTTTCAGACATCTCTGAGTTACCTCTCGGGTTGATATTCCCAGACCTTACGGCCGGTTGGTTGCGTCATTATCCTCGCACGATTTGTCGATATTTCCGAACAAATCTGGCCTTCGGGGAAGTGCTGCGACCAAGCTTTGGTTGCATAAGAGGCAACTCTTTTACCGGCGAGGACCCTTGAAGCGAAATAACAAGTTCCAAGAGATGATGTCTGTCCGATTTAGGCGTCTCCTCTCTGGCGCAAAGGATGGCGTTCCGCCGTGGCTAGAGGTAATCGCAGCTGGAGATGAGCCGGGCCTGTTCACTCCGGATGACGCCCCTTGGGTAGTTCACGCAGACTTCGGAACGCTAGTTGGTGGTATCAGAGCCCTGCTAGTTCAGGCACTTCACCCTGGAACCCTGAGGGGCGTATCCGAGCACTCGCGCTACGAGGAAGACGCTCTCGGCCGGTTGGCTGGAACCATCCGCTGGTTAACCGTCACTACTTTTGGATCGCATCAGGCGGTCGCCCGAGAAGCTGCGCGCGTTAACGGAATGCACAAGCGCGTTGTTGGCACCTACGACACCAACTCTGGTGAACAAAGAGCCTATAAGGCTGCCGATCCCGACTTGTTGCTCTGGGTACACATTGCTTTCATGGAGTCGTTCCTGGTTTGTCACACCGAGTATGCGTCGCGCCCGATTCCTGGAGGTGCAGACGCATACATTTCACAGTGGTCCAGGTCGGTAGAGCCTCTAGGGCTCGGAAACGTGCCAATGTCTGAGGCAACGTTAAAAGCCGAAATTTCGCGTTGCCTTGAGGCAGATATTTTGCGCGTGGATGGCAGAACCCGTGACGTTGTGAAATTCATAAAGTACCCGCCGCTGCCTCCCGTGGCAAAGGTGATTTACCGTTTGCTGTTCGACGCGGCAGTAGTTTCGCTCGAACCCGAATACCGGAAAATGCTCAATCTTCAGCCGGCTCCGCGATGGATAGTGAAACCAGCCACGCGCCTTGTGCTGCGAGCAATTCGTTGGTTCATAGGGCCAGAATCACCAATTGAAGACGCCGGTCGCGACAGACTTATCCGAATCGGGGCTTGGACACCGACGGGTGCTTAGGCCAGCTCTTCTTTGAAAAACGCGTCGATGCGCTGCCAGGCATCGGCGGCCTGCTCTGGGGCAGGCGCAATGCCCAGGACGCGCTTCAGGATTGGCTTGAGCAGGGTAGGTCCGGCCTGAACCGGGTTGAGGAAAGCGTGCCCGGTGTTTGGGTATTCCTTCACATCGTTCTTGACCCCGTGTTTAGTGAGCGCGATTTCGAGTGTTGCGGCCGCCCCCTTGAGTGACTTATCAGCCCCACCGAACGAGCCGACGATAGGGCACGCGACGCTAAGGATTTCATCGAGGTTTTCTGGGAGACGACCGTAGTTCACTGCTGAAACGTCATAGCCGCGACCAGCAAGAATGAGTGCAAAAGCACCACCCATGCAGAAGCCGATAACGCCGGCTTTGGCGGATGCTTGAGGCAGGCTCTGTGCATAGGCCTTGGCAGCAGAAACGTCATCGAAGGCCTGGCCCTTTTGGGCAGTAAGGGCCTTGAATGTCGCGGTTAGGCACTTGCGAGCGCCGCCGCGGCTGAAGAGGTCCGGCATGATTGTGAGATAGCCGAGCGAAGTTAGTTTCTCAACCTGAGCGCGCATCGATTCGTCGATGCCGAACACCTCGTGGACCACCACGACAACAGGGAATGGTCCTGCGCCGTCAGGTATGCCAAGCAAGCCGTTCAGCTGAGAGTCGGATGAGGGGATCTTTACTTCGCGAAGTTCCATGTGGCAACACTAACAAGGTGCCGGCGTCATGTGGAATACGGAGCCACCTAGGAGAATCGAACTCCTGACCTGCTCTTTACGAGGGAGCTGCTCTACCGACTGAGCTAAGGTGGCGAAGCTGGGCTGAAGACCCAGGCAACCCTTCAAGTTTAGCTTTTGAGTTGGCTATGAAACTTCTGCAATACGCGCAGCAAGTAAGTCAGCGATGAGTTCCCTATCTGGAACGTGGTCAACCGCAAACTGGAAGGAAGACTTTGCGGTCGCGTATCCGGCAAGTCGGTCGGCAAAAGCAGACATCACTTCAGCGCTCTGCGGTGCGTAAACCAGGTGGTTCTTGAAAGCACAGAGTCCAGCAACGTTTTTACCGTTGAACTTGAAGATTGGTGCGCCCCATCCAATGGTCTCAACAAGCCCGGGTTCTAGGTCAATCAGCATGGTGCGTAGCGCGGTCAAGGTGGCGCGCTTCGGTTCATCGAGTTCCGCTAGGTATTCATCAACTGTGGTTGCTGGCATGAACTCAATCTACAACTAGCGCAGCAGGCGCATTACTTGCCCAAGCGCGATTTTGCGGGCACCAAAGCCCAAAGAATCGCCCCAGCATCGATGAACTCTTGGGTGAGCGCAGCTTCAGTTGCGTTCAGAACTCCGAATGAACCGAGCAACATGGCTGCGATGGCGAGTGTCATGCCAACACCGGAAGCTTGCAGCGCCCTCGAGCGAGCGCCCTGCGCAACGTCTACCGCAACAGCCAAACGATCTATCGAGTCTTCGAGGATTACGACATCCGCAGCCTCGCTTGCGGCAGTGGCGCCACGCGCTCCCATGGCTACACCAACATCCGCGGCTGCGAGTGCAGGGGCATCGTTGATTCCATCGCCAACGACAACAACTTTGCCGTTCGTGCGCTGCTTTTGGCTTGCTACTATCTCAAGCTTCTGAGCCGCCGTGCACTCTGCGTGGAACCCATCGGCGCCAACTGCCTGCGCAACAGATTCAACGGTCGAGTGGCGGTCTCCAGAAACTAACAGGATGCGTTCGATTCCCAACTGCCTCAGCTGTGAAACGGTGAGTTGAGACTCTTCACGTACAGGATCTTCTAGGCCAATAAGTCCAACGAGTTCGCCATCTACTTCAACAGCGACCAGCAAGGGTTCACTGAGGTTTGCCCAGGCTGGAAGTTCACCAACAGGTTGGCCAACGCTAACCTTGTGTCCGGCAACATGACCAGATAACCCAGTACCGTGAACCTCTCTAACATCTGTTGGTCGAAGTAGTTCGGCGCCACATAGAACGGCCCGCGCAACAATAGCCTGCGCGACTACATGGGGGCTTTGAACCTCGAGAGAACCAGCGAGTTGCAACAGCCAACTTTCATCGGTACCGGGCGAAACTGCAATGGCGCTGACTTCTGGACCGCCGTGGGTCAATGTTCCGGTCTTGTCTAGCAAAATGACTTTGCTCTGGGCCAAACTTTCCAGGGCTGCACCACCCTTGATGACCGCACCCTTGCTGGCTGCTTTTGACATGCCGGAGATGATTGCAACCGGCACTGCGAGGATGAGTGGGCACGGAGTTGCCGAGACGATGACGGCCACCGCATAGCTGTAGTTTTGTGATACCACCCAGGTAATGCCAGCCAATGCGAGCGCAAAGGGCACAAACCTAGCTGCCCACTTGTTCGCAATTCTGACTGCGCTCGCGCTTTCGGCTTGGGCTTGTGCGACAAGGCGAACCAGCGCAGCATAGGTGCTCGATTCCGCAGAAGTCGTGGTGATTAGTTCAACCGAAACGTCAGTGTTTACGACACCAGACGCTACTTCACTTAGTGCGGCTCGGTAAACCGGTAGCGGTTCGCCCGTGAGCGCGCTCTCATCGAAGGTCGCATGACCCAGAAGGGTTCCATCTAAAGGCACAACTTCTCCAGACCGAACCAGAATCTTGCTTCCCACATCAATCTGATCGAGAGGAGTGGCTGTGAGGCTGCCATCGGCGTTGACCAGGTGAGCCATGGACGGTGCGCGGTTTAGCAGCGCGCTGAGGCGGGAATTGGCTCTACCGGCTGCCCAGTTTTCTAGCGAGCGTCCGCTGGCGAGCATTAGTGAGATAACGGCAGCAGCGAGCCATTCGCCGGTGATAGAGGTGGCGATAATGCTGATGACCGCTAAAGCATCTGAACCCATTGAGCCCTCGCGGATAGCATCCGCGAGCCAACGCACGGCGAGCGATAAACCAATAACTCCAGTGAGTCCCCAGAGGACGTTTGCGGCGAACGCTTGGCCCACAGCGCTGAATGCCAGCCCCAACCCTAATCCGGCAAGGCTGGCGAGCAGGAACCAGTAGTCTCGCAATCGCGTCTTCACATCTTGATTCTTGCACTTATTGCAAAGCCACCTAGACTTGCGCTCATGGGGCACAACGAAGTAACCGAACCACTCATCCAGTTTCTAGGCGCAGCCGGAACAGTCACCGGAAGCAGATTCTTGCTTCAGCATCAGGGCACGCGCGTTCTGGTGGATTGCGGGATGTTCCAAGGAATAAAAGAACTCCGCGAAATGAACTGGGACAAGTTCCCTGTGGATCCTTCAACCATCGATGCGATTCTGATCACGCATGCGCACCTAGACCACTCGGGATTCTTGCCGAGATTAGTCAAGTTGGGATTCCGCGGGCCAATCTACCTAACGCATTACACCGGCAAACTGGTCGAGGTGATTCTTCGCGACTCTGCCCGCATCCAGACCGAGGATGCTAAGTACGCTGCCAAAAAGAAGTTCAGCAAACACAATCCTCCGATGGCGCTATACGAAGAAGGCGACGTGGAGGAGACGCTGGAGCTCATGGTGACAAAGGAGTTCCTCGAAGCCGTTCAGATTGCTCCACAGGTGAGCGCGATTTTCCATCCATCCGGGCACATTCTTGGTGCTTCCTACATTGAAGTTTCGTTCTTCGGTAAACGTCTGCTATTCACCGGCGACATGGGGCGTCAGGATCACCCGCTTTTGGTAGCTCCGGGAAATATTCCAGCTGGACACTTCGATGCGATCATCACGGAATCTACCTACGGCGACCGCGAGCACGCGCCAACGACCGCCGATTTCGAGCAGGTAATCACCGAGACTGTAAAACGAGGCGGTTCAGTATTGGTCCCTGCCTTTGCTGTAGACCGCACAGAGGTAATCCTGGTGCGTTTGCGTGAGGCTATGGAAGCGGGAAACATACCTCGTGTGCCAATCTATGCCGATTCGCCGATGGCCCTGAAGGCCCTCGACTTTTATCGCGATGCCATCGAGGGGCACTCGCCTGAGATTCGCAGCGAGGTAGTGACCGAATGGGCCGGACGTGACCCGTTCGACCCAGGTACTTTGGTTGAGCTGTTTAGCCCTGAGGAATCGAAGACCATCAATGATCCGCAGGAGCCATGCATCATCATCAGCGCAAGCGGCATGGGTACCGGCGGTCGTGTTGTTCACCACCTCCACACAATGCTGCCAAACCCGATTCACACTGTTGTGCTTGTTGGCTACCAGGCAATTGGTACGCGCGGACGTTCGCTCGTTGATGGGGCGGAGTTCGTGAAGATGCACGGCGAGCTTGTGCCGGTCAAGGCTCGGATTGAACAGATTGAGTCGTTTAGTGTTCACGCCGACAGCAACGAACTCTTGCAATGGTTCAAATCGGCTAGTGAAGAGCCTGGCAGGGTATTCGTGGTGCACGGAGAGGCAGGTGCCGCCGAGGTATTGAGCGACCGCATCAAATCTGAGCTCGGATGGAGTTCCCACGTGCCGCACATGGGCGAGATGGTTTCGCTGTAAACCGCTTCCCAACGGCTAAAATCTAGGTAAACGCCAGCGCTTTGGCGCGTTGGTTTACCGTGACTTCAGGAGACGCATGTCCGACCGCAAGAGTTTCGCTTACTTCAAAGAAGTTGCCATTGGTGGCGGCATCGGACTGGTAGTTCTTGCTCTCGTAATAGTTGGATTCAGCGTTAGCGGTGGAGTAGTAACGCCAAACGCGAACGGCAACAATTCGTCCAACCAGGCAACTACCAACACCCCGTCGGCAAACCCGAGCGCATCACTCTGTTCGGTGCAGGATCAGATGAACGATGAGCGCCTTGGTAATGTCCAGGCGATGGTGGTCAATGCTGCAAACGACCAAGTGTTGCTCAACTACAAGGGCGACCAAGCATCGGCAACTGCATCAACCATGAAGTTGCTTACCGCTGCGGCGGCCATGCAGATTCTCGGTCCTAACTACCGTGTTCAGACTCGTGTGTACAAAGACACAACCGACCCTGGAACCATTTACCTTGTGGGCGGGGGAGACGTAACCCTCAGTCGGACCTCACCGGGTAAGCAAAGCGTCTACCAGGATGCTCCTAAGCTCAACGACCTTGCAGTTCAGGTGAACAAGGCGCTCGCCGGCACCACCATTACCAAAATCGTGGCTGATGGCACTCTCTTCAAGGGTCCACAGTGGTTGGCTGGAGTGAAGATTTCGGAGATGACAAACGGCTACCTCAGCAACACCAGTGCCTTGCAGGTAGATGGCGACCGAAATGACCCGAAGAAGGAAACTTCGCCTCGAAGCAACACCCCGGAACTTCGCGCGGGCACCTGGTTGAAGCAGGCAATCGGATCTGCGGCAAGTTCGGCAACTGTGGTTTCCGGAACAATGCCATCGTCTGCGCTGCAGATTGCCACAGTTTCGTCACAGCCAATCAGCAACTGGGTGAACCACATGCTCAACGTGAGCGACAACACACAGGCCGAAGCCTTGGCTCGACTAACATCGCTTGACCAGGGGTTTGACGGATCGTTCGCCTCGCTTGATGCCTCAACCAAGAAGGCTCTGGGAACCCTGGGGCTGGACACCACGGGCATCACCATCATGGACGGTTCTGGAGAATCAACCGCTAATGCTGTTAGCCCAGCGTTCATGGTCAAGCTGCTCAAGCAGATTCAGGCTGGCGCCGGAAATCTTGCAGTAGTAAAGCAGTCACTTCCGGTCGCTGGCGAATCTGGCTCTTTGCAAAGCCGTTTCAACGGCGCGAATGTAGATGCCGCGGGTCATGTCTTTGCGAAGACAGGTTGGATCGATCACGGCTACACCCTCGCGGGTTACATCACCCCGAAGGATAACTCCACTTTGCTATTTGCTGTTTATGCTCTTGGCCCAAAGGTTAAGGATGACGCTAAGGCTGCGATCGACAATCTAGTTACCAGCATCTACCGTTGCGGTGCCGCGCTTGGTCCGGTTACACAGGTTTCTCCTGGCGCATCGCCAGCCCCGAGTGCAACTAAGTAACGCGTGAGCAGCTTCATCGATCTAAGGCTTGAGGGCCCTGACGCATCCCTCACTGCTCGTATCGGTGTTCGCGGTGCACAGTTGAAGTCGTTGCAGCGCAATAATGTTGAGTTCATCCAACAGCACGCTGTCTTGCCGGAAGTTCCTTGGGCGGCGGGGCTAGTCATGGCACCGTGGGTTAACCGCATCGATGCAGGCCAGTGGACACAAAACGGCGTCTCGTATTCGCTACCAATCACCGACACCGTTTTCGGCAACGCCATTCATGGCCTCGTAATGTTCGAGGACTTTGAAGTATTGGCTCAAACTGAATCGGCTGTTCGGCTCGGGCGCACAATCAAACCGATCGACGGCTACCCGTTCGAAATCGATTTTCGTGTGGAATACCACCTGCAGCCTGATGGTCTCGCAGTTCGTCACATCGCGGTCAATCACTCGGCTGAACCAGCCCCGTTTGCTACTGGCGCGCACCCATACTTGGTTCTCGGCGATGAGCCGATCGATCGTGCAACTATTCGTGTTGCTGCACGAACTTATGTTGCGTCAGACGAACGAATGCTGCCAGTATCGCGCGAATTCACAGACCGCAGCCCTTTCGATCTAACCGGCGGGGTGGTTATTGATAACTTGCGCATCGATACCACATACGGAAATTTGAAGCGCGACGATGCTGGCATCGCATCGGCGAGCATTATCGGCTTGGATTTGGGATTGGAACTTTGGCAAGATTCTAAGTTCACCCACACGCACGTTTTTGTGACCCCTGATTTTTCAGGACCCAACGGCAAATGTCTGGCAGTCGCCATCGAGCCAACCACAGGGCCCGCGAACAACTTCAACAGTGGGGAATCGCTGATTTGGTTGGAGCCAAAGAAGCTTTGGCGTGGATCCTGGGGTATTCGCCTAACCGCCACGAAATAGCCAAGACGGTGAATCGTTAACCTTTTGTTCATCTGAAATTTGCTCGGTTAATCTATTCCGCAACCTGCTGTCCGCTTTACTTATATCTGTTGTTGATCGATTGTTAACAAGGTAACTAACGGTTTCTCGCCCAAGGTATAAGAAAGGTCCAAGTGGACACTTTAACCATCGTCATTATGGTCGTAGCGCTAGCGCTATTCTTCGACTTCACAAACGGCTTCCACGACACGGCAAACGCAATGGCGACTCCAATTGCTACCGGCGCTCTCAAGCCTCGCACTGCGGTTGCTATCGCATCTGTGATGAACCTGATCGGTGCCTTCCTCAGCACTGCAGTTGCAACCATGATCAGCGTAAGCATGATTAACGATGCTGCAACTCTCAAACCAGAAATCATCTTCGCGGGTCTCACGGGTGCAATCCTTTGGAACCTGGCAACTTGGTTCCTTGGTCTACCATCGTCGTCATCCCACGCCCTATTCGGCGGCCTTATCGGTTCGGTCCTCGCTGCCGTTGGTCTAGGTGGAGTGAATGTAACCGCCATCATCGAGAAGATCCTGATCCCTGCGCTATTCGCGCCGGTCATTGCAGGTCTTGCGGCTTGGTTGGCAACTCGTTTGGCCTACGCGATTACTGCGCGTTCAAGCGAAGATGATCTATCTACCGGACGTTCACGATTCAAAGTTGGTCAGATTTTCTCGTCGTCGCTTGTCGCTCTGTCGCACGGCACAAACGACGCACAGAAGACCATGGGCGTCATCACCCTCGTTCTAGTTGCTGGCGGCATTCAGAAGGATGGCGGTCACGTTGAGCTTTGGGTAGTTACCGCAGCTGCACTTGCAATTGCTCTAGGTACCTTCTCCGGTGGTTGGCGAATCATCAAGACCATGGGTAAGGGTCTCAGCGAAGTCAAGCCGGCTCAGGGTCTTGCAGCCGAAGTTGCAACCGCTGCAACCATTCTTGCCTCGAGCAAGCTCGGCTTTGCTCTCAGCACCACCCAGGTCGCCTCAGGCTCCATCATCGGTTCTGGTCTGGGCCGAAAGGGCGGTCAAGTACGCTGGGGTAAGGCTGGCCACGTTGTTCTTGGCTGGATATTTACTCTTCCGGCTGCGGCAATCGTTGGAGCAATCTCGGCTGCTCTCGTTGGTACCGGCCCAGTAGGAATCGTGGTCGACGCCATCGTAACCGTAGGTGTTATCGTCGCAATCTTCCAGATCGCTCGTCGCAACGCTGTAACTCACAAGCACGTCGCAAGTGAGCTTGAAGAAGCATCAGAAGTAGTTCTCACAAAGAAGCAGCGCAAAGAAGCTGAAAAGGCCGCCGCTAAGGCAGCCAAGGCCGGAAAGGGCAAGAAGTAATGATCACCATAGATTGGAACCATTTATTCCTAGTTGCCTTCGCTGCGCTAGTTGGTAGCGCTGCGGTAGTAATCACATTTTCGCTCGGTATTCGCCTTTTGGTGAACGCAGATTCAATAAAGCCAAAGGCTGCATCAGGCAACCCTAAGGCTTTGCGCTCAGAGGCGGTCAACCGTGCCGGTGCATACGTGATGTTCGCGCTTAGCTTTGCTGCTGTCATTTACGGAGTTCTGTTGATTATTCCTGGAGTGATCCCAAGCATTAAGTAGCAACGCTTCCCTATTAAGGCCCCTGAACCTTCCCGGTTTAGGGGCCTTTTTGTTAGTGAGGTTTGGGTGATGTTACAGAATGTGGAGAGTGTGTGCAGCTTCTTTGAGTTCTTCCCGAACATTTGGGTGGGCAGCACTTTCGATAAGGTTCGTAGCCTGCTGGACGGAGCTGTGCCCGAAGCAATCCGCAACGCCGTTCTCTGTGACAACATACGAGTGCTGGAAGCTGGTCACATTTTCGCCAAGCCGGGGCACAATGGTCGATTTGTTCGCCTTTGGGTGCCAAGAGGGTAGAGCCATAAATGAAGCCCCACCGCGGGCGTGCAAGGCTCCGACGATGAAATCGGTGCTTCCCCCGAAACCACTGTAAATCTGCCCGTTCACGTGGCTTGCGTTTGCTTGGTCGTAAAGGTCAATCTGCAGGGCGGCATTGATGCTGGTCATTTTCAACTGCCTAGCAATTTGACCCGGATCGTTTGTCTTCTCGGTTCGAAGCATGCGAACTCCATGGTTAAAGTGAAGCCATTCGTAAAGTTCGGTTCCGCCAAAGATGAAGGATGCTGTTAGCGGAATGTCTTTAGCCAAGGCACCGCGTTTATGCAGCTCTAGAACACCATCGCTGAACATCTCAGTCCAGATGCGAAGTTCCTTGCGGCTTGCAAGAGTTTGCAAAACTGAATCTGGTATTGCTCCGATTCCGAGTTGCAGAGTCGAACCATCGGAGATTCTTGCTGCGATCCGATCGCCGATGGTTCTAGTAACGTCGCTGAATTCTGTAGGTGGTTTCGTAGCTAGAGGTTCATCAACTTCAACCAGATAGTCAAGGTCGGACGAGCTTAACTCTGCGTCTCCAAAGGTGAATGGCATGTTCTTATTAGCTTGAGCAATGACAATTCCACCGTTTTCACGGGCAGCTTCGATAGCCGCAGGCAGTATGTTCACCTCAGTTCCGAGGCTCACACGTCCCTCGTGCGGGGCGCTTGCGTGCAAAAGAACCACATCTGGCACATAGTGGTCCCTGAACAGTATGGGAACGAGAGATAGGCGGCTGGGAATGTAAGTAAGCCTTGGATGGCGACGCATACCTGCACCTACAAAAGCCGACTCGTAGGTTACGCCCTCGCGGTCTGGAATGCCCGGCTGTGCGTTCAGCATGTGCAGTTTGAAAGTTTCTATCGACTCGTCGAGAGCGCTTAGCAAAACTGTGGGAGCAGCAAAGTTGCCGCTGGCAACAACGCGCGGATTAGTTGGCAGCGACCCCAAGATGGTTTTCAACTGCTCGACATTAATTACCTGCATGGCCAACCTCTCTCATCTGAAGACTACGCCCATCCCTGTGGCTCGCAACAAAGGTAAACCTTAGGTCAATCAGGTTTGAGTCTGGAAGAATAGGCACATGTCTGAACAGGTATTTCTTCGTCCGCTAAGCGAACTTCGTCAGCGACACTCGTCAAAGTGGCGTCGTTTCCCAAGCGATGTTCTTCCCATGCATGTTGCGGAGATGGACTACGAAATCGCTCCAAGTATCAAAGACCTTTTGACCGATTTCGTTCAACGAAGCGACCTGGGCTACCTGGGTCCAATCCCAGAGGTGGCAGAGGCGTTTGTAGGCTTCGCCAAGCGCCACTGGAACTGGGACGTAGACGGCAAGCAGGTTCGCATTGCTACCGATGTGGGTGTAGCGGCTATCGAGATTTTCCGAGCATTGAGCGCCCCTGGCGACCGCGTTGTAGTCAACTCACCTGTTTATAGCGAGTTCTATTCATGGATCAAGGAAGCCAAACTTGAGGTGCAGGACGTGCCGCTGGTTGCAGACTTCGAAACTTGGAGACTAGACATCGCTGGAATGGAACGAGCCTTCGCATCTGGCGCCAAGTTCTATTTGTTATGTTCCCCCCACAACCCGATGGGTCGCGTGCACGATGCCCAAGAGCTTGCGGTTATTGCTGAACTTGCTCACAAGCACGGGGTCACGGTTATCAGCGATGAAATTCACGCACCCCTGACCTATGCAGACCAGAAGTTTGTGCCTTGGCTAGACCTAAACGAAGCCGCGCGAGAAACCGGCGTTGTTATCACCGCAGCCAGTAAGTCTTACAACCTAGCTGGGCTCAAGGCCTCCATCATCATCACCCAGAGTGCCACTACGGCTGGACGCATCGCAGCCGTGCCCAACGCCCTGCACTGGCGTTCAGGTATCCTTGGAGGCTTTGCCATGGCAGAGGCCTTCAGTGGCTGTGATGCCTGGCTAGCGCAGGCTGTAGAGGCTAATCGTCAGGGGCGAGACCTGCTCACCCGATTGCTCTCTGAACATTTGCCGCAGGTTCCGTACTGGGTCGCCCAGGGTGGCTACCTAGCTTGGCTCGATCTTGCGGCTTTGAACCTGGGGGAGAACCCATCTGCTCGAATCCTGGCGGATCACAAGATTTCGGTGGTACCCGGAATTGATCTCGGGGCCGAATACGGTCAGTTCATCCGCATCAACTTCGCGGCAAGTGCGGAGGCAATCGAACAGACTGTGCGTGCCATCGCAAGTTACGCGAACTGATTTCGCTCCTGCTAGAGCTAAGGCATTAACAAAAATGGCCAGTCCCGAAGGACTGGCCATTTTCATAAGCGCAGGTGTTAGGAAAGCGCCTGGGTTAGGTCTGCGATGAGGTCTGCCTTATTCTCAAGGCCGATGCTCATGCGGATGAGGTTTGCGGTCACGCCCATCTTGGCCTGAATTTCAGGGCCGAGACGCTTGTGGGTGGTGCTAGCCGGGTGAGTGGCAAGGCTCTTGCTGTCGCCGAGGTTGTTGCTGATGTCAATAACCTGCAACTTGTTCATAACCGCAAAAGCAGCGTCCTTGTCGCCAACGACCTTGAACGAAACGGTGCTGCCACCGCCGGCCATCTGCTTTACAGCAATGTCGTAGTTCTTCGCACCAGGCAGGAACGGATAGGAAACCGACTCCACCTTAGGGTGCTTACTCAAGAACTCCGCCACGGCTAGCGCGTTTTCGTTCATGCGTTCAACACGCATCTGCATGGTCTCGAGGCTCTTGAGCATTACCCAAGCGTTGAACGCACTCATGCTCTGACCGGTGTGGCGAGTGAATGGAAGCAAAGTCTTCTTGATGAACTCGGTGGTTCCCAGAACAGCTCCACCTAGAACGCGACCCTGGCCATCGATGTGCTTGGTAGCTGAATACATGACAACGTCGGCGCCCAGAGCCAGCGGCTTCTGCATCACTGGCGAAGACATCACGTTATCAACCATTACGTGCGCACCAACCTTGTGGGCTAGCTGGCTAATCATGGCAATATCAACGATTTCCATTAGCGGGTTGCTAGGGCTTTCGATAAATACCACTGCGGTTGGCTCGCTCAGTGCCGCCGCCCAGTCGCCCTCGTCGGTTCCTTCCACGAGGACTGTGGTTACGCCCCACGACGGCAAGATTTCGGTGAGAATGACGTAGCAAGACGAGAACATCGACGCGGCTGCGACTACTCGGTCGCCCGCCTTCACAACACAGGCGAGTGCCGAGAAGATTGCGCTCATTCCTGTACCAGTAGCGAAGCAAGCTTCGGCGCCTTCGAGCAGGGCAAGACGGTTCTCGAACATCGCAACGGTTGGGTTGCTGAAGCGTGAGTAGAGGTGGTGGTTAGTCTCCTCCATGAAGGCGCTTTCGGCCATCTCTGCGCTGTCGTAAGTGAAGCCAGACGTTAGGTAAAGTGCCTCGCCGGTTTCACCGAAGCCGCTACGAGCTAGCCCGCCGCGAATAGCGAGCGTATCTGGGTGCAATTCCCAGTTAGGCTGATCGCCCTCAAAGACATCCTGGTAACCCCATGGGCGTGTTCTCTTGGTCATTGTTCAACCATATCAAATGGCGGGATGCTCAGCGACGAGCGGGTTTCGCGAGCACGCAGTGAACTGCTAAGGAAGGGCGAATAATCCCCGAATTTGATAACGAAATCATTAACTTTTACCGTTTAGAAGATTTGTCTAGATTTGTGTTCTATTTTTTCGCTAGATTTCGAAAGAGTGCCAAGGGAGGCGTCCTCCTGCGGGCCAACAAACAGTTTGAACAAGGGAGTTCAATGTCTGATCCACAACACGATGGGATTTGGGAAGAAACCCAAAACAGCCCAGAGTTCAAAGAGCTGAAACGCCGCTTTAGGTCTTTCGCTTTTCCGCTAACCATAGCCTTCTTGGCTTGGTATTTCCTTTACGTGATCCTGACGGCCTTCGCTCGTGATTTCGTAAACCAGCCGGTCCTTGGCAACATCAACGTTGCGTTTGTGCTTGGCCTTCTCCAGTTCGTATCTACATTCGTTATCGCCTGGCTTTATGAAAGACACTCAAGTTCAAAGCTGGATGCGCCATCCGAAGCGCTACGCGACAAGGTTGAAAAAGGTCTAGGCAAGTAAATGAGTCATACGCTTCTAAGCACCGTTCTGTTTCTAATTTTCGTTGCGCTGACTTTGTTCCTAGTCATCCGCGCAAGCCGCAGCAACAAGCAGTCCTCGGACTTCTTCGATGGCGGCGCATCATTCTCCGGTTTCCAGAATGGTCTGGCGATTGCCGGCGACTATATGTCTGCGGCATCGTTCCTCGGCATCGCAGGAACCATCGCACTCTTTGGATATGACGGGTTCCTCTACTCAATCGGCTTCCTAGTCGCCTGGCTCGTGGCTTTGCTTCTTATCGCAGAACCATTGAGAAATTCGGGTCGCTTCACCATGGGTGACGTGCTCGCATTCCGCATGCGTCAACGTCCGGTTCGCACCGCCTCGGCAACTTCGACCGTCGTGGTCTCTATTTTCTATTTGCTCGCGCAGATGGTTGGAGCCGGTGCGTTGGTTTCGCTGCTACTAGGCATCACGGACCCTGTAGCCAAGAACTGGATTATCGCTGGCGTTGGTGTCTTGATGATCTTGTATGTAACTATCGGTGGAATGAAGGGCACAACCTATGTGCAAATCGTCAAGGCCTTCCTCTTGATGATTGGTGCAACCCTAATGACAGTTCTTGTTCTGTGGCACTTCAACTTCAATGTTTCAGACATGTTGGGTGCGGCTGTCAAGAACAGCGGCAACGCGTCCCTTCTAAACCCGGGACAAAAGTTTGGCAAGGACGTACTGGACGCTGCCGGAAACCCGGACATCTTCCACTCGATCGTGAGCAAGCTAGACCTGATTTCGCTTGGTCTTGCGCTGGTTCTAGGAACCGCAGGTTTGCCACACATCCTGATTCGCTTCTACACAGTTCCAACCGCCAAGGCAGCTCGAAAGAGTGTGAACTGGGCAATCGGAAACATTGGATTCTTCTACCTCATGACCATTGCGCTGGGCTTCGGTGCGGCAGCATTGGTTGACAGGGTTTCGCTATTGCGAGGATTCAAGGTTGATGCAGCGGGTTGCTACATTGATGCGAGCGGCAAAGCTATTGCCGATGCATCGGGAACTTGCTTCAACGCTGATTCGCTAGCAACAATGGGCGCAGACCTGAAGAAGCTGCTTGTTCCTGTTGATCTATCAGGCAACGTTGCGGCTCCTCAGCTGGCTGAGTTCCTTGGTGGAGG
>JBEEJV010000050.1:0-6885 GCA_041169005.1 Actinomycetota bacterium
TGCAGCAGCTGTTCCCAGACCTCTTCACGGAACTCGGTACGCGCATACTCACGAACGGAGTCGTGCACGACCTTCGCGAAGTCCTGGTCTTCCCAGTCGCGACGAGCGAAACCAACGAGGCTAAAGCCAGGTGGTAGCAGTCCGCGGTTTGCCAAGTCATAGACGGCAGGCATCAGCTTCTTGCGCGAAAGGTCGCCGGTAACGCCAAAGATCACTAGACCGCTAGGGCCTGCAATTCGGTTTAGGCGAGCATCGCTCGGGTCGCGAAGCGGGTTTACACCCGGTCCGATTTTTGCTGGGCTCATTGGCACAGACTCCTTTTACGAGGATTAAGCGAGGATTGCGCGGAGCGCGGCCACATCATTGGCTACGTCACCGAGGGTGAGGGTGAGAACCGGACGTGGCAATGCTCCAAGCACCGAAGCGTCACCAGCAGCCTGAGACGCGATTAGCTCACCGAAGGTGAAGTCGCGGCCTGGAACTGCGATGTCCGCTTCGCCCTTTGCAACAAGCTGCAGGTAAACGCCCTGACGAGGGCCGCCCTTGTGGTACTGGCCGGTCGAGTGCAAGAAGCGTGGAGCCCATCCGAAGGTGGTTGGACGGCCGGTGTGCTTGGCAAATGCCTCGCGAAGCTCGTAGGTCTCAGGAACCGAGGTGCGGTCGAGGTAGGCCTGAACCGAAAGGTAATCCTCCGGGCCAAGCTGCGCTAGAAGCGCCTTGACGGCGTCAGCAACGCTCGAAGCGCCACTAAGGTCAAGGTTCTGAGCGCGAACCTCTACGGTTGCGTCAACGAACGCTGGCTCAGCGATAGCAGCGCGCTCGTTTAGCATTGCGCGGGCCGCAACCTTTGCGCTTTCTACGTCTGGCTGGTCGAACGGGTTCAACTCGAGCAGGCGAGATGCGATTACGGTCGCGCACTCCCAAAGCAGGAACTGCGCGCCTAGCGAACCCGAAACTGAAACTTCGTCGTTCTTAGCTGCGGTTGCATCAGCAACAACACGAACGAGAGTGAGGTCTGCTACCGGGTTGGTAACTTCCTGGCTGTTTGGCTCTAGAACGACTGGAAGGACGCCCTTGCCAATCTTTCCGGTGCTCTCTGCGATTAGCTGCTCTGCCCAGTCGCCGAAGCCGACGATTGGCGAACCATCGACGATGATTCCAACCTTGTCGCGGAACTTTGCGCCGTTAGCAGTGCGCGCTAGAGCAGCACCAAGGATGAGCGCTGGGTTTTCCGCGCTGTCCGATGCCAGGAGTTCTGAAACCTCGTGTGCGTCTGCTAGCAGGGTTGCTACATCCGCGCCTGCTAGGCCCGAAGGCACAACACCAAAAGCGGTGAGTGCGCTGTAGCGGCCACCGACGGTTGGGTCTGCGTTGAAGATGCGGTAACCATCGGCGGTTGCAGCGGCTTCCATTGGCGAACCCGGGTCGGTGACGATGACAACGCGCTCGGTAACAGGAAGGCCAGCCTCAGCGAAGGCCTTCTCGAAGATGCGCTTCTGCGAATCAGTCTCAACGGTCGAACCAGACTTGCTCGAAACGATGATCGCGGTGCGAGCGAGGTCGCCGCTAAGTGCATCATTTACCTGGTCTGGATCGGTGCTGTCGAGCACGACGAGCTCCACGCCAGCGGTGCGAGTGATTACCTCAGGAGCCAGCGATGAGCCTCCCATGCCACATAGAACGAAGCGGTTAACGCCCTGAGCAGCAAACTGCTCGCGTAGGTCGATCACGTCTGAGACCAGGGGAGCGCTGTCTACCGCGCTGTTTACCCAACCTAGACGGATGCTCGACTCAGACTCTGCGTCCTTGCCCCAAAGGGTGAAGTCTTTGGCAGCAACGCGGCTAGCAACCTTATCGGCTACTAGGACCGGAACATACTTGGCAACAGCCTCAGCGGCAGCACCCGAAGCAACAATCTTGATGGTCATGATTACTTGGCAGCTTCTAGAGCAGCGGCAACCGATTCAACGAGTTCGTTCCACGAGACGATGAACTTGTCGACGCCCTCGTTCTCGAGGAGCTCGGTAACGTCGTCGTACGAAACGCCTACCGCTCCAACCGAGTTGAGGATAGCCATTGAGTCTGCGTAGTGAGCGGTGATGCTGTTAGCAGGAACGATTCCGTGGTCGTATACCGCTTCCATGGTCTTCTCAGGCATGGTGTTTACAAGCTGAGGAGCAACTAGCTCGGTCACGTACAGGGTGTCGCTTAGGTTAGGGTCCTTGACGCCGGTCGAGGCCATCAGTGGACGCTGAACGTTCGCACCGGCTGCGGCGAGCTCTGCCCACTCTGCGGTTGCGAAGTCCTGCTCGAATACCTGGTAAGCCAAGCGAGCGTTTGCTAGGGCAGCCTTGCTCTTTAGCTCGAGCGCCTCAGGAGTGCCGATTGCGGTTAGACGCTTGTCGATTTCTAGGTCTACGCGCGATACGAAGAACGAAGCAACCGAGTGGATCTTGCTTAGGTCGTGGCCGTTAGCCTTTGCAAGCTTGATACCCGCGATGTAAGCGGCGATTACCTCGTGGTAGCGCTGAAGGGAGAAGATTAGGGTCACGTTGACGCTGATGCCCTCTGCGATTACCGCGGTGATGGCGCCGAGGCCAGCCTTGGTTGCCGGAATCTTGATCATTACGTTTTCGCGGTTTACCTTTGCGAAGAGTTCCTTCGCCTGCTTCACAGTGTTCTCGGTGTCGTTTGCAAGACCAGGCTCAACCTCGATCGACACGCGACCGTCGAAGCCCTTGCTGTTCGCGTAGACCTCGGTGAAGATGTCGCAAGCCTCTGCAACGTCCTGAGTGGTGATCTCGAAGATTGCGGTAGCTGCATCAGCGCCAGCAGCAGCAAGTTCGCGAACCTGGTCGCCGTAGCCGTCGCCCTTACCGATCGAAGCAGCGAAGATGCTTGGGTTAGTGGTTACACCCGAGACGCTGCGGTTGGTGATTAGGTTTCGAAGTGCGCCCGAGCGGATGCGGGTGCGCGATAGGTCGTCAAGCCAGATGCTAACGCCGTTTGCGGCGAGCTGTGCCAATGGTGAAGTGCTCATGATTGATTCTTTTCTGTTTGAAAGCTGAAGTGTGGGGGATTAGAGGCTCGCGCGAGCATCCTTGGCTGCAGCAACTACCGCAGCGGTGGTCATGCCGAACTCGGTGAACAGAGTCTTGTAGTCAGCCGACGCTCCGAAGTGCTCGATGCTGACGCTCTTACCGAATGGGCCAACGTACTTGTTCCAACCGAGTGCGAGTCCGGCTTCAACCGAAACGCGAGCCTTAACCGATGCAGGTAGAACCTGCTCGCGGTAGCTCTCTGGCTGGTCGTCGAACCACTCTAGACATGGAGCCGAAACCACACGGGTTGCGATGCCAGCAGCCTCGAGCCCTAGACGAGCCTCAACAGCGAGCGAAACTTCCGAACCGGTTGCGATGAGGATTACCTCTGGCTTGCCGTTTGCGGCGTCTACGAGGGTGTAGGCACCCTTAAGGGTGTTCTCAGCGCCTGCAACGACGGTACCGGTCGAGTCTGCGACACCGCGTGCGAACACAGGAAGGTTCTGACGCGAAAGCGCAATACCCGCAGGACCGTTGCGGCGGTCAAGGATTCCCTTCCAGGCGTACGAGGTCTCGTTTGCGTCGCCAGGGCGAACCATTGCAAGGTTTGGAATGGCTCGAAGGGTTGCAAGCTGCTCGATTGGCTGGTGGGTAGGACCGTCTTCGCCGAGCGCGACAGAGTCGTGGGTCCATACGAACACCGATGGAACACCCATCAGTGCAGCTAGACGAACGGCTGGACGCATGTAGTCCGAGAAGATTAGGAATGTGCCGCCATAGGCACGGGTGTTGCCGTGCAGAACGATACCGTTCAGGATCGATGCCATTGCGTGCTCGCGGATACCGAAGTGCAGGGTGCGACCGTAGATGTCGCCCTTCCACTCGTGGGTGCTCCACTCGGCGGGAACGAACGACTTCGCACCGGCGATGGTGGTCAGGTTCGACTCTGCTAGGTCTGCAGAACCACCCCAGAGCTCAGGCATTACAGCGCCGATGGCTCCCAGAACCTTGCCCGAAGCGGCGCGGGTTGCGATCTCGGTACCGGCCTCGAACTTAGGCAATGCTGCCTCAAGCTCTGCAGGAACAGCGCCCGAAACGATTCTGTCGAGAAGTGCCTTCTTATCTGGGTTCTCCGATGCCCAAGCGTCGAACGACGCTTCCCACGCTGCACGCTCGCGGTCGAAGCGCTCGGTGTTGCGGGTGTGGGCTAGAACCTCAGGGTCTACCTCAAAGGTCTGCTCAGGGTCGAAGCCTAAGAACTTCTTTAGACCAGCGATTTCCTCGCCGCCAAGCTTGGCGCCGTGGACCTTGCCCGAACCCTGCTTGGTAGGCGAAGGCCAGCCGATGATGGTTCGAAGGGTGATTAGCGAAGGCTTATCGGTAACAGCCTTTGCTGCCTGAATTGCGTTGTATAGCTCTTCAACGTCCTCAACATAGTTGCCAGTCTTCTTCCAGTCGACGGTCTGGGTGTGCCAGCCGTAGCTCTGGTAGCGAGCGGTCACGTCTTCGGTGAAGGCGATGTTGGTGTCGTCCTCGATCGAAATCTGGTTGCTGTCGTAAATAACTACAAGGTTTCCAAGCTTCTGATGACCGGCAAGCGACGCAGCTTCAGCGGTAACGCCTTCCTGCATGTCGCCGTCGCCACAGATGACGTAGGTGAAGTGGTCGAATGGGCTAGTGCCCTCTGGCGCCTGTGGGTCGAATAGACCACGCTCGTAGCGCTGGGCGTAAGCGAAACCGGTAGCTGATGCAAGACCCTGACCGAGAGGGCCAGTAGTGATCTCCACACCCTTGGTGTGTCCGTATTCTGGGTGGCCAGGTGTAGCTGAACCCCAAGTGCGAAGGGCCTTGATGTCGTCAAGTTCTAGGCCATAGCCGTGCAGGAAGAGCTGGTTGTAAATGGTGAGCGAAGAGTGTCCGACGCTCAGAATGAAGCGGTCGCGACCGAGCCAACGGTCTTCTCGTGGATCGTGGCGCATTACCTTGTTGAACAACAGGTAAGCGACAGGCGCAAGGCTAATGGCGGTACCCGGGTGACCGTTACCAACCTTTTCAACAGCATCGGCAGCGAGAACGCGTGCGGTGTTTACAGCTTTTGAGTCGAGGTCTGACCAGTGGAATGCTGACAAGACAGCTCCTTTTCTATAAGTGCAATGAACTACGGAAAGTGTTCACGAGTCGGGCGCCGTTGCCTTCGGATGGTTGGGTCACTTGAGCTTCTGCGCCAACGCAAATAGACGCAAACCCACATAAAAGTCTATACCCAGAGCGGTTTCCGGGGACAGGAATAGACGCGGCATTTCGTCGCTTACAATTACTTGAGATGACAAGCAAGCAGACCCCAACCACGCATGCCCCAAATAGGGGGTCTTTTGGCAAACTCAAGGCATATGTTGCACTTACCAAGCCTCGTGTAATCGAGCTTTTGCTGATCACCACCGTACCGACCATGATTCTGGCTCAACGCGGCATGCCGAGCCTGTGGCTCATCCTGCTAACGCTTGTTGGCGGAGCCCTAAGTGCCGGTAGCGCCAATGCCTTTAACTGTTACATCGACGCCGACATCGACAAGATCATGGGGCGAACTAAGGGGCGCCCGCTTGTGACCGGCGAGCTAACAAAGCGCGAAGCCTGGTACTTCGCATGGCTTGTGGGTATCGCATCGGTGCTCTGGCTCGGTTTCCTAGTCAACTGGTTGTCGGCCCTGTTGTCGCTGTCTGCAATCCTCTTCTACGTCCTCGTCTATACGATGTTGCTAAAGCGTCGCACCCCACAAAACATCGTGTGGGGAGGTGCCGCTGGGTCAATGCCTGTGCTCATCGGATGGGCCGCAGTTACCAACAGCGTCTCCATCGGGGCGTGGATCCTGTTCCTAGTGATTTTCCTTTGGACACCGCCCCATTACTGGCCGCTAAGCATGCGTTACCGCGAGGATTACGCCACTGCAGGTGTTCCAATGCTTCCAGTGGTTCGTGGTTCCAAAGTGGTCTCAGTTCAGATCATTCTTTACAGCTGGGCACTGGTTATCAGCACCCTCATTCTCATTCCAGCTGCAAACATGGGTTGGATCTACACTGTTACCGCTCTTTTGACCGGTGGATGGTTCATGTACGAGTCTTACGTGCTCTACGCCCAGGGATTTGCCGGCAACGTGAAGAATCCGATGCGCCTATTCCACGGAAGCATCACCTATTTGACCGTGCTGTTCATTGCAATCGCTATAGATCCGCTTATTCACTTCGCAGTTCAGCTCAGCTAAACACCGATTAACGGTCCAGGCACGATTAGGCGTTTGGATGTGCGAGGGCCCTTTAGCCAAGCGGCGCTATGGCGAGCACTCCGGCGATTGAGAACATGATCACAGCGATCGTTCCATCGAGAATCTTCCAGAATATTGGCTTGCTCATAAACTTCGACGCGCGTGACGCACCGAATCCGATGCCGGTGAACCAGACCCAGCTCGCCACCGCTGCACCAGATGCAAATAACCACCTTGCGTCACCGAACTGATTTGCCAACGTTCCAAGGAACACTAGTGTGTCCAAATACACGTGTGGATTAAGCCAAGTCAACATAAGTGTGGTCACAACCGCTTTGCCAAGGGTCAACTGTTTGGAAGTGCCACCTGCATCTAGGTGGTCATTCCTGAACATGTTTTTCAGCGTGTTGAGGCCGAACCAGACTAGATAGCCGACACCGAACCAACGCATTACGGGAATCAACCAGGGCAACGC
This sequence comes from Actinomycetota bacterium, assembly GCA_041169005.1. Lineage (GTDB taxonomy): Bacteria > Actinomycetota > Actinomycetes > Actinomycetales > Microbacteriaceae > Rhodoluna. The sequence goes on from JBEEJV010000050.1 coordinate 6,776, forward strand.
TTTCACGATGGTCCCGAGTCCTGCGGTTCCCAGGAAAATAAGGCTCATATCTGAGGCCGCACAGATGAGGACAACCGCGAGTATGTGGTTTCTAGACAAACCCTGCCTTA
>JBEEJV010000051.1:0-14066 GCA_041169005.1 Actinomycetota bacterium
TTCCTCGACGATGTAACAGTTTCGCGTCGTCATGCCGAGTTCCTTCGCTCGGGCACAAGCTTCCAGGTCAAAGACCTGAAGTCGCTGAACGGAACCTACTTCGAAGGTGCGCGAATTGAAACCGCCGACCTCGAAGACGGCGCAGAGGTTCAAATCGGAAAGTTCCGACTCACTTTCTACGCATCGCCTGAAGACAAGCGTGGTGCCTAGTGGCAACAGTTTCATCGCTACGACTGCATGTTGCGGGTAGCCAAAAGCTTTACACCATCGGTCAGGTTATAAACCAACTCGATGCTGACTACCCAGGATTGACCACTTCAAAGCTTCGATTCCTCGAAGTCGAAGGTCTAATTAACCCTCAGCGCACCTCGAGCGGTTACCGCAAGTTCACCGCAGACGACATCGAGCGCATTCGCATCATCCTCGAGCTGCAAAACCGCAAGCTTCCGCTTAAGGAAATTGGCGACTACCTGCTTCAGCTGGATTCAGGTCTAGCTGGCCAGCTTCCTGGTGGCCAAGATGCGCCTGAGGTCGTAATCCGCAAGTTGCGCTCGCGCCGCATCAGCAAGCTCGAACTCACGGCTGAAACCGGAATCAGCGACGCGATGATCAGCGAAGCTCAGGAGCTTAAGTTCTTGGGCGTAGAGCCTTTCGATTACTCGGCACTCGAAATTGCCAAGGCTTTGGTAAACCTGAAGCGTTTCGGAATTACCCCACGTCACTTGCGCGGCCACAAGGCTCTAGTCGACCGTGAGATTGGCATCATTGAAGGCGTTGTAGCCCCGGTTCTGAAGCGAAACGAAACCTCTTCGCGTGCTAAGGCGGCACAGTACGCGCGCGAAATTGAGCAGCAGTTTGAGACCATCCGCACCGAGTTGATCAACTCATTCATCGCGAAAATCGAGAACTAATCTCAATCCAATTCTGAGCGCCTAAAAACCGCGCCACAGAGCCTCTGTAGGGCCGACACGCCGTAGTAGCTAATCAAGGCTCTAGACACCATTCGTAATCAGAATTAAACCTGTACTTGAACCTTTGCGGTTTTTGTGCAGGGAGAGGAGTGGTTATGTCGGAAATTGACGACGTCGCAACCGCTTCGCCTACCCAAAATTCTGAGGGTGAATACTCGGACATGATTTTCACCGATGGCCTGCCAGCCACCGACTCTAAGTCGGGTTACCGCGGTACCGCTGCGGCCGCAGCTGTAGGAATTTCGTACCGCCAGTTGGATTACTGGGACCGCACCGCTCTGGTTCAGCCGAGCGTCCGTGGTGCATCAGGTTCGGGTACTCAGCGCCTATATTCATTCCGCGATGTCTTGGTCCTCAAGCTCGTTAAAAACCTCCTCGACACCGGTGTATCGCTGCAGCAGATTCGCACTGCGGTAGAAGAACTTCGCGCCAGTGGTATCAACGAGCTTGCCGGAATCACTCTGATGTCGGACGGCTCACGTGTTTACCTCTGCACCACCCAGGATGAAGTCATCGACTTGCTTGGTCGCGGCCAGGGCGTATTCGGTATCGCTGTGGGTCGCGTTCTCCGTGAGGTTGAGGCAACTCTTGTGAACATCCACGCTGATTCGCTCACCGAAATTGATGAGTTGGCTAGCCGACGCGAGCGTAAGCAAGCCGTTTAGTCCTTCAAAGTAAAAAGTATGTAAAAAAAGAGGCTCTAGGCCTCTTTCTTTTTTCTGCGGAAGAACGATTGCTTTTCGTTCGAATCTTTCACTTTTTTACCCATGCGTCCACGTCCACGCTTGGCTGTTTCGACTTCAAAAGACTCTTCTACCAAAGCCAGAAGAGCATCGAAGCTAGTTGAAATTTCTGCAGCCGATTCACCCGGCCAGGAGTGAATCGGGCGAGCAGCGCCTTGTGCCTGCTGAACTGCCGCACGTTCCGGGAAAGCGATAGGCAAGAGCACTCCTGAGGCAATGCCTTCAAGCTCGTTCCTGCGGAACTCGTGCTCCAAGAAGTTAGTGTTTACGCGGTTAAGCACCACGCCGGCGAGTGCCAGGCGGTGGTTTAGCTGATCGTGCACTTCGTCTACAGCAGTCATCGCGCGCTTCACCGAACTGACCGCGAAGATGCCCGGCTCGGCCACAATCAGCACTCGGTCGCTGGCGGCCCAGGCTGACCGAGTAAGACCGTTTAGCGATGGGGGAGTATCGATGATGACCAGATCGTATTCGTCTTCGATGCGGCTGAGCGCTTCTTCGAGCTTCCAAATATCACGAAGGGTTGGATTAGGGGTGTCAAAGGCAGCCGCAAGGGGTTCGCCCACCATGACATCGATTTTTGAAGGCTGCGCCCGGTTCCATGTGGAAGGTAGGATTGCTTTATGCACAACGCCGTGCTGGGGACGCTTGATGACATCCATCACGGTTGTTTCATAATCCCCGATGGCACCCAAACCGGTGGAGGCATCACACTGAGTGTCAAGGTCAACGACAAGCGTACGAAGACCTTTGGCATAGGCAGCTGATGCTAAACCTAGCGAGATTGTGGTCTTACCTACGCCCCCTTTCAGGGAGCTGACACTGAGTACCTGCACCTCAATAGGCTACCTTTTTTGGAACCCATCAGGTCCCTTTTGACTCCAGAGCTCAAGGAAACTTAATGTTCAAGAAAATCTTGGTAGCTAACCGCGGTGAGATCGCGGTTCGTGCCTTCCGTGCCGCCTACGAACTAGGCGCAAAGACCGTTGCCGTTTTCCCTTACGAAGACCGCAACTCGGCACACCGCATGAAGGCGGACGAGGCGTACCAGATTGGTTCTGAGGGTCACCCAGTTCGCGCCTACCTAGATGTAGACGAAATCATTCGCGTCGCCAAGGAATCTGGCGCCGACGCAATCTACCCTGGTTACGGTTTCTTGAGTGAAAACCCAGACCTGGCTCGTGCGGCTGCCGCAAACGGCATCACTTTCATTGGACCAAAGGCCGACGTTCTGGAGATGGCCGGCGACAAGGTAAACGCAAAGGCTGCGGCAATCGCGGCTGGCGTTCCGGTTCTCAAGAGCACCCCTTCGAGCACCAACATCGATGAGCTCGTTGCACAGGCAGATTCGATTGGCTTCCCGCTATTCGTGAAGGCAGTAGCCGGTGGTGGTGGCCGCGGTATGCGCCGCGTAGCCGAGGCCAAGGACCTTCCAGCAGCGCTAACCGAGGCTTCGCGTGAAGCCGAAAGCGCATTCGGCAACGGCGCAGTCTTCCTCGAGCAGGCAGTTCTTCGCCCACGTCACATCGAAGTTCAGATTTTGGCCGATGGCCACGGTGGTGTCGTGCACCTCTTCGAGCGCGACTGCTCGATCCAGCGCCGCAACCAGAAGGTTGTCGAAATTGCTCCTGCTCCGTTGCTGGACGACGCTCTTCGTCAGGTAATGCTGCGCGACGCAGTTGCCTTCGCGAAGCAGATTGGTTACTCGAACGCCGGAACCGTAGAGTTCCTCGTTGACACTGTTGGCGCAAACGCTGGCAAGCACGTGTTCATCGAAATGAACCCTCGCATCCAGGTGGAGCACACTGTTTCGGAAGAAATCACCGACGTTGACCTAGTGCAGAGCCAGATGCGCATTGCAGCAGGTGAATCGCTTGAGCAGCTTGGCCTGACCCAGGACAAGATTCAGTGCCACGGCTTCGCCATCCAGTGCCGTATCACCACCGAAGATCCTTCGCAGAACTTCCGCCCAGACACCGGCAAGATCACCACTTACCGTTCGCCAGGTGGTGCAGGTATTCGTCTAGACGGTGGAACTGTCTCGACCGGTGCCGAAGTAAGCCCATTCTTCGACAGCATGCTTGTAAAGCTGATTGCAAAGGGTCGCGACTTCCCAGCCGCTGTTACCCGTGCAAAGCGTGCGCTCGCCGAGTTCCGCATCCGCGGTGTCTCCACCAACATCGCCTTCCTTCAGGCGGTAATGGCCGACCCAATCTTTGCATCGGGCGACCTAAGCACCTCGTTCATCGACGAACACCCAGAACTCTTCAACGCAAAGCAGAGCCGCGACCGCGGTACCAAGATTCTGCAGTGGCTTGCCGAAGTTACCGTCAACCAGCCTTACGGCCCACGTAACGGTCGCCTCAACCCAGAGGTGAAGCTTCCTGCTGTTGACCTCACCGCATCGGCACCTGCTGGTTCGCGTCAGCGCCTGCTGGAGCTTGGCCCAGAGGGCTTCGCTAAGGCTCTACGCGCACAGACTGCGGTTGCGGTTACCGACACCACCTTCCGCGACGCTCACCAGTCGCTACTGGCTACCCGCGTTCGTGGCCGCGACCTGACCCAGGTTGGCCCACACGTTGCACGCCTAACCCCTCAGCTGCTTTCGGTTGAGGCCTGGGGTGGCGCAACCTACGACGTAGCGCTTCGCTTCCTCGGTGAAGACCCATGGGAGCGCCTAGCAGCGCTTCGTGCGTCGATGCCAAACCTCTGTATCCAGATGCTTCTCCGTGGCCGCAACACCGTTGGTTACACCCCGTACCCAACCGAGGTGACCGAGGCCTTCGTTGCCGAGGCTGCAGCCACCGGTGTGGACATCTTCCGCATCTTCGACGCACTAAACGACGTCGAGCAGATGCGTCCAGCCATCGAAGCGGTTCTAAAGACCAAGACTGCTGTTGCTGAGGTTGCCCTCTGCTACACCGCAGACCTTCTTGACCCAGAGGAAAAGCTCTACACCCTCGACTACTACCTAGACCTTGCTCAGCAGATCGTGGACGCAGGCGCCCACATCATCGCTATCAAGGACATGGCCGGTCTGCTTCGACCAGCGGCAGCTGCAAAGCTCGTAACCGCGCTGCGCGAGCGTTTTGACCTTCCTGTGCACCTGCACACCCACGACACCGCTGGTGGCCAGCTGGCAACCCTTATGTCGGCAATCAACGCCGGTGTAGACGCGGTTGACGTTGCAAGCGCACCGATGGCGGGAACCACCAGCCAGCCTTCGGCTTCGGCTCTGGTTGCAGCCTTGGCGCACACCGAGCGCGACACGCAGATCCCGCTATCGAGCGTCACCGCTCTAGAGCCTTACTGGGAAACCGTCCGCAACGTTTACTCACCATTCGAGAGTGGTCTTCCAGGCCCAACCGGTCGCGTGTACAAGCACGAGATCCCAGGTGGTCAGCTATCGAACCTTCGTCAGCAGGCAATCGCGCTTGGCCTAGGCGACTCGTTCGAGAAGGTTGAAGACATGTACGCGGCGGCAAGCGAGCTGCTCGGCCGTCCAACCAAGGTGACCCCATCGTCGAAGGTTGTAGGCGACCTAGCTCTGCACCTAGTGGCTGTAAACGCAGACCCTAAGGACTTCGCCGAGAACCCACAGAACTACGATGTTCCAGACAGCGTCATCGGCTTCATGGCCGGTGAACTGGGCGACCTTCCAGGCGGATGGCCAGAACCTTTCCGCACCAAGGTGCTTCAGGGCAAGAGCCCTAAGTTCGGTCTGACTCCGGTAAACGCCGAAGACATGGCTGTGCTCACCGGCACCGACTCGAAGGCTCGTCAGGCTACCCTGAACCGTCTGCTGTTCCCAGCTCCTTACGCTGAGTTCCTCAAGACCCGCGACACCTACGGCAAGCTCGACAACGTAGACACCGTTGACTACCTCTACGGTCTAGAGCAGGGCACCGAGCACGTTATCGACATCGCTCGCGGTGTGCGCCTCTACATCGGCCTCGAAGCCATCGGTGGCGCAGATGCCAAGGGCTTCCGCACTGTTATGGCAACCATGAACGGTCAGCTACGTCCGATCCTGGTCCGCGACAAGAAGATTGCGGTTGCAACCCCGCAGGCGGAGAAGGCAGATGCGGGCAACATTTCGCACGTTGCTGCACCGTTCGCCGGTGTTGTTACCCTGCAGGTTGTCGAAGGCACTCCGGTCGAAGTTGGTCAGCCAATCGCAACCATCGAAGCAATGAAGATGGAAGCAACCATCACCGCAAGCAAGGCGGGTGTGGTCAAGCGTTTGGCCATTACCAAGACCCAGGCTGTAGAAGCGGGCGATCTGATCCTTATCGTCGAGTAGCTTCAGCACTCTGCGAGAGGCGTTAGGTCCATAACGCTTAGGGCTCAATCCGGCCCTCCAAGGTGTTTCACAGCGCACTTGGCTAAGATGAACATGCAGTAAAACGCGCCTGCACTGGCGTGCAATCAGGAGGTTAACTGTGGCATTTGGCATGAACAAGCCGGAAGACCAGTCGAACGACGTATTCGCCGAAGTAGTTTCAAGCACCGAGGTAAAGTCGCACAACCTTGCCGAAGTGGCCGTTGATGCGGGCACCGTCGATGTAAACCCTTCGACTGCCTCGATTCCAATCTCTACCGAATCGCTCATTCCAGCGCCGGCTCCAGCACCAGTTGATAACGCTCTCGTGGCAAACGAGGTTGTGCGAAGCAACTACTCGCGTCGCGATAGCCTTCGTGGTGCCGCCTTCGATGCGCCAGAGCCAGCTGCAATGCTCACCGCGGACCGCCTAATCGACAACTCGAAGCGTTTCCGCCCAGCTCCTGAGGGCGGCTTCCGTCGCTTCCTCTACTTCATCTCGGGCAAGACCATCAACCTAGGTGACAGCCTCGCGGTTCGTGAGCGTCGCGCGCTGAGCGCCCGCATCGGTGCGCCACTTCCAAATGGCACCATGTTTGTTCCAGTTCTTACTCGTAAGGGTGGCGTGGGCAAGACCACCGTCACAACTCTTCTAGGTATGGCGCTCTCGCTAAACCGCGAAGATCGAATCGTTGCAATCGATGCCAACCCAGACCGTGGAACTCTTGCGGAGCGCGTCTCCAAAAACACCCGCTTCACCGTTCGCGATGTCGTAAACCGTGCGGCAGCCATCGATGGCTTCGCTGACTTCTCGACCATGGTTTCGCGTGATGAGACTCGTCTAGATGTTCTCGCTTCGGATAACGACCCGATGCTTTCGGAAGCCTTCAACGAAGGTGATTACAACGTAGTTGCCGACATGGCGGCTCGCTACTACTCGATCGTGCTCACCGACTGCGGTACCGGTATCGTTCACTCGGTCATGCGTCCTACTCTGCAGCGTGCCAACGGACTTGTCATCGTCTCGGGTGGTTCGGTTGATGAGGCTCGCCTCGCATCGGAGACCCTAACCTGGCTTGAAGCCAACGACTACGGCGACCTGGTTCGCAATGCAATTGTTGCTCTAAACACCGCAACTCAGGCTACCCAGCTCGTGAAGCTTGATGAGATTGAGGCCCACTTCAAGTCGCGTGTCCGCGCGGTAGTTCGTATTCCGTATGACCCATCGCTAGCTGCAGGTTCGGTAATCAAGTTCTCAGACCTGAAGAAGGACACTCAGCAGGCAGCCCGCGAGTTGGCAGCACTTGTTGTAGACAGCCTTCAGGCGCCTGAATAAACCAGCACTCGGTTCATGACTGTTCGCGACATTCGCCTGTTTGGCGACCCTGTTCTAAAGAGCGTTTGCGACGAGGTTAAGGTTTTCGACGAAAAGCTGGCTTTGCTTGCCGAGGACCTGCTCGACACCACCACCAAACTTTCCGGACGCGCCGGCGTTGCCGCCAATCAGATTGGCATTGGGCTTCGCGGATTCTCATGGAACGTCGACGGCAAGAGCGGCGTGATTTTCAACCCTAAGATTGTCGAACTCAGCGGCGAGAAGCGTCTAGTGCAGGAGGGCTGCCTGAGCGTACCTGGCCTTTGGCACGAAACCCCTCGCTACGAATTTGCGCGGGTTGAAGGCGTAGACGCAGCCGGTAACTCAATCACACTCGAGGGCACCGGGCTCATGGCGCAGGCTCTACAGCATGAGTGCGATCACTTGGACGGACTGCTCTATCTTGATCGCCTCGAGCCCGAAGAGCGCAAACTAGCCATGCGCGCATTGCGAGAACAAGATTGGTTTATGAAGCCCTAGTCCGCGTAGATGCCTTCGATTAGTTCTGCGTAGTCGGCTGCAACCACGTTGCGCTTGATTTTCATCGATGGGGTAACGTGACCCGAATCTTCGGTTAGTTCGCGGTCCAGAATCACAAATTTCTTGATCTGTTCGGCCTGCGAAACGGTTTTGTTGACACGGTCCACAGCAGCCTGCACTTCTGCATAAACCTTCGAATTCTTTGCAGCCTCGGCGATGGTTAGGTTGGTCGGCTCTCCGTGGCTGGCGAGCCAGAGCGGAAGCATGTCTGCATCCAACGAAATCAGGCACGCGATGTAAGGGCGGTTGTCGCCAATGACAACAGCCTGACCGACCAGTGGGTCGGCGCGAAGTGGGTCTTCCATCGGTGCTGGGGCAACATTTTTACCACCCGCGGTGATGATTAACTCCTTCTTGCGACCGGTGATGCTGAGGAAGCCGTCATCGTCTAGTTCGCCGATGTCGCCAGTGTGCAGCCAACCATCGCGGTGCGTTTCAGCAGTGGCCGCTGGGTTCTGCCAGTAACCACGCTGGATGTTGCTTCCGCGCAGCAGGATTTCACCGTCTTCGGCAATCTTGATTCCACAGCCAGGGAGTAAGCGGCCGACTTTGCCAATTCGAATGGCGTCTGGGCGGGCGACCATCGCAGGGGCTGTGCATTCGGTCATGCCGTATCCCTCTAGGACGATTAGGCCGATTGCGCGGTAGAAGTGACCGAGTCGAACTCCTAGCGGTGCGCCGCCAGAAACCGCGAATCGAACACGGCCTCCCATCGCTGCGCGAATCTTCTTGAAAACGAGTGCATCGAATACGCGGAACTTGAGCTTTAGGCCAAGTGAAGGTCCCTTTGCGGTGTCGAGCGCCATCGAATACGCGACGGCAACATCTGCTGCCTTACGGAAGATTTCACCCTTACCGTCGGCTTCTGCTTTCTGCTCGGCGGTGTTGTAGACCTTCTCGAATACCCGTGGGACCGCAAGGAGGAAGTCTGGCTGGAAGGAAGCCATCGCTGGGCCAAGGTTTTTCACATCGCCCTGGTGGCCTACCTTTACGCCTGCGTGCAGGGCAAGGACTTCTACAAAACGTGCGAAAACGTGGGCGAGTGGCAGGAACAGCAGGGTTGAGTTGCCTTCGGCTAACACGGTCGGGATGTCGATCTTGGCGTTCTTGGAGAGGTCCACGAACCCTCGGTGAAGCAGTTCACAGCCCTTCGGTTTGCCGGTTGTGCCAGAGGTGTAAATGATTGTGGCTAGGCCATCGAGCCCGGAGGACGTGCGGCGCTCTTCGAGAACCTCATCGGAGGTTGCCTTGCCCATTTCGACTAGTTTGTCCAATGAGTCGTCGAATAGGCGAACCACAAGGCGCAGGAACGCGCTCTGGTTCTTGACCTCGTTGAGCTTTGCCTCCATTTCAGGAGTCTCGATGACGATTCCAACCGATTGCGAATCGGTGAGAATCCATGCCATCTGTGATTCCGAAGAGGTTTCGTAGATTGGAACTGGCACAGCACCGGCGAACCAAAGCGCGAAGTCAACGAGAGTCCACTCATAACTGGTGTGGCTCATGATCGCGAAGGTCTGGCCCGGCTGAACGCCAGCGGCGATGAAGCCCTTTGCAAGTGCCTTAACTTCGTGGAGAAATTCGCCCGCCGAGATGTTGCGCCAAGGCGAGTCGGCGGCATCGGTTTCTTGCAAAGCGTAGAGGGGTAAATCTGGGGTCTGAGAGGCTCGCTCAACAAGAAGATCTGTGACGTTGCTCTTGGGGTCGGATTCGACCAGCGACGGTACATCGTACGAAATCATGCTTGCCCCTTCATTGCGGTTACTTTCCACTACTTTAGGGGCAAACGGGCCGTCTCCGCGCCATTAAAACGGCTTAGTTCGTTAGACTTTTAAGGATTTGGGCTGGGCTTTCCGGCAGATAGAACAGGTTGGTTTATGTACGCGATTGGTATTGACATTGGCGGCACCAAAATTGCCGGTGCTCTAGTAGCGGCCGATGGTGCCATCGTGCGCGAACTTCGCGTTCCAACTCCTGCTACTGACTCGAGCGCTATCGTCGATGCGGTTGCAAATTTGATCAATGAGCTTGCGGCTGGCGAGGAAGTAATTGGTGCGGGAGTTGCCGCCGCCGGTTTCATCGACGCAGATCAGGCGAACATCGTTTACGCCCCAAACTTGGCCTGGCGTAATGAGCCATTCAAGGCTTTGGTAGAGGCAAAGGTTTCAGTGCCCGTGCTGCTTGAAAACGACGCTAACGCTGCAGGTTGGGCCGAATTCGTTTATGGAGTTGGCAAGGGCTACAAGCACATGGTCATGCTCACCCTAGGCACCGGTGTTGGAGGCGCAGTCGTCGTCGACTCTAAGCTGCTTCGCGGTGGCTTTGGCGTTGCGGCCGAGTTGGGCCACCTACGCGTTGTTCCAGAAGGTCGACTCTGCGGATGTGGTCAGTACGGTTGCATCGAGCAGTACGCCTCGGGTACCGCACTGCTTCGCTCGGCACGCGAACTTGCAGCCAGCGGTCATCCTGAGGGTGCTCGCCTGGCTGAGATTCAGCACGAAAACGGCGAGCTTTCTGGCCTAGATGTGGCAAAGGCTGTAATCGAGAAGGACCCTGGAGCTCTTCGCCTGCTCGCGGATGTTGCATCGTGGACCGGACAGGCCATCGCATCGCTCTCCGCAGTGCTTGACCCTGAGCTGGTAGTTATCGGTGGCGGTGTTTCTTCGCTCGGCGATGCGCTATTCGTCCCGATGCGCGAAGCATTCCGCAGCCACCAGCCTGCACGCAGCTTCCACCCTGAACTTGAGATTAAGGCAGCAGAGTTCTTGAATGATGCCGGCCTAGTTGGAGCGGCAGACCTAGCGCGCCGCGCCTTCGGTAAACTGTAAGTCTTCACTTTAAATCCGAGCCAATACGAAAAGGGGATAGGAATGACTTACTTCTTCCTAAAAACTTTCGTACTCGGGCCACTGTTGCGAGTGCTTTTCCGTCCTTGGATTCGCGGAACCGAAAACATTCCAACCACTGGTGCTGCCATCCTTGCCAGCAACCACCTGTCATTCTCTGACAGCATTTTCTTGCCGCTTATGCTTCGTCGTCCGGTTGTGTTCCTCGCCAAGAGTGAGTACTTCACCGGCAAGGGCCTAAAGGGTGCGCTAACTCGTTGGTTCTTCAAATCGACCGGCCAGCTGCCAATCGACCGCTCGGGCGGTAAGGCCTCGGAAGCATCGCTAAACACCGGCCTCAGCGTTTTGGAAGAGGGCAGCCTGCTCGGCATTTACCCGGAGGGAACCCGCTCCCCAGACGGCAAGCTTTACCGCGGTCGAACCGGTATTGCTCGCATGGTCCTCGAGGCCAAGGTTCCGGTTATTCCGGTCGCCATGATCGACACCGAGAAGGTGCAGGCCATCGGTCAGAAGCTTCCAAAGATCCGTCGCGTCGGTGTCAACATCGGTGCTCCGCTCGATTTTTCACGCTTCGAAGGCATGGAAGGTGACCGTATTGTTTTGCGCGCTGTCACCGATGAAATCATGTACGAGCTTCAAAAACTTAGCGGTCAGGTATACGACGACGTGTATGCGTCCTCGGTAAAGAGCCGCATGGCTCGCGCAGCCCGCTAACCCAAAAACTTAAATCCCCAATCCGCGTCACACGAATAGAGAAACCAACATGGCAAGAGTGAACGAACCGAATGTAGCTGTAGACCCGCAAGTACTTGCTGGGCTCGACAACTATCTTCAGCTCCCTGCTGCTCAGCAGCCAACTTGGTATTCGGCAGATGCGCTTGACGCAGCACGCAAGGAGCTTTCGGTTCTTCCACCTCTTGTATTCGCAGGTGAGGTTGACCGTCTGCGCGAGCGCCTAGGGCAGGCTGCTTCGGGTAAGGCCTTCTTGCTTCAGGGCGGCGACTGCGCCGAGACTTTCGCTGACGCAACCGCAGACCGCATTCGCAACCGTGTGAAGACCCTGCTTCAGATGGCTGTCGTGCTCATGTATGGCTCGTCGCTCCCTGTCATCAAGATGGGTCGTATGGCTGGCCAGTTTGCTAAGCCTCGTTCGAGCAACGACGAAACCCGCGATGGCGTGACCCTTCCTGCTTACCGCGGCGACGCCGTGAATGGTTACGACTTCACCCCAGAGAGTCGCATCAACGACCCTAAGCGATTGGTGCAGGCGTACCACACCTCGGCTAGCACCCTAAACCTGGTTCGTGCTTTCACCACCGGCGGTTTCGCAGACCTACGCCTCGTTCACGAGTGGAACAAGGGCTTCACAGACAACCCTGCAAACGCTCGTTACGAGTCGCTCGCTAAGGAAATCGACCGCGCCATCAAGTTCATGGCTTCGGCAGGCGCAGACTTTGAAGGTCTACGCTCAACCGAGTTCTACGTGAGCCACGAGGGTCTACTGTTCGACTACGACCGCCCGTTGACCCGAATCGACAGCCGCACCGGAACCCCATACGTAACCAGCGGTCACTTCATCTGGATCGGTGAGCGCACCCGTCAGCTCGATGGTGCACACGTTGATTTCCTCTCGCGCGTTCGCAACCCAATCGGTGTGAAGCTTGGTCCAACCACTCAGCCGCAAGATGTTCGCGACCTCATTGAGAAGCTCGACCCTAACCGCGAGCCTGGTCGCCTAACCTTCATCACTCGTATGGGTGCCGGCAAGATCCGCGAGGAGATGCCGAAGCTTGTCGAGGCAGTTCAGGGAACTGGTGCGACTCCGCTTTGGATCACCGACCCAATGCACGGTAACGGCATCACCACCAAGAATGGTTACAAGAGCCGTCGCTTCGACGATGTCATGGACGAGGTCCGTGGCTTCTTCGAGGTTCACGCTGCAGCGGGAACCTTCCCTGGCGGTATCCACATCGAGCTAACCGGCGACGATGTTGCAGAGTGCCTCGGTGGTTCGGAAATGATCGACGAGGCTACCTTGGAAGAGCGCTACGAGTCGCTTTGCGACCCACGCCTCAACCACATGCAGTCGCTCGAACTTTCGTTCTTGGTCTCGGAGATGCTCGCAAAGCGCAACTCCTAAGACGTGCAAAATGGCCGGCCCTTGGGGGCCGGCCATTTTCTTTTAAGTTCGTGCTACTTATTGCTGATTGTGACGAGCGTACCGCGCTTAACTACGGTGCCTGCAGGTACGCTCACGGTCTTCACCTTCACAAGGCCCCAGTTGGCTTGCAGCTGATCGGTATTTACCTGAACGGTAAGTCCAAGATTCTCAAGTGCCAGCTTGGTTGCGGCAATCGTTTCGCCCTTAACCGCCGGCATCTTCACCGTGGTTGGGCCCTTTGAAACCACGAGCACAACTTTTCCGCCAGCGGGAAGCGGGTTCTCCGTTTGGTCGGCGCGAATCACAATTCCAATAGTCTGCGCATCTGAATACTCGCTGGTGACCGCGGAAACTTTGAGTCCTGCGTTTTGCAAAGCGGTAATGGCGTTTGCCTGGCTTTGACCAGCTACTTCAGGCACCGGGCCGAGCGAAATCAGCATTGGGATCTTGCTGCCAACCGCGACGGGGCCACCATCCGAGCCCAAGAAACTGAACACCGTTCCAACTGCACCCGATGAGAAATACTTTGTGGTCGTGCCTGCAAGGAAACCCGCAGCCTGCAATTTTGTGGTTGCCTGATCTACCGATAATCCTTCGATGGATGGGACCGCGCGAAGCTCGGGGCCCTTGGATTCAAAAAGCGTTATTGTGCTGCCCCGCCAAAACAGTGCGCCGGCGGCAGGGTCGGTGTGGGTGATTAGACCGGCCGAAACTGTCTTCGAATACTCCGACTTGACCACGATCTTGGCCGCATATGGGCGAAGGTTTTCCTGTGCTGATTCCACCGATGTGCCGGTCAGGTTAGGTAGAGCGGAAAGCCCGCCCGGCCCAGCGCCAAACCACCATCCCGCGCCTAGCGAAATGATCGCAGCCGCACCGATGAGGATTGCGATGAATTTGCCCCTTCGGCTCCGCTTCCAAGCGAGTTCCTCGAGTGGAGTCATTTGTGGCGCATCGCTTAAGGAACCTAGGACTGTGGTTGCATTTGAACCAGGGGCACTTGGGTCCAAGGCCAGGTCCTCAAAGCCGTCCATAACTGTAGTTGCTGCGGCCGCATTTGGGTCGCCTATTAGCTGAGTGGCATCCGATGCGCTAAAGATTTTGGTTGC
>JBEEJV010000052.1:0-3644 GCA_041169005.1 Actinomycetota bacterium
GTCAGCAAATGCTCGACGAATTCGGCTTCCTGCCAACTGCCTTAGCCGCCTGCGTTGGCGGTGGCTCGAACGCGATCGGATTGTTCCATGCGTTCCTTGATGACCACGATGTCGCCATCTATGGTTTTGAAGCGGCAGGTGACGGTATTGATACCCCTCGCCACGCGGCTACCCTCACTCACGGACGTCCTGGAGTTTTGCACGGCGCAAAGAGTTACATGCTTCAGGACGAAGATGGTCAAACAATGGAGAGCCACAGCATCAGCGCCGGCCTCGATTACCCTGGGGTCGGCCCGGAGCACGCTTGGCTCAAGGACCTTGGTCGCGCTCAGTACCGCGGCATCAGCGACGCAGAGGCCATGGACGCCATGTTCAAGTTGAGTCGCACCGAAGGCATCATCCCAGCGATCGAGACTTCGCACGCTCTTGCCGGAGCTCTAAAGCTCGCGGCCGAGTTGCCTGATGGCTCTTCCATTCTCGTCAACCTCTCTGGACGTGGCGATAAGGACATGGAAACCGCTGGCAAGTACTTTGGTTTCTTGCCACAGGAGGCAAAGTAGTGACTCGCCCAACAACAGCTGAAGTTCTATCCGCAAACAAGAAGTCGGGCCGAGGCTCGCTTATTGGCTATTTCCCAGCAGGCTACCCGACTCTTGAGGCTTCGGTTGAGGCCGCAGTGGCCATGTGCGAGTCGGGAGTCGACGTTCTGGAGCTCGGCGTCCCTTATTCTGACCCTGTTATGGACGGTGCTGTCATTCAGGCTGCCACTCTGGAAGCCCTTGAAAATGGCTTTAAGCTGCGTCAGGTATTCGATGCCGTGAAGCAGATCACAAGCCGTGTGGACACTCCGATTCTCGTGATGACTTACTGGAATCCAGTGATGCAGTATGGCGTTGAGAAGTTCGCCGCAGACTTGGCTGCTGCCGGGGGAGCGGGCCTAATTACTCCAGACCTAATCCCGGATGAGGGTTCTGACTGGCTTGAGGCGAGCGATAAGTACAACCTCGACCGCGTATTCTTGGCGGCACCTAGTAGCTCGGCAGAACGTTCGAAGGTTGCTACAGATTTGAGTCGCGGATTCGTCTACGCAGTCTCAACAATGGGCATTACTGGTGCTCGTGAGGAACTCGATTCACTTGCACGCAAGGTAGTGCACGGTGTGCGTTCAGCCTCAGCTGATCAGAATGCCTGCGTAGGTATTGGTATTTCTACTGCCGACCAGGTTGCAGAAGTGAACCAGTACGCCGATGGTGCGATCGTAGGTAGCGCCTTCGTTCGCGCGTATCAGGAGGGCGGCGTCGAAGCTCTCAAGAGCAAAGTTTCCGAATTGGTTACAGAGCTCGACCGGTAATAAGAGAGAATTGCAACGTGAACAGAGTTATCGCTAGCCTTCCGAGCCCAAGTGTCTCAGACATTGCTGTAGGCCCATTCATCATTCGCTTCTATGCCCTATTCATCATCTTGGGTATTGTTCTGGCGATTATCGTCTCGGCTCTCCGTCTACAGAAGCGAGGCGCCAAGGCTGGTATTGCGGTTGACATCGCCATCTGGACCGTGCCGATCGCCATCATTGGGGCACGCTTCTTCCACGTCGCAACACACTTGAACGACTACTTCGGTGAGGGCAAGAATCCTCTCAGCGCGTTCTTCGTCTGGGAGGGTGGCCTTGCCATTTACGGCGGTCTTCTCTTCGGTGCGCTAGGGGCATACATTGGAGCACGTCAGGCAGGAATCAAGTTCTTCGCTTACGCAGACGCTCTAGTACCTGGTCTTCTCCTTGCTCAGGCTGTAGGGCGATGGGGCAACTACTTCAACAATGAACTGTTCGGTCAACCAACTTCGCTACCTTGGGGTCTCGAAATCCAGCAGTCAAACCCTGCATACCCTGTAGGGCTTCCTGCGGGTGAGTTGTTCCACCCAGTATTCCTTTACGAAAGCATTTGGAGCCTTCTGGGCATCGCAGTTCTACTCGTCGTTGAAAAGCGATTCAATCTTCAGTGGGGCAAGGTGTTCGCTGCCTACCTTGTTTACTACTCGCTTGGCCGCGTGTTCATCGAATCAATTCGCCTTGACCCTGCCTATGTTGTTCTCGGTCTTCGCACCAATGTTTGGTCTGCGATTATCGGCATTCTCGTTGGCATCGTGCTCTTCGTCTACCTTGGTCGCAAGCACACAGGCATCGAGCAGAGCATTTTCCTTCCAGCGAAGCCATCGGCAACCTCGGATGCTGATTTTGCTGATGAGGAACTCGTCGCTGCTGAAGCTGGCAAATAAAACCCATAAATCGGGTTCAGTGCGATAAAATCGAGTTCTCGAATAATAATTCGGTTTCAAGTCTTAGAATCTAAATAAACACTCATAAGACGCCACAAGCGCTGAGATTTAGATCTGCAAAACTCCGCTTTTCTTGCGGCACTCACGGGCCAATGTTGTCCCCAGTCTTCACCCTTTTGATTGATTGGATTTCAGCATGTCTGTGATGTCCCCGTTCGCGCGTTTCAACACCGCGCCTGCCAAGGTTGGCCTTTACGACCCTGCGTACGACAAGGACGCCTGTGGTTTGGCTATGGTCGCGACTCTTCGCGGCACCGCCGGTCACGACATCATTAAGACTGCCCTCTCTGCATTGACCAACCTTGAGCACCGCGGTGCGGTTGGCTCGGACGCGGGTACCGGTGATGGTGCGGGTATTCTCACCCAGATGCCTGACGCATTCTTGCGCGCAGTTGCTGGCGTAGAACTTCCAGCCGTTGGTGGCTACGCCGCAGGTTTGGTCTTCTTGCCAACCGATTCGGAAGAGCGTGCAGTTGCCAAGGCAGGCTTCGAAAAGCTCGCAGTTGAGGAAAACCTCGAAGTTATTGGCTGGCGCGAAGTGCCAGTTCGCCCAGAAGTCCTCGGTGACCTGGCTCGCAACGCCCAGCCATTCATCGAGCAGGTATTCGTCGCCCCAACGAACGGTGCCTCCGGTATCGAACTAGAGCGCATGACCTTCCGTCTTCGCAAGCGCTCTGAGCGCACATTGGGCATTTACCACCCATCGCTGTCGAGTCGCACCATCGTATACAAGGGCATGGTCACCACCCTGCAGCTTGAGCCGTTCTACCCAGACCTGAGCGACGAGCGCTTTGCCTCGACCCTCGCGCTGGTTCACTCACGCTTCAGCACCAACACCTTCCCATCGTGGCCGCTTGCTCACCCATTCCGCATGATTGCGCACAACGGTGAGATCAACACCGTGAAGGGTAACCGCAACTGGATGCGTGCCCGTGAGGCGCAGCTAGCCAGCGAGGCTTTGGGCGACCTCAAGCAGTTGTCACCAATCATCACCCCTGATGGCTCTGACTCGGCTTCGTTCGACGAAGTTGTTGAGCTTCTTTACTTGGCCGGCCGTTCG
This sequence comes from Actinomycetota bacterium, assembly GCA_041169005.1. Taxonomy (GTDB): domain Bacteria; phylum Actinomycetota; class Actinomycetes; order Actinomycetales; family Microbacteriaceae; genus Rhodoluna. The sequence goes on from JBEEJV010000052.1 coordinate 3,395, forward strand.
TTGCCACACGCCATGATGATGATGATCCCAGAGGCCTGGGAAAAGCAGACCGACATTGAGCCTGCCCGCAAGAACTTCTACGACTACCACTCGATGCTCATGGAGCCTTGGGACGGCCCTGCAGCCGTTATCTTCACCGATGGCTCGCTTGTTGGCGCAACCCTAGACCGCAATGGTCTGCGTCCTGGTCGCTACGTGATCACCGATGACGGCCTAGTCGTGCTCGCATCGGAAATCGGTGTAGTCAACA
>JBEEJV010000053.1:0-28508 GCA_041169005.1 Actinomycetota bacterium
GTTCGGGATGAGCTGGATCTACAACCCTGACAACCAGGTTTGGGTGAGAGGCGGTGAGGACATAAACGCCATTTGTAGGAGTCAGCTGGGTTTGAGGGTCCCAAGGCCTGGTCACAGATGTAGCGATACCGTTGACAACATTCACTACGATTCCCTGAATATCACCTATGCGGCGGTCGTAGGCGAACTCTCCGATGTAATACTGCCCATCTGGCAAGTTAAGCGTGTACTGGCCACTTGGTGATGAGGTGTTGTAGCTGTAACTGGACCCGCCTTGGCTGACCACATAGAAGTAACCACCGATTGCCTCATGTGTGTCATCAAACTCAAACTTGACACTAATGGTTGGTGTCTTAATCGCAGTCTGATTTCCAGCGGCCGATGGCAGGCGCAAATTCAGATTGAATGCACTCGCAGACAGGAAAGGGCCATCCGCACTGGTCGCATACTGCAAAGACGAATTAACCCAAATTGGGTCACCTATGAAACTGGCGAACTGCGTGGATCCCGAGGTGTATACAACAGGGAAATATTTGCCTGCAGTTGGGTTCCCAACATAGGCGTTGAATGTTCCATCGTCGTTGATTGGCGCTAGTACTGAGTCAATTTGTGACTCGTAATCATAATTTGGATTACCAGAACTATTTGCAGGTAGGAATTGGAGTCGGGCCTTTGAACCGCTCGGCAATGCGAAGTTTGCACCAGCTGGAGTTTTTAAAGACCCATGTATGTTTGAACCGCCGAAGCGCAGATTGTAAACGCCATTTGAGTCTGGCGTCAGAGCAACTGTGTTGTATTTGGTGGTGTAAATGGTTGGAATCGTGTTTTCCTGAATTACCTTTAGACCGTAGCTCTTGGTGAACTGGGTATCGCGAGTTGCCGATTCAATCTGGAGTAGGTAATCGCCAAGGCTCAAGGTGCTGCTGAGGTCTAGCCCAAACGCACCAGTGCGAAGTGTGTGAACGTTTTTCTCATCCCACGAGTGAGCTACTTCGGTTGCTCCAGTTCCTGGGTAGAAAATTCCTGTCGCTGCTGGGGCCGGCGTTCCGTCTGCATTTTGAACATTAAATCGACGGTTTGCAACCGAAAGCTGAACTGCCACAGGTCCGTCGATGTTGTTGTTATAGACATCGTCGTAGCTTTCAGACAGCGCGTATGTAGTGTCGCTAACTGGTGGTTCGGCAATAACACCAACGTAAAGTTTCGTTTTATCCGCCGTTATAGTCGCGGTTCCATCAGATCCAGTCGTGACTGGTGGCGTTACCGTGCGTGTTTGGGTGACGTCATCCCAAATCTCGAGGGCAACCTGAGCGCCTGCGTAAGCCGTGCCGTCTGGCCGAGTTACGGTTACTGTCTTGGTGAATGTGTTGCTGTCAGCAGCAGAAACCTGCGCCGGCACTAGTGTGCTGAACAATAATGCAGCGGTTGCAACAAACGCGAAACGCGAAATTTTCACTATTTACCCCCAAATAATGCGGAATACCGTAATAAACGATCTTCAGCACCGAGGTTAGACCTAAATGGGTTGCAAAAGCAACTTTCAGCCCGCGTTTGTTATCGAGCCGTGATTCAAGGATGCTAGTCGAGCAGCAGCGCAGGCTCTTCGATGACCGAGGCCACGTCCTGAACGAAGCGGCTCGCAACGTCGCCGTCAACCACGCGGTGGTCGAAGGTGGCGCCGATGGTGGTTACCTGGCGAACCTGGATCTCGCCGTTCACAACCCAAGGCTTCGGACGGATCGAACCTAGAGCCACGATGGTGCACTCGCCTGGGTTCAAGATTGGGGTACCGGTGTCCACACCAAATACACCGATGTTGGTGATGGTGATGGTTCCGTTTGACATCTCAGCTGGCTGAGTCTTGCCCTCACGCGCGGTGGCAGCAAGCTGCTCGATCGCCTTAGCGAGCTCAAGCATGCTCATCTTGTCGGCATCCTTGATGTTCGGGACGATCAGACCGCGCGGAGTTGCCGCAGCGATACCGAAGTTCACGAAGTTGTGGACGATGATTTCTTCTTCGGTGAAGGTCGCGTTCACCATCGGATTGCGACGCACTGCCCACATCATTGCCTTAGCCATGATGAGAAGTGGAGTGACCTTTACACCGGCGAAGTCGGTCGAGGCCTTCAGGCGCTTGACGTATTCCATGGTGCGGGTGGCGTCCACGTCGACGAAGATGCTGACGTGCGGTGCCTGGAAAGCTGAGGTAACCATCGCGTTGGCGATTGCCTTGCGAACGCCCTTCACCGGAATGCGGGTCTCGCGCTCACTCGGTGCTTCAGGGGTGGTTAGGTTTCGGAACACCGATGCCTGCGCGGCGGCAGCCATGACGTCTTCGCGGGTAACCTCGCCGGCCAAACCGGTTGGGGTCACCTTGGTGATGTCTACGTTGAGGTCGCGAGCAAGCGCACGAGTGGGCGGCTTTGCGATGACCGCTTCCTGGTCGGTTGCCACGGAGATTGGCTGGTTTGCCTGAGCCACTGGGATTGCCGAAGTTGCAGCGGCAACCACCGGAATGCCGCCCGGAACCGAGCGCCCACGACGACGAGTGCCGCCTACCGAGTGGTTTACGCCATAGCCAACTAGGGTCGGCTGGCGCTCTTCGGTCACGCTTGCAGCTGCGTCCTGAACGGTAGCCGCCGCCTCTGCCGCCTGCTCGGCCGCAGTCGCAACAGCGGTGTGCATCTGCTGCACGCCACCAGGAGCGGCGCCAACAGCTGCGGGGGATCCATCGGCGACAGTCACGGCGATGATTGGCTTGCCAACCTCAACTGTGTCGCCTTCATTCGCCAAAAGCGCGCTGACAACACCCGCGAACGGGCAAGGCAGCTCAACCAGCGACTTCGCAGTCTCAATCTCAACGATGACCTGGTTCACACCCACGGTGTCGCCCGGCTTCACCTTCCAAGAAACAATCTCGGCTTCGGTAAGGCCTTCGCCCACGTCTGGCAGGTTAAAGTGCGCTAGCTGACTCATTGGTTTTGCCTCCTAGTACGCCATGATGCGGTCGACTGCATCCAAAATGCGGTCGGCGTCTGGCAGGAATACTTCTTCCAGCTTGGCTGGTGGGTAAGGAACGTCGAAACCGCCAACGCGGATGACCGGTGCTTGCAGGTGGTAGAAAGCCTGCTCGCTTACGCGGGCTGCGATCTCCGATGAAACCGAAACGAAGGTGCTGGCCTCCGCTGCCACCACAAGGCGACCGGTCTTTTTGACCGATTCGATGATGGTGGTGAAGTCGATTGGGCTGAGCGAACGAAGGTCGATTACCTCGAGGTGAGTTCCCTCTTCGGCAGCAATCTCGGCAGCCTGGAGCGCAACGGTAACCATCGGGCCGTAGGTTGCGATGGTTGCACTGGTGCCTTCGCGCAGCACGCGAGCCGAGTGCATCGGTAGCGGTGGGGTGTCCAGATTGACCGGACCCTTCTGCCAATAGCGACGCTTCGGTTCGAAGAACATAACCGGGTCGTTGCTAGCGATGGCCTGCTGAATCATCCAGTAGGCATCGTTCGGGTTGCTTGGGCTCACAACGCGAAGACCCGCGGTGTGTGCAAAGTAAGCTTCAGGGCTTTCACTGTGGTGTTCAACCGCACCAATACCGCCACCGTAAGGAACACGGATGACGACCGGCATGGTCAAGAAGCCCTCTGAACGGTTCTGCATCTTGGCCAGCTGAGTGGTGATCTGGTCGAACGCAGGGAAGATAAAGCCGTCGAACTGAATCTCGGCTACCGAACGGTAACCGCGCATTGCCAAACCGATTGCGGTACCCACGATGCCCGACTCAGCGATAGGCGAGTTGAAGATACGCTTTGGACCGAACTCGGCAAGGATGCCTTCGGTCACACGGAACACGCCACCGAGCTCGGCTACGTCTTCACCGAAAACTAGAACCTTTGGGTTTTCAGCCATCGCCTTGCGAATACCGGCGTTGATTGCCTTGGCAATCGGCATTTCTACGAAGTTGCTCATAGGGCACCTCCTTCAATGGCGGTGTGGAGCCCGGTTGATGGGTGCGCCTCATCCTCGAACGAAGCCTCATACTCGGTAAGCCAGGTCAGCTGCTCTTCAATTAGCGGGTGCGGCTCAGAGTAAACGTGGTTGAACATGTTCTCAAACGGCGGGCTTGGAAGTGCGAAAGTAGCCGCGCGAATCTCTTCGGCCAGCTTGTCGCCATCCGCAGCAACATCCTCGAAGAACGAGTCGCCCACGCCCTGACGGCGAAGGAACTTCTCAAGGCGGGCCAATGGGTCGCGTGCCTTCCAGTACTCAACCTCTTCGTTGGTGCGGTACTTAGTTGGGTCGTCGCTGGTGGTGTGCGCACCGATGCGATAAGTCAAAGCCTCGATGAAGGTTGGGCCAAGACCGGCGCGGGCGTCATCCATGTGCTTCGCGGTAACCGCGTAGCTTGCAAGAACGTCGTTTCCATCGATGCGAATACCTGGGATGCCGAAACCTTCGCCGCGCTTATAAAGCGGTGCCGGAAGCATGTCGGCCGATGCCGACGAAATTGCCCACTGATTGTTCTGGCAGAAGAACACCTGCGGAGTCTTGTTGATGCCCGCAAAGAGCAGGCCTTCCGAAACGTCACCCTCGGCGGTAGCTCCATCTCCGAAGTAGGTGATTACTGCCTGGTCAACCTCAGGGTTGCCAGTGCCCACGTTGCCATCCATGGCTACACCCATTGCGTAGCCGGTAGCGTGCAAAACCTGTGAGCCGAGCACGATTGCGTAGAGGTGGAAGCGGGTTTCGTCTGGGTTCCAGCCACCGTGGTTCACACCGCGGAGCATCTTAAGAATCGACATGAGGTCGATTCCGTGAGTGATGGCAACGCCGTGTTCGCGGTAGCTAGGGAAGATGTGGTCGTTCGAGCCAACGCCGTAACCGGAACCAATCTGTGCGGCTTCCTGACCGATGGCCGGAATCCAAAGGCCAAGCTGGCCCTGACGCTGCAGCGCGGTGGCTTCGTTGTCGAAACGACGGATGCGAGCCATGTCGCGGTAGAACTTGAGGTAATCGGCTTCGGTAAGGCGCTTTAGGTACTCGCCGTAAACCGCCCATTCAGCAGGGACGCGGAACTCGCCCTCATGATTGAGGAATTGCACCGTCGGTACATTTTGGGTGTCTTCGTGGCTCACAGAATCCAATTTAGTTGGCAAACTGGCACAATCTAGTTATGAAGCGTTTTCTAGTTGGAACTGTTATCAATGCAGTTGGTCTTTGGCTCACCACTCTTTTAGTGACTGCAATTCACATGAACCCTTACGGTGGCAACGATGTATGGCCGACCATCGGTTCGTTCCTGCTCGTCGGAGCCATTTTCGGCCTAGTTAACGCAATCATCGCGCCGGTAATCAAGGTATTGGCATTCCCGCTTTACCTTCTTACCTTCGGCCTGATTTCGTTCTTCATCAACGGTTTCTTGCTGATCTTCGTGGCCTACCTAAGTGGTTTGGTCAGCAGCAACCAAGGAATTGTCATTCAGGGATTCTCCGATTCTGGTCTTACTTGGGAGGCGCTCGGATGGGCAATCCTTGGCTCGATCGTCATGAGTGTGGTTTCGTTCTTCACCCGCGGCACCTTCAAGGTATTGCGCATTCTCTAAGGCTTTAACCGATCAACTGCGTCTTATAGAGCGTGTTGGCGGTTTGGCCATCGACGCCTAATGAGCCAGGCAAGATTTCTTGTAGTTTGCGCTGGATTGCCGCGTATCCACCGGCGTCAATGTGCTTCGCTTGTTCGGCATAAACCTTGATATCGTGAGCCTGCAACGGGCTTGAACCATCAAGTTCAACCGATAGCCAATTCTTGTTATTTGGGTTTTGCTTGAAATCGAGCTTGGCCAATAGGTCGTTCGTGTTTTCAATCGAAAGCACCGAGACGCCCTTAGGGATATCTACGTTGCCAATCTGACCGCCGATGGAAACCAATCCCGAGACTTTGTATTTACCCGACTTTGCAATGTTTGCTGCAACAATCGCGCCTTCCGAGTACCCCACAAAAGTCACCTTGTCACCCTGTTTGGTGCCGATACCAGCCAACCGCATGGCGGCATTCGTGGCCAGTTCGGCATCCGAAGCCCCGACTCCGGCCAAGGCGTAGATGCCACTTGTCAGATTGAACGGCTGGCGGCTCGAGATATGAGGCTCGCTGGTCATGCCCGGTAGGTAAACGACGAACTGGCGGGCACCACCCGCGCCAACGCTGCCAACACCGCCAGCACCACCAATCTGTTCAATCCGCAGAGTACCCGGACGGGCGGCCTGCAAATCGCGGAGGCGATTCACCAACTGGGAAAGGCTAGTGGCCTGGGACTCTGAAAACGTTCCACCTGCGATGGCAGCCGAAACTCCCTGCCCAACGTTTGGTAAATAAGTTAGTGCGTCTGCGAGCGCCATCGCCAGCGCCGGAGCGGTCCCCGACGTCTCGCTCTCAAACTTGGCCGGTAGCCCAAACTCAACATTCTTGTAATTCGAACTGGTTGCCAAAACCGATTCATAGATTCGCCGGATGCGACCAATGATGATTGCCAGTTCGGCCCCGCACATGAGTGCCCCGATTGGATCATCCATGAGGGCGCTGGCGGCAGCCTCAGCAAAGTCTTGAGCCAAGCCGAGGTTTGAAAGCACTCGATAAATCTCGCCGGAGTCGACGACGGTGGTTTCTGAAGTCAAAGTAGCGCTCCCACCAATAGTCCAACTTCAATCGCCGTGGCTATCTGGTCGACCGCCTCGATGGCGGCCTGCATTTTCTGAACGTCAGCTACCAACAAATCGAGTTCCACGTGAAACGCACGCGCTGCCGGCGAGCTCCAACCAGCCGGGTTTGGGTAGGTTTGGCGCAGCACATCGGCTGCCATTTGCAGATGGTGGCTGGCAGTGTTCATCCAGCAAGTTTTGCCTCGGTTTGAGGGCAACACATCGGCGCACCCCAACGCTGTTGATAACTGGCAAAATAGATAGGTGAGCAAACTTTCAATTCAGCCCCTTTCCCCGCTTGATGGCCGCTACCAGAACGCAGTTTCTGGTCTGGGAATCCACCTTTCAGAAGCCGGTCTTAACCGCGCGCGAATCCACGTCGAGATTGAGTGGCTTATCCACTTGGCTAATCGTGACGTTCTTGGATTGAACCGTCCATTCACCGATGAGCAGATTGCTAGCCTCCGCGCAGTCGTCACCAACTTCGGCGACGAAGATGTAGCTGAACTCGCAGCCACCGAGGCTGTCACTCAGCACGACGTGAAGGCTGTCGAATACTTCGTCCGCGAGCGCCTGACCCGCATCGGCCGCGAGGACATGCTTGAGCTAGCTCACTTTGCTTGCACCTCTGAAGACATCAACAACCTCTCCTACGCGGTCACCGTCCGCGATGCCGTTGCTGACGTTTGGCTGCCAAAGGTTGAAGGCTTGCTCGCCAAGCTGCGCCAGATGAGCGCGGCTTACGCAACCGTTCCGATGCTCAGCCGCACCCACGGCCAGCCAGCAACCCCAACCACCATGGGCAAGGAAATCGCGGTCTTCATTTACCGTCTTGAGCGCCAGGTTAAGGCCATCCGCGCACAGGAGTACCTAGGCAAGTTCTCGGGTGCAACCGGTACTTTCTCGGCTCACGTGGTGGCAGCACCATCGGTGAACTGGGTTGAAGAAAGCGAAATTTTTGTAACTTCGCTTGGACTCACCTGGAACCCGCTAACCACCCAGATTGAAAGCCACGACTGGCAGGCAGAACTTTACGGCTCGATCTCGCTGTTCAACCGCATTCTTCACAACCTTTGCACCGATGTCTGGACCTACATCAGCCTGAACTACTTCAAGCAGATTCCAGTTGCCGGCGCAACCGGTTCGAGCACCATGCCTCACAAGGTGAACCCGATTCGCTTCGAGAATGCAGAGAGCAACCTTGAGCTTTCGAATGCAATCCTCGATAGCCTCGCCAACACCCTGGTGACCAGCCGCATGCAGCGTGACCTGACCGACTCGTCATCACAGCGCAACATCGGTCTTGGCATTGGCCACTCGGTTCTCGCTCTAGACAACGTGACCCGCGGTCTAAACCAGCTTGAACTCAGTGAAGGTGTTCTAATGGCCGACCTCCTCGACAATTGGGAGGTTTTGGGCGAGGCGATTCAGACCCTCATCCGTGCCGAAGTTGCAGCCGGTCGCAGCCAGATCAGCAACCCTTACGAGCTCCTCAAGGAACTAACCCGCGGCAAGCGCGTAAACGGTGAAGACATGATCACCTTTGTGAACGGACTAGACCTAGTTCAGGAAGCCAAGGATCGTCTACTTCAGCTAAAGCCACAGACCTACATTGGTGTTGCGCCAGAGTTGGCTGCGCGCGTTCAGTAGTTTCCCGCCCACCTGGGCAAAAGAAATCCCGCTCATCGGAATCGCTTCCGGTGGCGGGATTTTTTGTTATTCGAAAACTACTTGAGACGTGGCTCGTCTGGGTTGTGGTCGTCGTCCTTTACGGTCAACGCCAAGGTTGCAATGCCAACAAGCACAACGATGAAAGTTATGCCTGCCCAGATCAGAGTTTCGCCAATCTGGCGCACACCGCCCCACACGAAGAAGCCAACAACTGCAGCGCTGATGAACGACAGGGTGAGGTAGACGCGCACGCCTATTTTGGTGTTTGGGTTGGTCATGTCTTAAGCCTAACTCAGCGCGCGGATGAGCACATCCGCCAGTTTTTGTTATTCGGTTGCTTTAGAGAGCGCTTGGGGTTTTGCGCTCCGAGGCCGCAGCGATGCCAAGGTGCACCGCGCTCAGAATCAGGTATGCGCCAAAGAAGCCCACGGTGTCGAGCTCGGCTAGTGGCACCAACGCGAAAAGCAAACCGAATGCGAATGAAAGCGCGCCACTGATTAGAAGTTCGCGGCCGCGGTTGGTCTTGCGGCCAGTGCGGAATGCCTGGGCGAGTTCGGTTAGACCAGATGCAATTCCCCACACCGCGTAGAGCTTCACCAACCAGGTGGATGCCTCTGGGGTTGTAACTATTGCAGCGATACCTGTTGCAACTGCAAACACGGTGAGAATAAGCGTCTCGACAACCGGAAGTTGATTGCCCTTTACAACCAGCGCCAGCGCGCTGACGAGTGCATATGCGAAGGCAAAAATGGTTAGGGCAAGAACGCCAACGGAATAGGTGTGTGCCTGAATGAAGGTAATGAGCAAGCCAACACCGACGAAAACCGCCGCACGAAGAATGAGAAGGAGTCGCACGCCTTCTATGCTTTCATATTCGCGAAGCGCGAGTATTGGCCCTGGAACGCAACGGTGATTGTTCCGGTAGGACCGTTTCGCTGCTTAGCCAAAATGAGGTCGGCTTCGCCCGCGCGTGGGTGATCCTTTTCGCCGATGGCCTCGCGGTGCAAGAGGATGACGACGTCGGCGTCCTGCTCGAGCGAGCCCGATTCACGAAGCTGCGAAATGTCTGGCTTCTTATCTTTGGTCTGTTCCGACTGACGGTTCAGCTGCGAAATGGCGATAACCGGAAGCTTGAGCTCCTTGGCGAGAAGCTTGAGTGCACGAGAGAACTCCGAAACTTCCTGCTGACGACTCTCAACCTTCTTACCCGAGCTCAGAAGCTGGATGTAGTCGATAACAACAAGTTCAAGGTTGAACTGCTTTACGAGACGACGGCACTTTGCGCGAATCTCAACGAGAGTTAGGTTCGGACTGTCATCGATGTAAAGAGGTGCCGAGTTCAACTGGCCGCGGACCGAAACGATCTTGGTCCAGTCGGAGTTGTCTACGGTTCCCTTACGCATGCTTTGAAGTGGAATGGAGGTCTCAGCTGAAAGCATACGCATCGCGATTTCGGCGCGACCCATTTCAAGCGAGAAGAAGATCGAAGGCTTACCGAAGCGGATTGCGGCATTGCGGGCGATGTCTAGCGACAGCGTTGACTTACCAACTGCAGGACGAGCTGCAACGATGACCAGCTGACCTGGGTGTAGACCGTGAGTCATGTCGTCTAGCTCTGTGAAACCAGTTGGGACACCAACCATCTCACCGCCGCGATTCTGTGCGCGCTCGATTTCATCGAGTGCAGACTGCAGCGAATCTCCAAGGTTGCTGACCTCATCGGTCATGCCGGCCGCGGCAACCGCATAAACGTCTGCCTGAGCAGCATTTACCAGGGCTTCAACTTCGCCCTCGTTGCTGTAGCCCATCTGAGCGATGCGGGTACCAACTTCGACAAGGCGACGCAGGATGGACTTTTCACGGACGATGTTTCCGTAGTAAACCGAGCTGGCCGCGGTTGGAACGATTGCGGTAAGGGTGTGAAGGTAATCGGCGCCGCCGGCACGAACCAGGTTTCCCTGCTTGGTTAGTTCGTCGGTGACAGTAATTACGTCGGTTGGTTCACCCTTACCGTAAAGCGACAAGATTGCGTCGAAGATCAGCTCGTGCTTAGGTGCGTAGAAATCGACACCCTTGACCACTTCATAGACTTCGGCAACGGCCTCTTGCGAGAGCAGCATGCCACCGAGGGTGCTTTGCTCTGCGAGCATATCGGACGGCAATACACGCGCGCCTGCGCCGGAATCTGGGGCTGGAACCGCTGCCAAACTCATGTTTGCCTCCTGTAGACCTATTTCTTCTAGTACAGCATCGACCACGGACATTTAACCTTCAACTCGCCCTGTGGATTGGCATGTGGATAACTGTGCAGACACGCCGTTAAAGCTGTGGAGAACCTGTGGAGAAATCTGTGTGAAAGTTGTGGAAAACTCCCCACATCCCTGTATTTACAAGGGTTTAAAGGCTGTGGATAAGTTTTGTTTCAAACCCTAAACCTCAACTAAAAGGTTGTGGATAACTTTAAGGTTGTTGAAGGTTTGCGGGCCAAGGCGGCTCACGGAGCCAGGCACTTGAACACCTGGTGTTAACCGCCCAAAAGAAAGCGGGCACCCCCGAAGGGATGCCCGCAATCTGTGGGTAAAACTACTTAGCCGATACAACCTGAAGGTTGATCTTTGCCGATAGTTCAGCGTTTAGGCGAACAGTTGCGCTGTGAGCACCGGTGGTGCGGATAGGTGCAACGAACTCAACCTTGCGCTTGTCAATCTCGCCTAGACCTGCAGCGGCAACAGCCTTTGCAACGTCGGCGGTCTTAACCGAACCGAATAGACGGCCACCGAGACCAGCCTTGACAGCTAGCTTTACGGTTGCGGCTTCTAGGGTTGCCTTTAGTGCAGCAGCTTCCTCGCTGGTAGCTAGTGCACGTGCGTCGCGAGCTGCGCGGATCTGCTCGATCTGCTTCTCGCCGCCCTTGGTCCATAGGATGGCAAAGCCACGAGGTAGTAGGTAGTTACGTGCGTAACCGTTCTTTACCTCGACAACGTCACCAGCAGCGCCGAGGCCAGTTACCTCGGTAGTCAAAATTAGCTTCGACATTCAATTACTCCTTAGCGGCCAGCGCCTGCGTAAGGAAGCAAAGCTACCTCGCGAGCGTTCTTGATGGCACGGGCAATAAGGCGCTGCTCCTGAACAGAGACGCCAGTGATACGACGGGCGCGGATCTTGCCGCGGTCCGAAAGGAACTTACGCAGGGTAGCGATGTCCTTGTAGTCGATAACGCCAACCTTGATTGCCTTTACAGGGGCAAGCTTTGCGTTCTTTGCATTGCGTGGCTTACGACGTGGGTCGCTCTTTGCAGCCATGATTTTCTCCTTAAAAAGTTTCTAAAGATTTAGAACGGGGTGTCGTCTACGCCAGCTGCGGTACCTGGGTTCGCCCAGGCATCGTCGCTAGGTGCGGCACTGCGGGTAGGGGTTGCTGGAGCATCGCCCCATGGGTTGTCGCTTCGTCCACCTACGGCACCAGCTTCGCGAGCACGGTTGGTTACAACGGCAGTTGCACGCAGAAGCGATGCGCCGATGTCCTCAATGTCGAGCTCTAGCGAAGCGCGAGCCTCGCCATTCGCGGCCTGGTAAGCCGATGGAGCCTTCATGCGACCAGTGACTACAACACGGGCACCCTTGTGAAGCGAGTTAGCGATGTTCTCGGCTAGCTCACGCCATGCGGTGCAGCGAATCCAAACGGTTTCGCCGTCTTCCCAAGTGCTGGTCTGGCGGTTGAAGGTGCGTGGAGTTGAACCTACACGCAGTGAAGTGACAGCAACGCCACCCTGGGTGTAACGCAGCTCAGGATCGGCGGCTAGGTTGCCGACAATCGTGACGTTTACTTCCCCGGCCATGTCTTTACTCGCTTGCCTTCTTGGAAGCAGGCTTACGGTAGGTCTTTGCTGGCTTCTCAGCAGCAAGCTCAGCGGCCGAAACCTCTGGGATGTCTACTGGGTTGATGCTGACGATTGCTTCGTCGGCGCGGAGTACCTTGGTACGAAGAACTGCTTCCGACAGCTTTAGCTGACGGTCAAGCTCAACGATGTCTGCACTCTTAGCGGTAAGGCTAAGTACTGCGTAGATCGCTTCGGTCTTCTTGTTGATTTCGTAAGCCAGACGACGACGGCCCCAAATGTCAACCTTGTCAATGGTGCCTTCACCATTGCGGATTACATTGAGGAACTTGTCAAGGCTTGGTGCGACGGTACGCTCTTCGACGGTTGGGTCGAGGAGAACCATTACCTCGTACTGATGCATGACTAACCCACCTCCTTTGGACTAGAACGGCCACAGACTTTCTGTGACAGGAGGGTATTGCATCTGTTGCACTACCTGCGGCAATAGGTGCCGACGGGCGCAACCTTTCTAGACTACCGTGCTTTCCACCAGGCAAGCAAGCGTTTTTCCGCCTCTTCTGCGCCGATGGAGCCTTCATCCATGCGAAGTTCCATGAGGAATTTGTAGGCCTCGCCCACTTCGCGTCCCGGCTTGAGACCGAGAATTTCCATTACCGCGTTGCCGTCGAGGTCAGGTCGAATCGCGTTTAGCTCTTCTTCCTCCTCCAAAACCGCAATTCGCTGTTCCAAATCGTCGTAGGCGTGGGCCAGACGATCTGCCTTGCGCTTGTTGCGTGTGGTGACATCCGCGCGGGTGAGCGCGTGCAGGCGCAACAGGTTTTCGCCGGCGTCACGTACGTAGCGGCGGACGGCCGAGTCAGTCCACGGATCGTTGTCGCCGTAGCCAAAGAAACGAAGGTGCAGGCGAACTAGCTCCTTCACGGCCTTGATGGTGTTGTTGTCGAACTTGAGCGTGCGCATGCGGCTGGCAGCAATCTTCGCGCCAACCAGGTCGTGCTGGTGGAACGAAACTGCGCCACCAGGCTCGTGACGCTTGGTCGCCGGCTTGCCTACATCGTGCATGAGCGCGGCAAAACGAAGCACGAAGTCGCCTTCGAGCCCGTAATCCTTTTCGTAATCAATCGCCTGTTCCACCACTCGCAGGGTGTGCTCGTAAACATCCTTGTGATGGTGGTGTTCGTCGGCCTCAAGTCGCAGTGCCGGCAGTTCCGGAAGCACAATCTCGGCTAAACCGCTGTCTACAAGTGCGGTAAGACCCTTGCGCGGCTGATTGCCCAGCATAAGTTTTGTGATTTCAACGTTGACTCGCTCCGCGCTTACGATTCGCAGGCGCTCGGTCATCTCGGACATTGCCTTGAAAGTGGCAGGCTCAATCTCGAATCCGAGCTGGCTAGCGAAGCGAGCGCCGCGCATCATGCGCAGTGGGTCGTCACTGAAGGAAATCTCTGGCTCGATCGGGGTTTTCAGCACGCCGTCGAGCAAATCTTGTAATCCGTTGGTCGGGTCTACGAAAACCTTCTCCGGAAGGCGCAATGCCATTGAATTCACCGTGAAATCGCGGCGGAACAGATCGGCCTCAAGGCTCTTGCCAAAGGCAACCAGCGGTTTGCGGCTCTCCGGGTCGTACTCATCGGCGCGGTACGTGGTGATTTCAACGGTGTCATCGCCAATCTTGGCTCCGATGGTGCCGAATTCCTTGCCGATGTCCCACCAGTTGTCGACATTGCCCTTGAGGATGGCGATTGTCTCTTCTGGAAGCGCGCTGGTGGTGAAGTCTAGGTCTGGCGACTTGCGGCCGAGAAAGGCGTCGCGAACCGGGCCGCCCACAAGAGCGAGCTCGTGACCGGCGGCCTTAAAGAGTTGGCCAAGGCGCTCGAATGGCTCACCACTGGTGAGTTCTTCGAGATTTTTTAGAGCCTGTGCCACGCTTTGCATAGGTTTCAGTTTGTCACAGGCCAATGCGTCTAGGCTTGCTTATATGAGTGAGCAGAAGAATTCACGACCTCGTCGCAGGGTCGAAGAAACTTCTGCGGGCGGCTTCGTACTGGCCTCGGATGGCAGCAATCGCGTTGCGCTAATCGGACGTCAATCCCGCTCTGGCCGCATCGATTGGTGCGTTCCTAAGGGGCACCCAGAAGGCACCGAAAGCCTCGAAGAAGCCGCTGTTCGTGAAGTTTTTGAAGAAACAGGCATCGAATCGCGCGTAATTGAGGGGCTTGGCTCCATTCACTACGAATTCTCGGCGGGCCCAAAGCTGATTTCGAAGACCGTGCACCACTACATCTTCGTTCAAACCGGTGGCGACCTAACTGTCGAAGGCGACCCAAACCACGAAGCCGTGGACGTTCGCTGGTTCCACATCGATGACCTTGCAAAAACCCTCACCCACGAGAATGAACGGCGCATGGCTCGTGGCGTAATCGAGTGGGTGGAGCGCCAAAAGTGAGCCAGCACAAGGGCTTCAGCCGATATGTTTCACGTGGAACAGCGTTGCTTGCCACTTGTAGCTTGCTCGCGTTGGGGACTTTGAGCCCGGCTTCTGCCGCAAGCGCGCAGGCCGACCTCCCTCCTTATGCCATCCGAATCGTGCCGGGTTCGGTAATTCACTTGGTTTCGCGCAGCTCGAAACTTCCAGTATCGATTCGTAACGACTACCCGGTTGAGATGCGCGTGCAGGTTCACGTTGCTCCCAGCAACCTCGATGCCGTTATCCCAGCCGCAATCGAAGTTGTAGTTCCGGCAAACACCACCTATGTGGCGAAAGTTCCGGTGACGGCCATCGCAGACGGCGAAGTGCCGCTCAACGCTTGGCTCAGCACTTTCTCAGGCCTCGAACTCGGCCCATCGGTACGAATCAACCTCACAGTAAACGCCGAGGTTGAAGACAGTCTTCTCGCAGGTTTCGCCGTTATCGTGGCAGGTCTAGGCGTTGCCGGCATCATTCGTACCCGAGCCAAGCGCCGCAAACTGCGTGAAACCGCCGAGCAGGCGTAAGGAGATTCCGTGAGCGTTGCTCGTTCGAGCCTCATCATGGCTAGCGGCACCATCATCAGCCGTGTGCTCGGGTTCGTGCGCGCCGTCCTCTTGGCGGCAATGATCGGTGTCACAACCAACGCGGCCGACGCATTTGGTGTGGCTAACCAGCTTCCTAACAACGTTTACGCAATCATCGCCGGTGGTGTTCTCAACGCCGTGCTGGTTCCGCAGCTCGTAAAAGCGCGCAGTCACAGCGATGGCGGGGCTGGCTACATCAACCGCCTTCTGACCATGGCGATTGTGGTCTTCGGTTCCATCACCGTCATCGCTACCATCGCAGCCCCGCTTCTGGTTTCCATTTACACCTCGGGATGGACCCCGGCGCACCTAGCTCTAGCCACCGCGTTTGCTTACTGGTGCTTGCCACAGTTGTTCTTCTACGCCATCTACTCGATGCTGGGCGAGGTTCTCAACGCCCGCGGCCACTTCGGTCCCTTCATGTGGGCACCGGTGCTGAACAACATCGTCGGTCTCATCGGCATGGGCGCCTACATTGTCATTTTTGGCATGGATCCAACCGGAAAGACCACGGTGGAGCAGTGGTCCGGTGGCCAGATCACTCTGCTTGCAGGTGCCGCAACCGCTGGTGTTGCCTCGCAGGCGATCATTTTGTTCCTCTTCTGGCGTCGCTTGGGCATCAACTACCGACCAAACTTCAAATGGCGCGGATTTGGCATGGCCCCGGCTTTCAAGGCCGGTTCCTGGACTCTCGCAATGGTTTTGGTCACCCAAATTGCCGGAATCTTCCAGTCATCGGTGGCATCGAGTGCGGTTGAAGGTCGCGGCCACGGCCAGGTTGCCTCGGTTGCTGCAAGCGCCATCGCGTGGCTGATTTTCATGCTTCCTCACAGCGTTGCCACGGTGAGCCTTGCCACGGTTTACTTCACGCGAATCAGCGTGCACGTTCACGAGGGACGTATGCAGGATGTTCGCACCGACCTTCGCGATGGCCTCCGCATCGTAGGTCTAATCAGCATTCTTTCTGCGACGGCTCTCATCACTCTGGCTTATCCGATTAGCCGCGTGTTCGTCGGTGAGTATTCGGCCACCGTTTCGCTCGCACAGGTTTTAGTTGCGTTCATGGTCGGACTACTGCCATTCAGCATCGGTTTCTTCATGCAAAAGGCGTTCTATTCGCTAGAAGATACCCGCACGCCGTTCTACATAACGGTGGTTCAGTCGTCGCTGTTCATCGTTGGCGCACTGGCCATTCAGCAGCTGGTTGAACCGGCTTCCCGCGCTGCCGCACTCGCCTATCTCACCAGCGCGGCCGTCACCGTTCAGGCTGTTATCGCGTTCTTTGTTCTGCGCAAGCGCATCGGAAAGTTCGCCGATGGAGTGTTTGCCACCCTGATCCGATACGCAATAGCTGCAGCAATCGCAGGTGTAGCTGGCGCACTCACTCTGAACGCGATCGGTGGAACTGGCATCGGTCACTTCGCGGTGCGTTCAGTAGCTACCGCGGTCATCGCTTCGGGCATCGTGGGCGTTGTAATTCTTGTAGTTTTCGTTGGCGCACTCTGGGCAATCCGGGCACCGGAGTTTGCGCTGCTTCGCGAGACCGTGAAGCCGATGCTCGCAAAGTTGAACCGCCGCAAGCGCTAAGCACCAAGGCCTCCCCCTGGTGGCCCGTTGTTATCCAACCGCCACAGTCCGTAATCCCCAGCATTTCAGCGTTATTGGGGAATGCCAACGCGCTAAAATTTGCTTGAGTGAGTTACTCATAAATCCCACAGGAGACTGCCTTGCGCGACGTCATCATTATTGGTTCCGGCCCTGCCGGTTTTACCGCGGCTATCTACACGGCTCGTGCTGGCCTAAAGCCTCTTCTAATCGCGTCGAGCGTTGAAGCCGGTGGAGAACTCATGAAGACCACCGAGGTGGAGAACTTCCCAGGCTTCCCTGAAGGCCTGATGGGTCCAGAGCTGATGGCCAACTTCCAGGCTCAGGCAGAGCGCTTCGGCACCGAAGTCCTGCTAGACGACGTGATCGAGGTAGACCTCAAGGGCGACGTAAAGATCGTGAAGACCGGCCTAGGCCAGACCTACGAAGCCAAAACCGTCATCCTCGCAACCGGCGCCGCTTACCGCGAGCTTGGTATCGCGCGCGAAAAGGAGCTCTCGGGCTACGGAGTCTCATGGTGTGCAACCTGCGACGGTTTCTTCTTCCGTGAGAAGACCATCGCCGTTGTTGGTGGTGGCGACAGCGCAATGGAAGAGGCTAACTTCCTAACCCGCTTTGCAAGCAAGGTTTATCTAATCCACCGCCGCGACAGTTTCAAGGCCAGCAAGATTATGCAGGACCGCGCACTCGCAAACCCAAAGATCGAAGTTATCTGGAACAGCGCAGTTGAAGAACTGCACGGCGAAGGCAAGCTGACCGGTGTGACCCTCAAGGACACCGTAGATGGTTCCACGCGAAACCTAGACCTAGACGGTCTTTTCATCGCAATTGGAAATGACCCTCGCGTTTGGCTTGTTGAGAACCAGGTAGAACTAACCGACGAGAAGTTCATCCAGGTGGAGGGTCGCAGCTCCAAGACCAGCCTCCCGGGTGTATTTGCTTGCGGAGACGTAATCGACCCAACCTACCGTCAGGCCATCACCGCGGCAGCCTCTGGCTGTGTTGCAGCGTTGGACGCTGAGCACTACCTAACCAGCCACTAGGTTTGGTGCCGGGAAACCGGTCCAACCACCCCGGCAACCAGAGCCAAACCGGCCTCCGGCCAACCTAAACTTGAAACAACGAGAGACAGGAGTTTTTTGAAATGAGCGCAGCAAAGAACGTAACCACCGCAAGCTTCGCGGCGGATGTACTACAGAACAACAAGCCAGTATTGGTTGACTTCTGGGCAGAGTGGTGTGGCCCTTGCCGCCAGGTAGCGCCAATCCTCGACCAGATTGCTGCTGAGTACGCAGACAAGATTGAGATCGTAAAGGTCAACGTAGACAACGAGCAGCAGCTTGCAATGCAGTACGGCATCGTCAGCATCCCAGCGCTCCAGGTCTTCCAGGGTGGCCAGGTTGTAAAGAGCATCGTTGGCGCTAAGCCAAAGGCTGTTCTAGTAAACGAATTGAGCGACTTCCTGGGCTAACGCCCACTCTGGCGTTGTGCCAGTTCCGGGATCATCCCGGGTCGTTTAACCCGCATCGGCCGCCCTTATTGGGTAGGTTCGGTGCGGGTTTTTTACTAGGCTGGTATGAATACCATTTTTGGAGCAAGGAAAATGACAACAAACAACACGCAAGGCAATAACTTCGACCACTGGTTGGATAGTTACGCCGCGCGCGCGAACACTCTCTCGGTTTCCGAGGTTCGTGCTCTGTTTGCCGTAGTTTCGCGCCCAGAAGTTGTATCGCTCGCCGGTGGAATGCCTTACGTTAGCGCCCTTCCAAAGGAACTGCTGTCGGCTTCTTTCGAGTCGATGATGGAGTCTCGTGGAAACTACGCGCTTCAGTACGGCGGCGGCCAGGGAGACCTCAAGCTGCGCGACCAGATCCGCGAAGTTATGGCCCTTGAGGGTATTGCCTCGAGCGTTGAAGACATTGTTATCACTACCGGTAGCCAGCAGGGCCTAGACCTCCTCGGTGGCCTCTTCCTTGACGCCGGCGATGTGGTCATGGCCGAGTCGCCTTCCTACGTGGGTGCGCTTGGCATCTTCCGCCACTATGAAGCTCACGTGGAACATGTCCACACCGATGACCAGGGTATGGATCCAGACGCACTTGAGGCCGATATCAAGCGCCTCAAGGCCGAGGGTCGCCACATCAAGTTCATCTACCTAGTGCCAAACTTCGGCAACCCATCGGGCGTGACCCTCACCGAAGAGCGTCGTCACCGCATCGTGGAGATTGCTCGCCGCGAACACATCCTCATCCTCGAAGACAACCCTTACGGTTTGTTGTACTTTGGCGAGAAGCCGCCGGTTGCAATGCGCTCTTACGAAGAAGACTGCGTCATTTATCTGGGATCCTTCTCGAAGATTTTTGCACCAGGTTTCCGCGTTGGTTACGTGCTTGCACCGCCTGCAATCCGCGACAAGCTCGTCCTAGCCAACGAATCGGCACTTCTGAGCCCATCCACCTTCACCCAGATGCTCATCAGTGAGTACCTGGACAAGAGCGACTGGAAGAGCCAGATTGACACCTTCCGTGGCGTGTACCGCGAGCGTCGCGATGCAGCACTGAGCGCAATGAAGGACTACCTCCCTCACCTGCAGACCACTCGCCCTGACGGCGGCTTCTACCTTTGGGTGACTTTGCCTGAGGGAATCGATTCGAAGGCAATGCTTCCGCTTGCTGTCAAGGAATTGGTGGCCTACACCCCAGGTACCGCGTTCTTCGCAAATGGCACCGGACAGCGCTTCCTACGCGTTTCCTACTGCTACCCAACCCCAGAAAACATCAACCTGGGCATCAAGCGCTTGGCCTCAGTTATCAACCTGCAGACCGAGCTCCTCGAAACCTTCAACGCCAAGTAGAGTTACAACAAAGGCAGGGAAATCATGATCCCAAACATTCACAAAGGCCACCACCTCAAGGTGCAGATTCTTTGCGGCGGCATTTCTCACGAACGTGACATTTCGCTCAAGAGTGGTCGCCGTGTTGCAGATGCTCTCACCGATGCGGGAGCAATTGTTGTTATTCGCGAGCCAGACGAAAACCTCTTCCAGAACATCGCAGAAGACAAGCCAGACGTAGTTTGGCCAATTCTTCACGGTGCATCGGGCGAGGATGGCTCCCTACGTGACCTTTTGGCTCTTTCCGGCGTGCCTTTTGTGGGAGCACCGGCTGGAGCGGCACGTTTGGCCTGGGATAAGTCGATTGCCAAGATTTTGGTTGAGCGCGCAGGCATTCAGACCCCGGTTTCTGTAACTCTTCCAAAGGAAACCTTCCGTGAGCTCAATGCAGACGCCGTTTTGCACAAGATCTCGCAGTCTTTGAGCTTCCCACTGGTTGTGAAGCCGGCTCGTAGCGGTTCTGCACAGGGTGTCACGATTGTCCACGACGCCGAACACCTCTCGCGTGCCATGGTTGATGCCTATGTTTACTGCGATGTAGCAATCGTTGAGAAGTTTGTTGCTGGAACTGAGCTCGCAATCTCTGTGGTGAACCACGGTGCTGGAGCTATTGCGCTTCCTGCGGTTGAAATTGAGAGCACTACCGGCGTTTTTGGCTACGACGAGCGCATTGTTGCTGGCGATATCAACTACTACGTACCTGCCCGCCTCGACGAGCACGTTTTGAATAAGGCGGCCGCCATGGCTATTGCCGCTCACGAGGAACTTGGACTCCGCCACCTTTCACGCATCGACATGATTGTGGACGAGAACGGCGTTCCTTGGTTCCTAGAGGCCAACGTAGCCCCTGGACTCACCGAAACCTCACTCCTGCCTCAGGCGGTCGTGGCAACCGGCTCATCGCTCGCACAGACCTATCTGGGGCTGGCTGAGGCTGCTGTTCGCGGTCAGGGCTAACCACCAAAACCTCATGGCGGGCCGCACTAGCCCGCGCATCTGCATGGTCATGCACGGCATTGACCTGTCTAGATAGCTCGTCTACGCTATCCACGGGTCCACGTGAAACAATTCACCAACTTTGTAACTGTCCTTGCCTAATTCCGCGCCATTACTGGGCTATAGGGCCGCTTAAGCAAGTTATCCACAGTCCCGAAGGCCTGTGGATAACTGTGGAAAATTGTGGATAACTTATTCCTAGTCGCGCTTGTAACCCAGCTCGTCGAGAATGCGGTTTAGGTCTGCGACGGTTGCGAAGTCGATGACCAGCTGGCCCTTCTTCTTTCCTAGGGCAATCTTTACGCCGGTGTTGAGCTGGTCGCCCAAGCGATCTGCGATCTCCTTGAGCATGTCTGTGCGTCCACCAGGACGGATGCTGCCGCCAGACTTGCTTGAGCCCTCACCCTTGTCCATGGCAATCGCCTCTTCAAGAGCGCGAACCGAAAGCCCCTCGTTGATTACCTTGTTGGCCCAGTAGGTCATGCGCTCTTCGCTGCTTGCTCCAAGGATCGCTCGTGCGTGGCCTGCACTCAGAACTCCGGCGGCAACCTTCTTCTGCACATCGGCAGGAAGCTTTAGGAGACGCAAAGTATTTGTGATTCGCGGACGGCTTCGGCCGATGCGGTTGGCGAGCTCTTCCTGAGTGATGCCAAAGTCTTCAAGCAGCTGCTGGTAAGCACTTGCTTCTTCTAGCGGGTTGAGGTCGCTGCGGTGCAGGTTCTCAAGCAGCGCATCGCGAAGCATGTTCTCGTCGGCAGTCTCTCGGATAACCGCAGGGATCTTAGCCAGGCCATTTTCCTTGCTGGCGCGCAGACGACGCTCACCCATGATTAGTTCGTAGGTTGGCTTGCCGTCACGCTCGCCCAATGGTCGAACCACAATCGGCTGAAGAACACCGAGTTCACGGATGCTGTGTACCAGTTCAGCAAAGGCTTCTGGCTCGAAAACCGAGCGCGGCTGACGCGGGTTAGGAACGATTGACTCGATGTCTAGGTGTCCGAAACGCGCTCCAGGAACGGCTACCAGCTCCGCTGCTGGTGCTTCGTTCGAAGACGTAAAGAACATGTCGATTGGACGTTCCGAAGGCACATCGCTGGTTGGAATCAGTGCGCCGATTCCGCGGCCGAGGCCGCCCTTCTTTTCTGCCATGGTTATGCTCCCTTGTTTGCCAACTCAACCGCTGCCTCTAGGTAGGCAATGGTTCCTGGCGAAGTCTTGTCGTAGGTGATGACTGGCTGCTGGTAGCTTGGCGCCTCGGAAACACGCACCGAGCGAGGAATGACCGCGCTAAGCACCTTGTCTGGGAAGTGCTCACGCACGTCGTCTGCTACCTGAGCCGACAGGTTGGTGCGGCTGTCGTACATGGTGAGAAGAATGGTGCTCAGTTCGAGCTGAGGGTTGAGGTGCTGCTGAATCAGGCTAATGTTGCGAAGCAGCTGGCTCAAACCTTCTAGCGCGTAGTACTCACACTGAATCGGAATAAGAACTTCTGTTGCCGCTGACCATGCGTTTACGGTTAGCAGGCCCAGGCTTGGTGGGCAGTCGATGAAAATGTAGTCGAGTTTGTTCGCTGAGGTCTCGGCAAACGCTCTGAGAGCGTTTCTAAGGCGATAGTTGCGCTCGTTCTGGTCGTATCCGGCGAAAATTTCGAGCTCGGCGCCTGCCAGATCGATGCTTGCCGGCACACAGTAAAGGTTTTCCATCACTGGGCTCTTGTAAATGACCGACGCTAGGTCCACTCCCTCGGTCAGAACCTCGTAGATTCCCTTGATGCCTGAGTGGTGGTTGATGCCTAGCGCGGTGGACGCGTTGCCCTGAGGGTCAAGGTCGATAACCAAGACTCGCAGGCCCTTTTGAGCCAAAGCTGCAGCAAGGTTTACGGCGGTAGTGGTCTTTCCCACTCCACCCTTCTGGTTGCTGATGGTGAATATACGGGTTTGGGCTGGAGTTTTTACGGTGGCGGCGTTTACAGCGTGGATACGCGCGTTATTTGTCGCGATCTCGCGTGCGAGCGGAGTGTCGCCAATTCCGCCAAGGTTGCCCGAATGTTTCACGTGAAACCTTACTTCTTGATGTTTTCTACGGTTGCGAGAGCCTTGTCGGCAAGGCCGGTGCCAAGCACCTTTGACGCTTGCCATCCGGTAGATTCAGGACTCTGTGCCACACGGTTGTTAGGGAAACCTAGGGTAGGAGCGACCGTCGCCTTGGTAGGCACACCCTGCTCTGCAGGTAGAGATTCGTTCAAACTCATCGGATACTCCAATCTCAGATAAGCCTAGTAATAACTACGCGGGTAGGTTCGGCCAAGTGCTTAACTCCGTTGAAAACTATTTCAAAGTCACGAATCTTGAGCTTCTTCATCAGCGGCTTGGAATCGTCGATCTCATCCTGTGCCTTGCTACCCTTCAGGGCAACAACGCGACCTCCGGGCTGAAGCAGCGGAACGCATAGGCGCAGCAGCTTCGGAAGTGCAGAAACGGCACGGGCTGTGACCACGGAGAACTTTCGGTCAGTCACCTCTTCGGCGCGAGCTCGAATTACGGTCACATTCTCTAGTTTGAGGTCTTCGACCTGCTGCTGGAGCCATCCTGCGCGTCGTTCCATTGGTTCAATGAGCGTAAAGTGTACGTCTGGACGGGCGATTGCCATAGGAATGCCCGGTAGACCTGCGCCGGAGCCAACGTCAGCCACGGTATCCCCTGCCACCAGGCTCTCGGCCACTACGGCTGAGTTAAGGATGTGGCGGGTCCATAGTTTTGGCATCTCGCGTGGACCAAGCAGACCAAGCAGATCTGCGTCTAGTACAAGGTTGGTCGCGTAATCGCGGGCCTGCCCGATACCAGCGCCAAAGATCTCCTCGGCAGCCGCCGGTTCCATCTCTAGTTCGTATTCTTCAGGCATCTGTGTCTTTCGAAGTTCTTGGGCTACTGAGGCAGCAAAGCCTCGGTTTACATCCCCTCGCCCATCCGGGCAAAAAAATGTTTCACGTGAAACACTACTGTGAATGTTTCACGTGAAACATAGAGAGATTTGCTTATTCGGCGTGCTTAATGACGATGTGGCGTTCCTTGCCCTCGCCCTCAGACTCCGAAACCAGGCCGGCCTCAGCGATTAGGTCGTGTGCGAGCTTGCGCTCGTAAGAAGACATTGGCTTCAGAGCGACGCTCTTGCCGGTCTCTTTGGCCTTCTCAATCTGCTTGCTAACCATCTTGGCTAGTGAGGCAACCTTGGCGTCGCGCGAACCGGCAACGTCAAGAATCAAGCGGCTGAAGGTGTTGGTCTTGGTCTGTACGGCCAGGCGGGCAAGCTCCTGGAGAGCCTCCACGGTTTCTGGGTCCGAAATCAAACGTAGGCTGCTGTCTGCCTCACCGGTAACGGCGATGTAGGCGCGGCCCTGTCGAACATCGATGTCGATGTCTCCGTCTAGGTCGTAGATGTCTAGAAGCTCTTCGATGTAGTCGGCGGCGATGTCGCCCTCTTCTTCAAGCTGCTTAACATCTGCAGCGGCGTCAAGCTTTGCTTCTACTGCTACTTCAAGTTCTTTTTCGCTCATGGTGTCCCCTTGAGAATGTGCCGGTGGCACTGATTAGTTGGTTGGCTTCTTCTTAGCGCGTGCCTTTGAAACTGGCTGCTGGCGCTGTGGCTTTACTGCCTCTGCAATGGTTTCCTCAGCTGCAGTGACAGCAGACGCTGACGACTTACCGCGCTTTGCTAGACGTGCCTCGCGCTCGTGGTGAGCCTTCGAGCCAGGAGTCGGCATGTTGCGGATAACGATGAACTGCTGACCCATGGTCCAGAAGTTAGAAACTAGCCAGTAGGTCATAACACCTAGAGGGAAAGCAACACCCGAAACAGCGAACAGAACAGGGAAGATGTACATCATGATCTTCTGGGTCTGCATGTACTGGCTGTTGTTTACGTCAGGGTTGGTGTTTTTAGCCAGAATCTGACGCTGGGTGATGAACTGCGAAGCAGTCATAAGAAGAATCATTACGGCAGCGAGGATCTTCACTTCGATCGAGTCGCTGGTCATGAAGGTTGCCTTTAGTGGCGCACCGAAGACGTTTGAGTTGGCAAACGAGTTTGCAAGGTCGAGAGTCATAAGACCAACACCAGGCTTGTTGTGCTGTGCCTCGTTTAGTACGGTAAATAGGCCGAAGAAGATAGGCATCTGAACAAGCAGTGGCAAGCACGAGCTCATTGGGTTCGCGTTGTGCTTCTTGTATAGAGCCATCTGCTCCTTGGCAAAGGCCTGACGCGAATCTGGGTCGTTCTTACCCTTGTACTTCTTCTGTAGCTTTTGCAGCTCAGGCTGTACAACCAGCATGTTGCGCTGGCTCAGAATCTGCTTTACGAACAGCGGAATGAGCGAGGCACGAACCACGAGAACGAGGCCGGTGATTGCTAGCACCCAGGTGAAACCATCGTTGGTGCCCATACCTAGTGCGGTAAAGAGCGAGTGGAAACCTACTAGTACTAGTTCGATAACCCATTTAATCGGCCAGAGCAGATCCATTAGTTACTTGCCTTTCTTACATCAAGACTCTTTGGCACCACAAAACCAAGTTTTGTAATGCGATAGTGGCCAGCGCCAGGCTTTACCTCGTCTACTCCACCGGCGGACCAGGGGTTACAACGGAGTATGCGCCAAGCGGTAAGCAAGATTCCCAACGCAACACCGCGCTGTTGAACCGACTGCAAACCATAACTGGAACAGCTGGGGTAGTACCTACAGACATCTCCGTAAAGAGGGGAGATGAACTTTCGATACAAAATCAAGAAAGCCAGAACCAAGTTCCTTGGTGCCAACCAGATGAATTCAAGCAAACTCACGCTTGAATCGCCCTGTCTGACGCCTTAGTCCAGGCCTCATTGAACTCTTCGACAAGTGTATTCCAGTCGATGCTGGCACTACCCGGAAGGGCGCGCACTACAACATCGGCGGGAAAAGCCATTTGTGGAAGTTGAGATTGTGCGAGTTCGCGCAGACGACGCTTTACAAGATTGCGCTTTACGGCGTTACCTACGGTTTTTGCTACGACAAAACCAAAGCGGGCCTGGGTGTTGCCCAGATCCCGCTTTAGATAGATGACGAAGTTAGCCGAGCTGGTCTTGCGCCCATTACGCATGGTCGCACGAAAATCATCTGCCTTACGCAAACGATTCTCTTTAGCCAGCATCTGGCTCTTACTTATTTAGGCCGAAAGCTCTACGCGACCCTTGCGGCGACGAGCAGCAAGGATTGCACGACCGGCACGGGTCGACATACGTAGACGGAAACCGTGGGTCTTTGCGCGACGACGGTTGTTCGGCTGGAAAGTACGCTTTGACATTGGTGATCACTCCAAAGTTTTGTTTGAGGTTCACTTAGTTGTTTGAAATAGCTCCGATGGAGTTTCTTCCAGGATTTTCAGTCTCGGCCAACCTCTGGACCGAGCAACCTATTAAAAATAAGGCTTTAAATGGGCGCGGTCAAGTTTCTGAACCCAATTTTTGATATAAACGCAAAATCTTGACACAGAACTATTGCCAACTAAAGCAACGACACGCCGCTCGAATTTGCGTGTCGGATTCATATCCGGTTGAATCAGACTCTCGGGGTTTTTCAGGTCGATCTGACTGAATAAACAGAGTTATCCACAAGTTATCCACAATGGTGGACAATTTGTTGATTCCTGTGGAAAACTCTAACAAGCACCGCTACACCCCAATAAAAACAAGGCCCTTGAAGGATCAACGATGAGCGACGAAGACGCAGTAGCCACACTGTGGCACTCGCTTCTCACTCGCCTTGCCAACGATGAGCGTGTAAGCCGCCAGGCTCTCGGATTCTTAAATCTGATTGAGCCAGTTGCCATCCTTGGTGAGACTCTCTTCGCAGAAGTTCCAAACGAAATCACCAAGGGCATGATCGAACAGCGCATCATGAGCGTGATCAACGAATACATGGCGACCAACGCCGATTTCGGTGGACCAATTCGTATGCAGCTTGCCGTGAATGCAGATCTCGAAGGCGCAAAGGTTTTTGAGCAGGAAGCTAGTGCGGCTGCCGTTCAGACTTCTAATGGTTCGATGGCAGGTCCACTGGGTGGTGCATCGAACGCTGCTGACGTTCCTAACTACCTTTCGGGAGGTGCCTTGGATGTCCGCCCTTATGACACCCGCCTGAACCCTAAGTACACCTTCGATACTTTCGTCATCGGTGGTTCAAACCGTTTCGCTCATGCAGCAGCCTTCGCTGTAGCCGAAGAACCAGCTAAGAGTTACAACCCGCTGTTCATCTATGGCGATTCGGGACTGGGCAAGACTCACCTTTTGCACGCGATTGGTCACTACACAATCGCCCTTCATCCAAAGCGTAAGGTTCGCTACGTTTCGAGCGAAGAGTTCACCAACGAATTCATCAACGCCATTCAGAACAACAAGAACTCTGAGTTCCAGTCGGCGTACCGAGACATCGACCTCCTTCTGATTGACGACATTCAGTTCCTTTCAGGTAAGGAACAGACTCAGGAAGCTTTCTTCCACACCTTCAACACCCTGCACATGAACAACAAGCAGGTTGTAATCACTTCGGACAAGCCGCCTAAAGACATGGATGGCTTCGAAGAGCGCATGCTTACTCGATTTAGCTGGGGTCTAACCACCGACATCCAGGCTCCAGAGCTTGAAACCCGTATCGCCATTCTGCGAAAGAAGGCAGACAACGATCGCCTTCGCGTGCCTGACGACATCATCGAGTACATGGCACAGGTTGTTTCTTCGAACATTCGCGAGCTTGAGGGAACTCTCATCCGCGTTAACGCTTTTGCCAACTTGAACCACCAGCCAATCAACATGAACTTGGTGCAGACGGTTTTGCGCGATGTGATTCAGGTGGGAGATGCCTCGGCAACCACTACCCCGTCTGAAATCATGAGTACCGTGGCTAACTTCTATGGAATCAGCCAAGAAGATCTGTCTGGCTCTTCGCGTATTCAGGCGATTGCTCAAGCCCGTCAGATTGCAATGTACCTTTGCCGCGAGCAGACCAGCCTTTCGCTTCCAAAGATAGGTCAGCTATTTGGTGGCCGCGACCACACCACTGTGATGTACGCCTGCCGCAAGGTTCGCGAAGACATGAACCGTAAGCGTGAGATCTACTCGCACGTTACCGACATCATCACTCGCATCAAGAGCAATCAGCGCTCTTAGTTTCACGTTTAACCAACTGCCTCTGATTTATTAATAAATCGGGGGCTTTTATTACATATCCACTTGTTAATAAACCTGTGGATAACTCTGAATAACTTGGCAATAACCGTGAATAAGCCGGTGAACACCTGGTGAAATCAAATTCTGCTTTCAACAGGCTTTCTACTTATCCACAGATTAATCCACAGCTGTTTATACAACTTACATAGATGTAGTTACTTACTTAAATAAGGCCAACAGCCAGTTATAAACAATTGCACAGCTGGTTAATGATGTTTTTATTTAAAAATATTGAATTTGGAAATTGATAACGAATATGCCCGTTTTTATGGGTTCTACATTTTGCTGAGTTTTGTGGGACACTTTAAGACCAAAACCTGTTTGGCCCCAATCAGCTTTTCTGGATAGGAAAAACATTGAAGTTCCAGGTAAACAAAGACGTCTTGTCTGAAGCCGTATCTTTTGCCGCTCGCATTCTGCCTCAGCGCAACAAGGCTCAGATCATCCTTAGCGGAATCCTCATCGAAGCCGATGCAAACGCTCTACGTCTATC
>JBEEJV010000054.1:0-15045 GCA_041169005.1 Actinomycetota bacterium
GAGGTGGCCACCACACTTGCGGTGGTATTGACCGAGCTGGTTACCAATGCGGTGGAGCACGGCCTGAGAGACCGCAGCGGGCTCGTGGCGGTCTCGGCTGAGCGCACCTCAAAGAAGCTGGAGATTGCTGTATCAGACAACGGCACTGGACTCCCCGATGGGCAAGTTGGTTCTGGCCTGGGAACCCAGATTGTGCGCACCCTTGTTGAGGGGGAGTTGCGTGGCACTATTCGTTGGTATTCACCGGCTGATGGCGGAACCCGCGCGGTCGTAACCCTTCCGCTGTAGCCGTAAGTTGGATTCGCCCCGAATGGCTGCAGTGACCCATCGGATTTCCGAATAACAAAAAATCCAGCCCCGAGGGGCTGGATTTTTTACATTGTCCGAGGGCAGGGCCTTCGGTGATGGTGAAACTTAGCTGGCGCGGCGTGCGCGTGCGTACTTACGCTTGAGCGACTTACGCTCGTCTTCAGAAAGGCCACCCCATACGCCGGTGTCCTGGTTTTCCTTGATTGCGTATTCGAGGCAGAAGTTGGTAACGCCACACTCGCGGCAAACGGCCTTAGCCTGTTCGATCTGTTCTACTGCTGGGCCAGTGTTTCCTACTGGGAAGAACAGTTCTGGGTCTTCGGTGAGGCATCGAGCTTCATTTAGCCAAGTCATGTTCATGCAGCATATTCCTTTGTGTTGGGTCTTTGGCGCACAGCCAAAGGAGACGGTCAGACCGTCTGGTAAATCGCAAAATTTGTTACTGAAAGGGCGCCTTTGGCACATCTGTAACTCTCAATATGGTTTCATAATCAGAGGCGTTTGGCAATACCCCATTTGCCGGAAATCAAGGTTTTTATGTCGCAGCAGCAACAAAATGTAGGCACCGATGGTGGTCGCAAACTCAAGCAAATATGGAATCTCGCAGCCATTTTCGTTGGCCTTGAGTCGCTGGCCGTTGCGGTATTTCTAGTGAATGCCTTGATGATCGGCCAGTTCCGAAGCGTCGCTGCAGACCTCACGCTCGTGGCACTTTTCGCCGGTTCGGCAGTATGGGTCGGGTTCACGGCATACCGACTTCGCGAGGGGCTACGTTGGGCACGCTCTAGCGCAATCTTCTGGCAGACAGCTCAGCTTTTTATTGCATCCCAGAGTTTCACTGGTCGTGGTGGCAACCCATTGATCGGGGCCTTTTTGGTTATCACCGGAGTTGCGGTACTGGCGTTGATGTTCAGTAAGCCAGTGCTGAAGCACGCAAAAGAGCAGATTCAGTAAAACGACAGCCCGATGGGCTGGCTAACTCTAAATTCCGAGTTGCTTGCGAAGCATCGCGACGTGGCCGGTGGCCTTTACGTTGTAAAGGGCAAGTTGGATGACACCGTTTTCGTCGAGTACGAACGTGCTGCGCAGCACTCCGGTATAAACGCGTCCGTAGAGGGTCTTCTCGCCGTATGCGCCGTAGGCCTGGTGGATTGCCTTGTCTAGGTCGCTAAGCAACTCAAAGTTCAAATCCTGCGACTTCTTGAACTTGGCAAGCTTTGGGGTGTCGTCTGGTGAAATACCAATGACCGTGTATCCGGCGGCCTCGAGTGGATTCAGTGCGTCGTTGAAATCACAGGCTTCCTTGGTGCAACCAGGGGTAGAAGCGGCAGGGTAGAAGTAGAGAATTACTTTTTTACCGCGATAGTCCGCAAGGTTGACCGTCTTTGCGTCTTGGTTCAAGAGGCTGAAATCTGGTGCGGTCTCGCCGATGTTGAGGCGTGGGTACTCTGACATGTTTTCCCTTGTCGCTCGCTGCAGCTGCCTTTTGGGCGCTTAGTTACAGTTTTGGAAGATGCTGTCAGTTTAGTGAACTACGCAGGCTCAAGGGTGAAGGAAAATTCACGCTGCCCAAACTTGAAGTCAAAACTTAAAGTAAAAATCCCCCGACGTGAGATCAGGGGATTTTCGTGGCTCCGACCGGCGTCGATCCGGTGACCTAACGATTTTCAGTCGTTCGCTCTACCAACTGAGCTACAGAGCCGTAAGTAACTTTCGCTACTTGGCGATCCTGACGGGACTTGAACCCGCGACCTCCGCCGTGACAGGGCGGCGCGCTAACCAACTGCGCTACAGGACCATGGTCGGTGCTTTGTTCCATCGCTTTATAGTGACCCCAACGGGATTCGAACCCGTGCTACTGCCGTGAAAGGGCAGCGTCCTAGGCCACTAAACGATGGGGCCTACAAAGCAGTGGAGCTTTACAGCACCAAGAGAAAATCCTAGTAGCATCAGCGCGGTTACGCAAGCCGGCAAGGCCACCTGTTAGCCTTAAGTTCTAGCTTTGGTTTTCAGGAGGTGCCCCTTGGCTTTGTCTTTCGGAGGCGTTTCCCGCGGAAAAACCGTTCGATTCCTCACTGGATTCGCGGCAACGATTGCCCTTCTGGGTGGCTTTATCGCCGCAGCACCGGCTCAGGCTGTGCCTAACTATCCTTCGTGGGCCGACATCCAAGCGGCAAAGAAAAAAGTTTCCGCCAAGAAGGCGATGATCGCCAAGTTGCAGGCAATTCTTCAGGTTGAGCAGGCAAAGGCCGATGCACTTGGCAAGGTTGCACTCGTGAAGGGCGAGGCGTTCAACCAGGCTCAAAACGCTGTGGATGCAGTGGCATCTCGCGTGAAAGCCCTTCAGGGGCAGGTGACCACCGCTACCGCGCAGGCAAACGCTGCCAAGTCTCAGCTAGGTCAAATTGCAGCCCAGATGTATCGCGACGGTAGTGGCGGAACCACCGTAAACCTCTTGCTAAACCCTGGAAATGCGAAGAACCTGCTTTACAAACTTGGTGCTCAGGACAAAGTGGCTCAACAGAGCGACACCATTTACCAGCGCGCGATGGAGAAGGCGAAGTACGCCCAGAGTCTTACAGATCAGCTCAAGGTGGCAAAGACTGAACTGGCCACCAAGGCCGCAGATGCAAGGGCGAAGTTCCAGGTTGCACAATCTGCCGCGAGCGCCGTACAAACTCAGGTTGCTAAAGACAATGCGGCTAACAAGATTCTTTACGCTCAGTTGGCAACACTGCAGAACACAACTGCAGACCTCGAACGTCAGCGAGCTGAGGGCTTGGCGGCCGAAGCTCGTCAGAATGCGGGAAGTTCCGCACCGGATGCGCCAGAACTTTATTCGGTGGGTCCGCCAAACCAAAGCCAGGTGGACACCGCAATTGCATTCGCAAAGCAGCAGCTGGGTGAGGCCTATGTTCTTGGCGGAATGGGCCCTTCGGTTTGGGACTGCTCGGGAATCACAAAGGCTGCATACGCGGCAGCAGGCGTTTACATCGGTACCCACTCGGCTACCAACCAGTTCTTGACGCTTGCGATGGCTCGTAAGTTGGTTCCGGTGAAGGAAGCGGTTGCCGGAGACCTAATGTGGTACACCTTGCCGGGCACCTCATTCAATGGCGACAAGTACCACGTTGTTATCTATCTCGGTGGCGGCATGATGCTGGAAGCGCCAAACCCTGCTCGTACGGTTCGCATCGTGCCTCTTCGTTACGGAGAACTCTTCCCATACGCTGGGCGACCAACCGCGTAGTAGCAAGCGCTCTAGTGGCCTCGGCTGATGGGCTTATTCGATCTACCCAACTCGAACCTCAATAAAAATAAAAATCCCCCGATTCCAGGTGGCCTGTGCCAACCGGATCGGGGGATGTTTAGTTGAAGACTAGTGACCTTCGGTCTTGAAGCGCTCCTGCGCCTCAACGATGAGCTTCTCGGCAACGTCCTTGCCAGCCCACTCGCCAACCTTTACCCACTTGCCAGGCTCGAGGTCCTTGTAGTGGCTGAAGAAGTGGAAAATCTCATCCTTGGTCTGCTGTGGAACATCGTTGATGTCCTGGATGTGATCCCAGCGCTTGTCCTTTGCAGGAACACAGACGACCTTCTCATCGATGCCACCATCGTCTTCCATAGGAAGTACGCCGACCGGGCGAACCGAAACGCCTACACCTGGGAATACTGGGAACTCAAGCAAGACCAATGCGTCTAGCGGGTCGCCGTCTCCACCAAGGGTGTTGTCGAAGAAACCGTAGTCAACCGGGTAGACGAACGGGGTGAACAGCACGCGGTCTAGGAAAACTCGACCCGACTCGTGGTCAACCTCGTACTTGTTACGGCTACCGCGAGGGATTTCGATAATTGCGTCGTAAGGCATTGATGCTCCAATTTAGGCTTGAGAGAGAGGAAACTCTTGAGAATAAGGTTACCTAATAGACAACACCGATGAATGGAATGCAGTGACTGTTCGACCAAGGCTTACGCCAGCGATGGCCGATGTTCGTCGAGCCGTTCGCGAAAATTGGGACCTTGCCGGGCTTGTTGAAGGCGAGCTGGTCTTGGTTGCGGTTTCAGGTGGGGCAGATTCGATGGCACTCGCGGCTGCAGCAGTTTTTGAGGGCGGACGTTTTGGCATTCGAGTTGGTGCTGTTGTTGTCGAACATGGCCTTCAGGAGATCACCAGGCAGGTTGCGCCTGAAGTTGCCGAACGTCTCGGTGCTCTCGGCTTGAGTCCGGTAGAGGTAGTTTCTATCACCGTGCCGGTTGGCCCAGGCGCTGGCGGTTTGGAGGCAGCTGCTCGAGAGGGGCGATACGCCGCACTTGAGACTGCTTCAAATAAACTGGGCGCCAAGCACGTACTCCTAGGGCACACCCAAAACGACCAGGCTGAAACGGTTCTCCTGGGTCTCGCGCGAGGATCGGGCCTCAAATCGATTGCCGGCATGTCTCCAGTCGATGGCCGCTGGCTTCGCCCGCTGCTAGGGATAACGCGAGCGACGACAGAGGCGGCCTGTGCGGATCAAGGTATTGAGGTTTGGAACGATCCGGCGAATGAGTCGGCGGACTTTACCCGGGTTCGGGTGCGCAAGACCGCGCTGCCTGTTCTAGAGGCTGAACTCGGCGGCGGTATTGTCCAATCGCTGGCTCGAACCGCAGAACTCGTCCAGGAAGACTTGGCATTCCTGGAAGCTCAAAGTGAAGCTGCATTCAAGAGTGTGGCAAAGCTGTCGGCGACCAAAATCATCATTGGTGTGACCGATTTGGTTGCGCTACCAGCCCCCTTGAGGAGCCGTGTGGTTCACAAGTCTCTGTCGCTTTTCGGGGCCACAATTTCTAAGATTCACGTCGACCAGGTGATGCAATTGGTTACGAACTGGCACGGACAAAAAGAACTGACCGTTCCAGGGGCTAGAGTTGTAAGACAAGATGGTCAGCTCATCTTGAAATCGACCAAAACCCTCAAAACGGGAGCCTGCTAAGTGAACTTCGAATCCGCTAAGGACCAGCTAACCAAGGTGCTTGTCACCGAAGAGCAGATCAACAGCCGTGTTGCCGAGTTGGCAGCTGAGATTGACAAGCGATACGAGGGCAAGGATGTTCTCCTAGTTGGTGTTCTCAAGGGTGCGGTCATGTTCATGGCAGACCTTTCGCGTGCACTCAGCATCTCCACTTCGATGGACTGGATGGCACTCTCTTCTTACGGTTCGGGAACCGTGTCGAGCGGTGTGATCCGCATTCTTAAAGATCTTGACGCCGAAATCCACGGCAAGGATGTCCTCATCGTTGAAGACATTATCGACAGCGGTCTAACCCTGTCGTGGCTGGAGACCACCCTGAAGGCTCGAGGTGCAGCTTCGGTTGAGGTTGTTGCATTCTTGCGCAAGCCTGATGCCGCAAAGGTAGAGGTTCCAGTTTGGCTTGTCGGTTTCGACATTCCTAACGAGTTCGTTGTCGGCTACGGTCTCGACTACAACGAGAAGTACCGCAGCCTCAACTGCGTCGCTGTGTTGGACCCAAAGGTCTACAGCTAAACCTTTCGAAACTTCATGGGTGAGTTCGCCTGTGCGCGAACAACCTACCCGCGTTGGAATGTCCGACGGTAACCTTATGTTTAGCGCTGTAACACTCTAGAAAGTAACTCCGTGCCAAATAATCTAAAGAAACTTTTCAGCGGTCCATTCGTATGGATTCTGCTGGCCGTGATGGTTCTAATCGTCGGTACTCAGATGCTCGGACAGGGCGGCTACCGTCAGGTAAGCACAGCAACCGGTTTGCACCTCATCGAGACTGGCGCCGCAGAGCGCGTAGTCGTTGTCGATAGCGAACAGCGCGTAGACGTAGACCTCATCAAGGCAGACAAGAAGTTTGGCAAGCAGATCCAGTTCTACTACGTCTTCCCTCGCGGTCAGCAGGTAGTAGACACCATTTCGGCAGCCAAGATCAAGGGCGGCTACAACGACCAGGTTCCAAACACTCCTTGGTACGTATCGCTCCTCGGCAGCCTGGTTCCGTTCCTCATCATCGGTGTTGTCTTCTGGTTCCTTATGGGTTCAATGCAGGGTGGCAACAGCCGAGTCATGAACTTCGGTAAGTCACGAGCAAAACTCGTAAACAAAGACATGCCTAAGGTCACTTTCGCCGATGTCGCGGGTGCCGACGAAGCAATTGAAGAACTTCAAGAAATCAAGGAATTCCTAAAGGAGCCACAGAAGTTCCAAGCGGTAGGCGCCAAGATTCCGCGCGGTGTGCTTCTGTATGGCCCTCCGGGAACCGGTAAAACCCTTGTAGCCAAGGCTGTAGCTGGCGAAGCTGGCGTGCCGTTCTTCACCATTTCGGGTTCAGACTTCGTTGAAATGTTCGTTGGTGTTGGAGCGAGCCGCGTGCGCGACCTATTCGAGCAGGCAAAGGCCTCGGCCCCAGCCATCATCTTCGTTGACGAAATCGATGCAGTCGGTCGTCACCGCGGTGCTGGCATCGGTGGCGGAAACGATGAGCGCGAGCAGACTCTGAACCAGCTGCTGGTTGAGATGGACGGCTTCGACTCGAAGACCAACGTCATTCTTATTGCGGCTACCAACCGTCCAGACATCCTCGACCCTGCGCTTCTGCGTCCGGGCCGTTTCGACCGCCAGATTGGTGTTACAGCGCCAGATCTAATCGGTCGCGAGCAGATTCTGAAGGTTCACGCCAAGGGCAAGCCGGTTGGCGACGATGTCGACCTGGCAACCGTTGCTCGACGCACCCCTGGTTTCACCGGTGCAGATCTTGCCAACGTTCTAAACGAGGCAGCATTGCTTACCGCTCGTGCCAACAAGAAGATCATCGATGCGCCGACTCTAGACGAAGCAATCGACCGCGTTATCGGTGGCCCACAGAAGAAGAGCCGCTTGATGCAGGATCAGGAACGTCTGAACACCGCCTATCACGAGGCCGGTCACGCGCTCGTTGCAGCCTCGCTTCACCACAGCGACCCTGTCACCAAGATCACCATCCTTCCACGCGGTCGCGCTCTTGGTTACACCATGGTTGTTCCTCTAGAAGACCGTTACTCGGTTTCCCGTAACCAGCTGCTAGACCAGATGGCTTGGGCTATGGGTGGCCGCGTTGCGGAAGAAATCGTGTTCCACGACCCAACCACCGGTGCGTCGAACGACTTCGAGAAGGCAACCAACATTGCCCGCACCATGATCACTCAATACGGTTTCTCGAACAGCATTGGCGCGGTTTCGTATGGCAACGGTGGCGAGGTCTTCATTGGCCGCGACATGGCTCAGCAGCGCGACTACTCGGAGTCGACCGCTCAGGTAATCGACGCAGAAGTTCGCAGCTTTGTTGAGGCAGCTCACGAAGAGGCTTACAAGGCACTGATGACCAACCGCGAAATCCTGGACAACCTTGCTCGTGAACTCATGATCAAGGAAACTCTTCAGGCCGACGAAATCGCTGAGATCTTTGCAAAGGTCAAGAAGCTTCCAAAGCGTAAGACCTGGCTTTCGAGCGCAAAGCGCCCGGTAAGCACTCAGGCTCCGATCGCCATTCCTGAGAAGGCGTCGACCGCAGATGAAGCAGCCGCGGCTAAGCCAAAGGCCGTGCGCAAGCCGCGCGCCAAAAAGACTGAAGAGTCTGGCAAGTAGCCCAAGGATCTGGTTTCGATGATTGACGTAGCTCGTATCAAGGCGGCAGTGACTGAACTCATTGCCGCTATTGGCGAGGACCCAACTCGAGCAGAACTATTGGCAACCCCAGACAAGGTCGCCGAGGCATATCAGGGCTTCTTTGCCGGAGTTAGCCAAGATCCGCTTTCGGTTCTTGGCGAGACTTTCCCGGCAGAGCACAACGACCTTGTTTTGTTGAAAGACATTGAGTTGGTTTCGATCTGCGAGCACCACCTGCTGCCTTTCACGGGTGTCGCGCATATTGCTTATTTACCTACCGACCGAGTAGTTGGCCTTGGGCGTTTGCCAAAGCTGGTTGAGGTATTGGCGCTGCGTCCGCAACTGCAGGAAAACCTGACCGCTCAAATTGCCGACGCGCTTGAAGCCGGACTCGGCACAAAGGGTGTTGTGGTTGTAGTTGAGGCGCGACACCACTGTGTTGCTTCACGCGGTGCGCGACAGCCTGAAGTTTCCACCGTCACAATGGCAACCCGGGGATGCTACGCCGAGCCAGCAGCTCGCGCCGAGGTTATGGGACTGATCTCCAAGTGAGTTCTAACTCGGAGTCGTCGCAACAGCCAGCGAACTTCATCCGCCCGCAGATCATGGGCGTGGTCAACATGACCCCAGATTCCTTCAGCGATGGCGGAGCCTATAACTCCCTTGAGCTCGGTCTCACTCACGCCACAGCACTCGTCGAAGATGGGGCGACCATTATCGACATCGGCGGCGAATCAACGCGTCCGGGTGCCGAACGCGTAGCAATTGAAGAAGAAATCGCTCGCGTCGTGCCGCTCATCGAGGCGCTAAGGCGGCAGCCTTGGTTTGTAACCTCGGGCTGCGAAATCAGTGTGGACACGATGAACGCGCAGACTGCGGTTGCCGCTGTGGCGGCCGGGGCAAGCTACGTAAACGATGTTTCTGGCGGGCTTGCCGACCCGGCTATGCACAAGGCAGTTGCTGAATCTGGAGCAAAGTACATTCTCAGCCACTGGCGTGGATTCAGCGACCAGATGGATCAGCTCAACAATTACAACGATGTCGCTGCAGACGTTGTGGCTGAGATCTCTGAGCAGGTTTCAATCGCTGTAGCCAACGGCATTTCGCGAGATCGAATAATCGTCGACCCCGGTCTTGGCTTTGCCAAAGATGTCGCACAGAACTGGCACCTCGTTGCCCGTCTCGATCTGCTCGAAGGTTTGGGTTTGCCTGTGCTGGTTGGAGCCTCGCGTAAGCGGTTCTTGGCTAGCACGCTCGACTCCGACGCTCCGGCATCGGTGGACAACAACCGACGCGATCTTGCCACCGCAGTTTTGACCGCACTCTTGCTCCAGCGCAAGCTCTGGGGGTTGCGAGTACACAATGTGCAGGCCACTAACGACACCATCAAACTGGTCGAAGCACTGCGCTCGGCGGGCAACTGAAATAGGGTTAAGGCATGTACAAAATCAAGATCACCGGCCTCGAAGTTTTCGCGCACCACGGTGTTTTTGATTTCGAACGACAGTACGGGCAGAAGTTTGTCATCGATGCGAGTGTTTGGCTCGAGGGGGATGCTGCGGCAAACACCGATGATCTGGCAAAGACTGTTCATTACGGAACCTTGGCCTCAGCAATCGTCGAAAACGCCAAGAACAATCCGGTTGATCTCATTGAGACTCTCGCACAGCGTTTGCTCGACCTGGTTTTCAACTTTGGCGGCGGTGTCGTGCAACGTGCGAAGATCACCGTTCACAAGCCATCGGCTCCAATCCCGTTCGAATTTGCCGATGTGAGCGTCACAGTGAAGGCTTCTCGGTAAATGGCCAAAGTCAAGGCGGTTCTAGCCTTGGGCGGCAACCTGGGAGATCGCGGCGAGCACATTCAGGGAGCGGTTGCTCAGCTTGCTCTAGTTCCAGGTATAAAGGTAAAAAAGCTTTCCCCGGTTGTTGAGTCGTATGCTCTTACTCCAACCGGCATCGACGAAACCAAGCCGAAGTACTTCAACGCGGTTGTCATCGTGGAGACCTCACTCAAGCCGAAGGAACTGCTTGCCGCTTGCCAGCGAGTTGAAACCGAGCATGGGCGAGTCCGCCTCGAAAAATGGGGATCGCGCACGTTAGATATCGACATCATCACCTATGGTGATGTCATCAAATCGGGTAAAGAACTCACGATTCCGCATCCTCGCGCCTACCAGCGGGCATTCGTGCTGGTTCCATGGAACCTAGCCGATGCGGAGGCCATTCTTCCGGGGCACGGTCCGGTTGCAGAATTGGCCGCCGAGATGGAAAATCAAGTTTGGGTATTGGAGGCGAGCGATGCAAAACACTAAGGCGCTATTGCTCGTTTTGGTGGCTTCGGGCGCCGGCGCTCTAGCCTGCTTCTTCGGCATCTATCAGGTGTCACACGGGCAGGCACTTCCGGTTGCCAGCACCAACTCGATATTCACGCTTCCTCTGGTTGCGATCATCCTCGCCTGCTTGGCGTATCCCATTTACCGCTACCGCAAGCAACTAATTGCGTACTCCAGGGCGAATGCTCACCTCTCGATCGGCTCCGGCAACGCAAAGGGAAACTCGGTGCCGTCGGTTACAAATGTCTCAGCAGCTACAGTCGGTAAGCGCCCTAATCCGCTCAACCCCTTCTATGCGGTTCGAGTCCTGCTTTTGGCCAAATCGGTGGCCGTTGCCAGTGCTGTTCTCGCAGGCTGGCACGCGGGACTGGTGGCCTTGCAATTGAGCACCCCTGTTGTTACCGCGACAATCTGGAACAACGTGTTGGCCTTTGTTGGTGCAATCCTCGCGATGGCTTTGGCGCTCGCGGTAGAGCGAATCTGTCGCTTGCCAAACGCTGGCAAGGGCGATGCTCCGACTTCCTCGGAGGCGACTCCGGCATGAGCTCGGAGTCACGACTGAAGGTCGGCATCATCGGTGCTGGACCGGTTGGAACAATACTCGGGCAGGCGCTCGCCGGTGCTGGTCATCTGGTAATCGGTATTCATTCGAGCACCCCTGAGAACATCGAGCGCGCCGAGGCTATCCTCCCGGGTGTGCCGCTCGCCGGCGTACCGGAAATCATTGAGGGTGCAGACCTCGTGCTGCTGGCGATCCCGGCGAACGAGATTGAGCAGGCTGTGACCGGCTGGGCCGAACTTGGCCTGTGGCGCGCCGGCCAAATGGTGATGCACACGGCTGCCGAACATGGAGTTGCCGTGTTGGCCCCTGCTTCCAACCGCGGAGTCATTCCGCTGGCCATTCACCCGGCGATGCGATTCACCGGAACCAGCCTCGACCTCATGCAGATTCGCGACGCGCACTTTGCAATCACTGCGCCAAACATCGCTCTACCTATCGCTCAGGCCTTGGTTATCGAAATGGGCGGAGAGCCGCTGGTGGTGGCTGAGGCCGATCGCGCGAAGTACGCCGAGGCCATCGATGTGGCCAGCAGCTTCAGTGCGCTGGTTGTGGGTCAGGCAATGGGCTTGCTGAACGAGATAAACATTCAGGCTGGCCGCGAGGTTCTCGGCCCACTCGTGCGAAGTGCCGTCGAACAGGCGCTCGCGCAGGGATACAAGGCTCCAGAAATTGACGAACTAACCGACGAGACAGGTTTCTAATGCAGGTCATTCACACCGTTGCCGAGCTGAACGCTGCCATCGCCGAGGTGCGCGCTGCGGGTAAGAGCGTTGGTTTTGTGCCAACTATGGGTGCTCTTCACGACGGTCACCTCTCGCTTCTCGACCAGGCTCGCGTGTACTCGGACTTAGTCGTGGTCTCAATCTTTGTGAACCCGAAGCAGTTTGGTGCCGGCGAGGACTTCGACCGTTATCCGCGCACTCTGGATGCAGACGTTGCAGCAATCGGCGACAAGGCGGAGATTGTTTTTGCCCCATCGGTGGATGAGGTTTATCCGGCAGGCGTTGAGATCCCGGCCAAGCACGCCGGCCCGGTGGGGGAGACCTTCGAGGGCGCGGCCCGTCCGGGTCACTTCGACGGCATGCTCACCGTCGTGGCAAGGCTCTTCAGCCTAGTAAACCCGGACGTTGCGGTCTTTGGCCAGAAAGACGCTCAGCAACTATTCCTTGTGCGCCAGCTGGCTGCCGCCGAGTTCCCAAAGCTTCGCATCATCGGTGCTGAAATTGTCCGTGAAACCAGCGGTCTGGCAATGTCTAGCAGAAACCGATACCTGAATGCCGAGCAGCGCGACATCGCCGAGATTCTGGCAATCACTCTGGCCACCGTGAGCCAGCTCATCGAGGATGGCATGGCCATCGATGCGGCTCTAGCGATGGGCGTGGAGATGATTAGCGGAGAACCCGAGACTAAACTTGATTACCTAGCCCTAGTTGACCCGCAGACTTTCACTGCGGTGGGCAAGGATCACACCGGAGCTGCGCTTTTGCTTGTAGCCGCGCAGGTTGGTGGGGTCCGTCTGATTGACAACCATCTTTTTGAGATTTAGCAATAGCAGGAGAGCCGCGATGAGCGACCAGCAGCCAGTAGAGCCAGTACTTGATGGCGCCGAAGAGGGCGAAGACCTTCCGGAGCAGATTGCTGTTCGCCTTGCCAAGCGCGACAAACTAAACGCCATCAGCGAGGCCTACCCGGTATCGCTTCCAATCACCCACAGCATCGAGCAGGTACGCGCTGCTTACCCAGACCTTGAGGTAGATGTTGCAACCGGCGAAACCGTTGCGCTTACCGGTCGTGTGATGTTCCAGCGAAACACCGGAAAGCTTTGTTTTGCAACCCTGCAGGCCGGCTCCGGTGAGCGCCTTCAGGCGATGCTTTCGCTAGACAAGGTTGGCGAAGAGCAGCTAGAGCTTTACAAGGAACTCGTCGACCTTGGCGACCACCTATTCGTCGTCGGTGAAGTCATTACCTCGAAGCGCGGCGAGCTTTCGGTAATGGTCACCGAATGGAAGATGGCTGCGAAGACCATCCGTCCGATGCCTAACCTCCACAACGAACTCGGCGAAGAGTTCCGCGTGCGTCACCGCTACATCGACCTAATCGTTCGCGACCGTGCTCGCGAGGTTGTTCAGATTCGCGCGAAGGTCATGAAGAGCCTTCGTAAGACCTTTGAGAACCGCGCGTTCACCGAGGTTGAGACCCCGATGCTCCAGACCATCCACGGTGGTGCATCGGCTCGTCCATTCAAGACTCACTCGAACGCCTTCGACACCGAGTTGTTCATGCGTATCGCGCCTGAGCTGTTCCTGAAGCGGGCCGTAGTCGGCGGTATCGACCGCGTATTCGAGATCAACCGCAACTTCCGTAACGAGGGTGCCGACCGCACCCACTCACCAGAGTTCGCGATGCTTGAGGCCTACCAGGCTTATGGCGACTACAACTCGATCGCTGACCTAACTCAGGAACTCATTCAGAACGCGGCGATGGATGTCTTCGGCACCCACCAGGTTGTGCTCGAGGATGGTTCGATCAACGACCTTGGCGGAAACTGGCCACGAATCTCGATGTTCGAGAGCCTCTCGGAGGCTGCTGGCGTGACCATCACCCCTGAAACCCCGATCGCAGACCTCAAGGCGCTTGCCAAGAAGGTTGGCATCGAGATTGAGCACCCACTGCACGGCAAGTACGTCGAAGAACTGTGGGAGCACTTCGTAAAGGGCGACTTGGTCAAGCCAACCTTCGTTATCGACTTCCCGGTAGACACCAGCCCGCTGACTCGCGACCACCGCAGCAAGAGCGGCGTTGTTGAGAAGTGGGACCTCTACATCAACGGTTACGAGCAGGCCACCGGCTACTCGGAACTAGTTGACCCTGTGATTCAGCGTGCACGCTTCGTCGAGCAGATGACCCTGGCCGCCGCTGGCGACCCAGAGGCCATGAAGCTAGACGAAGACTTCCTCAAGGCGCTTGAGTTCGGTATGCCACCTTCGGGCGGTATGGGTATGGGTATCGACCGTCTGCTCATGAGCCTCACCGGTCTCGGCATTCGCGAGACCATCATGTTCCCACTCGTAAAGTAACGGCAGGACAAAATGGACGCCAAGTTTCAGCAAGAACTGATCACCACACTGTTGGGTTTCATCCCGCCGGTGCTGGTTGGTTTGGTGGGCTGGATCATCCTGCGCTCCATCCTGAACGCCGATAAAAACGAGCGCAAGGCCTGGAACCAGATTGAGGCCGAAGAGCGCCTCAAGGCCGGTCTTCCAGCCAAGAAGACCGAATAACCGACGTTATAAAATCGTTATCTTCAGCTAAGTTCGGGTTCCCGTATTTTTTGCTTCAAAATGCAAATTTGCGATTAGACAGCCCGCAATGCACTCGCTCTAATTAACAAAACCTAGATTTTCGGGTTATTAGTTACGTCCATTTTTTGGGCATTGGAGGGGTAAAGTGC
Source organism: Actinomycetota bacterium (assembly GCA_041169005.1). Lineage (GTDB taxonomy): Bacteria > Actinomycetota > Actinomycetes > Actinomycetales > Microbacteriaceae > Rhodoluna. The sequence continues at coordinate 14,304 of JBEEJV010000054.1, forward strand.
AAACTCGGTTTAACGGTTTAACGATTCCTGCGAAATCGCTTGCTTTGGCGCTCGCTACTTTAATTTTTAGTGGTTATTTTGCCGCCGCACCTGGTGCAGCACGTGCAGAATCAACTTCTGAGTCTGGCGACTTGTTTGTAACTCGCAGTGGGCAAACTTCCAACTTGCATTGGAATTTGAAGGATCAATCCCAAAGTTATGTTCTTTATAGAGACGGTGAGGCAATCAAGCGAGGTAAGGGTGACGGGCAGGGGCAAGACCAGTTGGGAAATTTGTCTCCGGCAACTTACGTGCTAGACATGTCCCGGCCAATGAAGGCTGACGATCTGACTTCCATCTCTGACAAAGACCTTCGAGTATCGATTTCCAGAAATTTCGATAAGTATTCGACAACGAACATTATTGGCGTGGTCATTGGGGCACAAGGCGGGGCGAACTCGGCCTCAGCAAACCCAACCGCTGTTAAAACGCTCTTTAGGTACCAGTCTTTTATTGGGGATAGCACCGTGAAAGTGAGCGGTTTGACTACGCTGGGTTGCCCTAATGGTCCAGTCGTGCCCAGCGGCAGTGATTACTTCTTGGGAGATGGCCGAGGCTATTCGGCGGATCCGGGCCCAAATGCATACTCGCCGGCGTATCGAACTCGTTTTGATGTAACTGTTGACTGGAATGCGAAGACTGTGACTGCTTCTCCAAGTGTTGGGGTAACTAACCTTATGCACTTTGCCTCAGATGGAAGCGC
>JBEEJV010000055.1:0-2968 GCA_041169005.1 Actinomycetota bacterium
TCGCGGCGAAAACGACATCTGGGAAGCCAGCAGCAGCAAGATTAAGCCGGGCATCAAATACGCTCTCCGCGCCGATGGCCCAGAGGGTCCTCGACACAGCTTCAACCCGACTATCAACTTGATTGACCCCTACGCCAAGGCGGTCGAACGCCTCAGCGGTCGCGAGCATTATGGCGTTGCCATCACCGAAGAATTCGACTGGCAGGGAGTTTCGAAGCCAAACACTCCGCTAGACCAGACCATCATTTATGAAGCTCACGCACGTGGCCTAACCCGCGGAAACACCGAACTTCCGGATGACATCCGCGGCACCTATGCTGCCTTGGGCCACCCGACCACCATCGAGCACCTCAAGAAGATTGGCATCACCGCCATCGAGTTGCTGCCTATCCAGATGTTCATCTCAGAGCCTCGCCTAATGAACATGGGCTTGTTCAACTACTGGGGTTACAACACAATCAACTTCTTCTCGGCTCACCCGCGTTACGCTTCACCAGCTGTGCGCGAAAAGGGTCCGGAGCACATCGTCAACGAGCTCAAGACCGCCATCCGTGAACTTCACCGTGCCGGTATTGAGGTCTACCTGGACGTCGTTTACAACCACACTGCTGAAGGTGGCGGCGGCGGCCTGACCCACTCGTACCGCGGGCTTGACCAGGACTCTTACTACCGCCTCGACGACCGCGGCTGGTACCAGGACACCACCGGTTGCGGCAACTCAATGAACTTTGCCAACGACCACGTTGTTCAACTCACCATGGACAGTCTTCGCTACTGGACCGAGGTTATGCAGATCGATGGCTACCGCTTCGACCTCGCAACCACCATCGCCCGCGACGGCTCGAACACCTTCGATCCGAATCACCCACTGCTGCGTGCCATGGAAACCGACCCGATCGTTTCGCAGGCAAAGCTAATCATGGAGCCTTGGGATGTTGGCCTAGGCGGCTGGCAGACCGGCAACTTCCCAGACCGCTTCAGCGAGTGGAATGACCGCTACCGCGACAGCGTGCGCAAGTTCTGGCTCACCGACATCGCCAACGCCCGCAACAGTGGCAACCACTGGAACGGTGTCGCCGACCTAGCCACTCGTTTGGCGGGTTCGCAGGACATCGTCGCCGGTTCGCAGGGCCCGCTGGGAACCGTGAACTTCATTACCGCCCACGATGGCTTCTGCCTGAAGGACCTGGTTTCATACAACGTGAAGCACAACCAGGTAAATGGTGAGAGCAACCGTGACGGAACCAGCAACAACTACTCGTTTAACTTTGGTGTCGAGGGCGAGACTCAGGATCAGGCTATCCGCGCCGACCGCCGGAAGGCAGCCCGCAACCTGACCGCGACCCTCTTGTTCTCTGCGGGAATCCCAATGGTCACAGCCGGTGACGAACGAGGCAAGACCCAGCTTGGAAACAACAACGCTTACTGCCAAGACAGCAACCTTTCCTGGGTTAACTGGGATCTGACCCGCCAGCAAAAGGATATTGAGACAACATTCTCGTACCTGACTCGCCTGCGTGCCGAGAACCCAACCCTGCGCCCAACTAACTTCGGCTCGTTTGAGCGTCTTGATGTGAACTTGGACCGCATCCGCTGGTTCAACGCACAGGGTGGACTAATGTCCAACGAGGACTGGCAGAATCCTGAAAACCGCACGGTGCTTCGACTGAGTGAGCACCTTACCGAAGACGGCAGCAAAAACGTAACCCTGCTTCTTATTCACGGTGTCGAAAAGGAAGAAAAGATTCATCTTCCTCAAGGCATCGAATTCGAAAACTTCGAGATCCTCTGGAACAGTGCGTTCGACTTACCACCTACCGAGTTGGTCAAAGTTGACAACACAGCTCCGCTTACGGTTTCCGGCTCTTCGGTCATTTTGCTTCGAGCCATCTAGGAATCTCTTGGTGACAAACGGGGGCGTTTCACAACAAGTGGATAAAGCCTTGTCGTTTTCCTGTTCACAGGGGGTTAGCCATCGCTAAATTACAAACTGTGAGCAAAGTAAACAGCATTAGCTTCAGGTCCCCACAGCCAATTGGGCGAATCCCAATCCTGGCGGTTTCTCCGGTAGTAGACGAAGGCCGCTGGCCAGCAAAGGCCTTCGCAGGCGAGGTTGTGCCGTTCAGTGCTTCTGTGTTCCGCGAGGGGCACGATGCAGTTGCAGCCGAGGTTCTGCTTACTAGCCCATCGGGCGTCACCACTGTTCACCGCATGAACCCTGGAGCATTCGGCTCAGACCTCTGGTACACCAAAGCGCTGTTGGCCGAAACCGGCAAGTACACGTTCAAGATTCGCGCCTTCGGCGACGACTACGAAACCTGGCACCACAACGCCGAGATCAAGATCAAGGCCGGGATCGATCAGGAACTCATGCTGCTCGAAGGCGTTCGCCTGTTCACCCGGGCCGCTTCGGAGACTGGGCGCTCGGCAGCCAACGCCAAGCTTCTAACCGAGACCGCCGAGGCACTTGGCAAGCTGGACATCCCAGCAGGCAGCCGCTTTGCTCTGGCTGAGTCCGCAGCAGTTCGAAAAGCAGTTCTAGACGAACCAATTCGCTCAACCGTCACGCTGAGTCGCGACTTTGTCATCAACAGCGAACGCAAGCTTGCTGGAGTTGGCGCTTGGTACGAGTTCTTCCCACGCAGCGAGGGAGCGGTCTTCGACGAGAAGACCAAGACCTGGACCAGCGGAAACTTCAAGACTGCTGCCAACCGTCTCAGCGCTGTCAAGGAGATGGGCTTCGACATTCTTTACATGCCGCCAATCCACCCGATTGGTGTGAACTTCCGCAAGGGCCCAAACAACACCCTGGTTGCCGGCCCTCAGGATCCAGGGTCACCTTGGGCAATTGGCTCGGAGGCCGGCGGCCACGACACCATTCACCCAGATCTTGGAACCATCGATGACTTCGTTGCCTTTGTAAAGAAGGCGAACCACCTCGGCCTTGAGATTGCGATGGATCTAGCCG
>JBEEJV010000056.1:0-5879 GCA_041169005.1 Actinomycetota bacterium
TGTCGAAGTCCTTTGGTAGACCGTACTGGTGACCGTCTGGAGCCTTCCATAGCGAAGCTAGGCCTGGCTGGTAAAGGCTGTTAACTGCAACCTTGTCCTTCTTGATGTAGCTGTCAAGCGGAAGGATCTGCTTGTTGGTTACGAAGTCAGGGAAGAATGCAAGGTGCGAGGTGAATACGTCGAAGCCCTGGCCCGAAAGGAATCCAGCGTTAACCTTCTTCCAGTAGTCGTCCCAACCAGCCTGAGTGATCTTCACGGTGATGTTTGGGTTTGCCTTGTGGAAGTCGTTAGCACACTGCTGGTAACCAGGAAGCTGGTTCGAGTCCCATAGACCATAGGTGATGGTGGTTGCTGCAGCGTTTGCAGGAGCAACTGCTACCGACAGTGGTAGAGCGGCTGCAACAGCAAGAGCTGCAATCGTCTTAAAGGTTTTCATGCCTTTTCCTTTGATTGTTGGTTGATGAGTGGTTGTGAAACTGGTCGAATCGGTCACCCGATTAGACCTCCTGAGGTCAAGACTCTCCATTACTTGACTCCAGAAGCTTGGATGGATCCAACGATGCGACGTCCGAAGAAGATCATCAGCAGCACCATTGGGATTGCGGCGATCAGTGCACCGGCCATTAGACCGGCCCAGTCAGGACTTCCCTGAGGAGTCTGTGACTTGAATACACCAAGCGCAACGGTTAGAACGGTCGAGCTTGGGTCGCCCGAACCTACATAGAAAGGCCAGAGGTAGTCGTTCCAAGAGCCGATGAACTGCAGAATGCCAAGTGTGACGATCTGCGGCATGGCTAGTGGAGTTACGATTCGCCAGAAAATCTTGAAGTGGCTAGCACCATCGATAAGCGCGGCCTCAACAATGCTGAGGTTGGTTCCCAGGAAGAACTGGCGGAGGAAGAAGATTGCGAACGGCGACATAAGGATCTGTGGCAGAGCGATACCTAGCAGGGTGTTCATCAGACCCAGATCACGGATCAGCAGGAAGTTTGGGATCAGTAGGAAGATACCCGGAACTGTTAGAGCAACGATGAATACGAAGAAGACCCTGTCGCGACCCTTCCACTGAAGAACTGAGAATGCGTACGCAGCTGCAGCGCTAAATGCAGTCTGTATGACAGTAATTCCTGTCGCTAGCACAACTGAGTTCAGGAACGCCTGACCGAAGTTCACCGAGGCTCCGGAACCACCTTCTGCAATTGCCTGGTCGAGCGAAGCTAGACCAAGTACTCGCTGGAATCCACCAGTGGTGAAGTGCGAAGGAAGAAGGCTACTGGTGTCTTCGAATAGCAAACGCGTAGTGCTTAGACCAGTGCGAAGCATCCAGTAGATCGGGAAGATAGTAATTACGCAGATGATGGCAAGGGATACCCATCCGAAGATCTTTGCCCCGGTTGACTGAGCGAGGAACTCTGACTCAGCTGCTTCTTTTTCTTTGCGGGCCATGTGCTATCGGTCCAAATCTGACTGGTTTGCGGACAAGAGCTTGGTCTGCGCAAACGCGATGACCGAGAGAAGAATCATTAGGAACACCGAGATCGCGGAGGCATAACCGAAGTCATTGTTGCCCCAGGCTTCACGAGAAATCCAAATGCTGTAAACGTCGGTGGCAATGACTGGGCCACCCTTGGTAGTTACCGCGATGGTGTCGAAGATCTGGAAGGAACCTACAACGGTGATCACGAGCACGAATGCAAGTACTGGGCGAAGCAGCGGAAGCGTTACTGAGCGGAAGATTCTCCACTCAGTTCCGCCATCGATTGCAGCGGCTTCGTAAACATCTTTTGGAATGGCCTGCAGGCCCGCGAAGATAAGAAGTGCGGTGTAACCCATGTGGCGCCATACGTTGATCATTGCGATGGTTGGCATCGCTAGCTGCTCGGAGAAGAAGGTGATCTTCTCCATGCCCAGACCTTCAATGATGGCGTTTACAAAACCAAGGTTGTAGTCGAGTAGCCAGTACCAAATCATTGCGACGATTACGTTCGAGATCAGGTAAGGCAAAAGGACGATGCCCTTTACTACATGTGACTTTGTGAAGCGGTGCAGAAGCACGGCAATAAAGAGTGCGATTACGGTCTGGAAGCCGATGTTGATAAGCACATATTCCATGGTGACCATGAATGAGTTCACAAAGTGAACATCCTGGAACATGCGAATGTAGTTGTCGAAGCCGTTGAACTTAACTTCGCCGGTGAAAACGTTGTATTCCGAGAAGCTGAGGATGATTCCGCGGATGCCCGGTACTAGAACGAACACCACTAGGCCCAGAAGAGCTGGGACCATAAATGGAATCGCGACGAAGAAATCGCTTGCGCGCTTCTTTCGCTTGGCGACCATCGGAACTGACATAAACACTTCTTTCGTTTTTGCTACTCGATAAGTTTCTTACACAACTTTGCAAAAAATAACAAAAGATACCATTTCGTTACCAAAGTGCACATTTCGTTATAAAACTTCTGTCTAGAGTTGTTACTAACGGATGTCACGTTAACAAGGAGTCACAAATGCTCGCAGCGCAGCGCCACTCGCTCATCCTCCAAGAGGTTGGGCGTCAGGGTGCTGCACGCATTTCCGAGCTAGCTGCATCCTTAGAGGTTTCTGAGATGACAGTTCGTCGTGATATAGATGTGCTCGCTGAGCAGGGTCTTCTAGACAAGGTTCACGGCGGCGCTACCGCCATCATCGAGGCTTCATCTGTAATCGAGCCTCCGTTCAAGGCTAAGTCGCTTCGCGAGCAGGTAGTAAAGAACTCCATCGCATCCCGCGCAGCCCAACTTGTTAAGCCAGGTGCCTCTATCGCATTGATGGGCGGTAGCACCGTGTTCATGATGGCTCAGTACCTCACAAACATTCCTCGCCTAACAATCGTGACCAACTCGCTTCCAGTCTCAGACTTCTTCCAAAAGGAGGGGCGCAGCGACCAGACCGTCATCCTTGCCGGCGGTATGCGCACCCCTACAGATTCATTTGTCGGTGAAATCACCGTTTCAGTCTTCGATCGTCTAAATGTCGACATCGCTTTTGTCGGTACCCACGGTATGGATCAGAAGGGCGGTTTCAGCAGTCCAAACATTTTGGAAGCAGAAACCAACCGCGCCGTCCGTGAACGTGCCAAGAGTGTCGTTGTGCTTGCAGACCACACAAAGTGGGGTTCTGTAGGCTTTGCGACCTTCGCTAATCTCTCCGATGCAAACGTAGTTATCACCGATGACGGTCTTACTGCGGATGCAATAGACATTTTGAACCGAAAGGTAGATGAGGTCCTGGTGGTCCCATCTGGCCTTGGCTAGGAATTTTTTGCAATGAGCAACTTAACTTCGAGCACTCCGCGCATAGCGGACAAGCTCTCGGATGGTCGCGACATCTTCTACTACGACGACGCGGGTTCGAGCCTTCCGCTAGTACGCAAAACTGACACTCGCGAAGCCGTTGAGCGTCCAGCAGTTGCGCAGATGCGCTTGGACAGCCTCACTGGAGAGTGGGTTTCCATCGCAGCCGCGCGTCAGAACCGAGCATTCCTGCCGCCTGCACACCTATGCCCGCTTTGCCCAACAACTCCCGACAACCTCAGCGAGCTGCCTGACACCTTTGATGTGGCAGTCTTCGAGAACAAGAGCCCTTCGTTTGGCCCGCTGCTACTCGAAGAAGACGACGAGAACTACGCAAACGAACCCGGATTATCCCTCGGCTCTGTTCGCAACTCGATTGGACGTTGCGAAGTTGTTGTATTTAGCCCAGAGCACACAGGTTCGCTGGCCGAGCAGACCACGACTCGAGTGCGAACCATCATCGGCGCTTGGTCAGACCGCACCGATGACCTGCAGCGCTTGCCAGGTGTTCGCCAGGTGTTCCCATTTGAGAACCGCGGCCAGGAAATCGGCGTTACTTTGCACCACCCACACGGCCAGATCTACGCCTACCCGTACGTCACTCCACGAACCACTCGCCTATTGGATTCCATCGGCAAGTTTGGCGGCAACCTCTTTGAGGAAACCCTCAAGTTCGAGCAGTCGGGCGACCGCGTACTGATTTCGAGCGACAATTTCACCGCCTATGTGCCTTTTGCAGCGCGTTGGCCGATCGAAGTACACGTTTTGCCGCATCGCCAAGTGCGCAACTTCGTTGAGTTAACCGACGAAGAGCGTGACGAACTCGCAGTTGTTTACCACCGCATTCTCAAGGCGCTGGATGCCCTGTACCCAACACCTACGCCTTATATTTCGGCATGGCACCAGGCGCCACTTGTTGCCGGCGGCACAGATGTGCGCCTCCAACTTCAGATCACCTCGCCACGTCGCGCAGCTGACAAACTCAAGTACCTAGCAGGCTCTGAGTCTGCAATGGGAGCCTTCATAGCCGACCTGCCACCTGAGACCACCGCCGGATTACTCCGCGACGTACTAGGAAAGTAATGACCCAAGCAACCCCAAACGGTGATGTCAACAAGAACACCGTTCGTTCAGGCTTTGCGAAGCTATTCGGCTACGAACCAGAGGGCGTCTGGAGCGCTCCGGGCCGCGTAAATCTGATCGGCGAACACACCGATTACAACGAGGGCTTCGTATTCCCGTTTGCAATCAACCGTCGCACTTTTGCGGCAGTTGCGCTTCGCAGCGATGGAATTGCGCGCGTGGCATCGAGCTTCACAACTCAGGTCGTCGACATCCCTGTTTCCGAAATCAGCAAGGAAAGCGTCGATGGCTGGAGTGCCTATCCCCTAGGCGTCGTCTGGGCGCTCAAGCAGATTGGCAACGCAAACCAAACTGGGTTCGACATTTATCTCGAGTCCGACGTTCCAGTTGGTGCTGGCCTTTCGTCATCTGCTGCTATTGAGTGCGCTGTGGCAATTGCCCTGAACGAGCTTTGGGCTGTGGGGTTAGACCGCCGAACCCTAGCGCGCGTCTGCCAACTAGCAGAAAACGAAATTGTTGGTGCACCTACCGGCATCATGGACCAGAGCGCATCGCTCCTCGGCGAACTTGACCACGGTGTATTCCTGGACTGCAAAGACCTTTCAGCGCAGGTGATTGACCTTGGCTTCGCGCGCGAAGGACTAGAGCTTCTAATCATCGACACAAAGGTAGAACACCGTCATGCTGACGGAGGTTATGGCAGCCGCCGTGCTGCTTGCGAAGCTGGTGCAGCAGCCTTGGGCGTATCGAGCCTGCGCGGTGCGACGGTTACCGACCTTGACCGCGCAAAGGCCCTGCTAGATGCCGTAACCTTCCGTCGAGTGCGCCATGTAATAACCGAGAATGACCGCGTAGTTAAGACCGTGCGAGTACTTCGCGAATCAGGCCCACGTGCCATCGGCGACCTAATGTATGCATCTCACGTAAGCATGCGCGACGACTTTGAAATCAGCGTTGACGAACTTGACACCGCAGTAGAGACATCGCTTCGACACGGCGCAGTTGGAGCGCGAATGACTGGTGGCGGTTTCGGCGGAGCAGCCATCGCACTCGCGCCGGTCGAGAAAATCAGCGAGATCAGCCGCTCAGTTACTGCAGAGTTTGAAGTGCTTGGTTATGCAAAGCCAGACATCTTTGTCGTGTCGGCAGCCCCAGGTGCACACCGCGAAGACTAGCTTTCAAATCGCGCCCCAAAAAGAAATGGCCCCCGATTTCTCGGGAGCCATTTCTTTTGTCTAACGCATTTAGTGCTGGACTGCCTTGCCAATCGCAGCACCGGTGAGTGAACGAACTTCAAGTTCTGCGTACTTTTGTACGTTCCTCTCGGTCGAAGTAATCGTGCCCAACCAACCGGCAATGAAACCGAGTGGGATCGATACGATACCTGGATTCTGCAGTGGGAACAGATCCCAACGCGGCGCATCCCCAACCAGTGGGATGAGGCTTGTTGGAGTGCCCGTAACT
>JBEEJV010000057.1:0-2649 GCA_041169005.1 Actinomycetota bacterium
AACTCCAGAACGTCCTTACACGGTCGTTTTGGGTGGTTCGAAGGTTTCGGACAAGCTAGCGGTAATCGACCACCTTCTTCCAACCGTCGACAAGCTTCTTGTCGGTGGTGGCATGGTCTTCACCTTCTTAGCTGCGCTTGGCCACAACGTTGGCTCGAGTCTTCTAGAGAAGGACCAGATCGATACCTGCAAGAACTACTTGGCTCGTGCCGCGGAGCTTGGCGTTGAGGTTGTTCTACCAACCGACATCGTTGTTGCAAGCAAGTTTGGCGCCGATGCAGATGTTGCGGTCACCTCAGCTGATGCAATCGAGGCCAGCCCATTCGGCGCTACCGGCCTCGGTTTGGACATCGGCCCAGAGTCTGCAACTGCATTCGCCAAGGTAATTGCGGAATCCAAGACTGTTTTCTGGAACGGCCCAATGGGTGTGTTCGAGATCGACAAGTTTGCTGGTGGAACCCGTGCGGTTGCGCAGGCACTTACCGAGGTCAAGGGGCTCAGCGTAGTTGGCGGTGGCGACAGTGCCGCTGCAGTTCGCATCCTTGGCTTCAACGATGACCAGTTCGGTCACATTTCAACCGGTGGCGGCGCGAGCCTCGAGTTCCTCGAGGGCAAGAAGCTACCTGGACTGGAGGTCCTAAATGACTAACCGCCTACCGCTAATCGCTGGCAACTGGAAGATGAACCTAGACCACCAGCAGGCAATCGCACTAGTGCAGAAGCTCGCTTGGTCGCTCAAGGACGCCGGCCACAACTATGGCGAAACCGAAGTTGTAGTCTTCCCTCCATTTACTGACATCCGTTCGGTTCAGACTCTCATCGACGCAGACAAGTACGAACTTGGTCTCGGAGCTCAGGACCTAAGCAAGTTTGATTCAGGCGCTTACACCGGTGAAATCTCTGGTGCTTTCCTCAGCAAGCTAGACGTCAAGTACGTTCTTGTTGGTCACAGCGAGCGTCGCACCTACCACAGCGAAACTGACGAAGTGATTCAAGCTAAGACCGCAGCGGCTTTCCGTCACGGCCTAGTTCCGGTTATTTGTGTTGGCGAGACTCTTGAGGAACTTGAGAACGAGGGCGCTGCCGCCGTTCCAATCCGCCAGACTCTAGCTGCTCTTGCAGGGCACGAGACTCTTGGCGAGTTCGTAATCGCTTACGAGCCAGTTTGGGCAATCGGTACCGGCAAGGTTGCGACCGCGGAGGAAGCTGCTAGCGTCTGTGGCAAGATTCGTGAAGCGATCGCTGCTGAATTTAGCTCGGAGCTGGCTGAGAAGACCCGCATCCTTTACGGCGGTTCGGTCAAGGCAAACAACGTTGCAGGCTTCCTACGCAGCCCTGAGGTTGACGGTGTTCTCGTTGGTGGCGCAAGCCTCGACGCCGATGAGTTCAGCGGAATCTCTCGCTTCCAGAAGCACCTAGCGCTCTAGCGCTTCGGCTCCTGTGGTCCGCTTTGCGAGACTTTCAGGCATCGGCGTTCTATAATTCTTTAGTTGGCGGGTACAACCCGCCTGGAAAAGGACTTTACAAATGGTTGCAGTTCAGATTGCACTAGAAGTATTGCTGGCAATCACCAGCTTGCTACTCACCCTGCTCATCCTGCTACACAAGGGACGCGGCGGCGGTCTATCGGACATGTTCGGTGGTGGCCTTTCGTCGGCAGTTGGTTCGAGCGGTGTTGCAGAGCGCAACCTCAACCGAATCACCATCATCCTTGGCCTCGTGTGGGTAGCGGTTATCGTAACTCTAGGCCTATTTACCCGCTTCGGAATCGGTAACTAATGAGCACCGGTGGCAGCGCTATTCGTGGATCCCGTATTGGTGCGGGACCTATGGGAGAACGCGACCGCGGCTTCAAGGCTGAACGCATAACTCTCAACTACTACTGCGTAAACGGACACTCACACACTGTTCAGTTTGCGGCGACCGTTGATCCAACCGAAATCCCTGAACACCTCGATTGCCCAAGCTGTGGCTTGCCTTCGGGACAGGACCAGGCGAACCCTCCGGTTGTTGCAAAGCACGAGCCATACAAGACCCACTTGGCTTACGTTAAGGAACGTCGTACCGAAGAAGAAGCTCAGCAGCTTCTCGATGAGGCAGTGGCTACCGTGCGCGAACGTCGCATCCGCGCGGCAGAAGCAGCGGCAGCAGCAGCTAACGCCTAAGCAACAGACTTAAACAAGAATCCCCACTCAATGCGAGTGGGGATTTTTTGGATTACTCCGGATCTAGATGCTATTGAATGGCCTCGGCGGCAGCTTCATCGACGTACCAGATTGTCTTCTCAAGACCCTGTACGCGACCGACCGGTAGGCGCGTTGGTTCGCTCGAGAACGCAACTGCAGTAGCCTCGGCCTTGTCTTTGCCGCCAATCAAGAACCAGATCTGGGTCGAGTTGTTGATTGCCTCGTAGGTGAAAGTGAGTCGCTGCGGTGGCGGCTTAGGAGAGTCGTGCTCAGCCACGATACTCATTCCCTCAGCCGGTATTGCATGACCTGGGAACAGGCTTGCAATGTGTCCGTCTGGACCCATGCCAAGTAAAGTGATGTCGAACAGGATTTGGGTCTGTCCCGCCTTGTACGCTGCCACCTCGGCCGCAAATGCGGTTGCAGCATTATCGAGCTGTTCGTCGACGCTAGCGCCTGCTGT
>JBEEJV010000058.1:0-3466 GCA_041169005.1 Actinomycetota bacterium
TTCGAACCAATGTTGCCGTCGATCCACTCCATGGTCGCACCCTCGTGGCAAACTGCGCGCTTGGTTACGAGGTTGTAGACGTTGTTAGACCAGTTCTGAATGGTGGTGTAGCGAACACGAGCACCCTTCTTCACGATGATCTCAACAACAGCAGAGTGAAGCGAGTCCGAGTTGTAAATCGGAGCGGTGCATCCCTCGATGTAGTGAACGTAGCTGTCTTCATCGGCGATGATCAGCGTGCGTTCGAACTGACCCATGTTCTCGGTGTTGATACGGAAGTATGCCTGAAGTGGAATCTCTACGTGTACGCCCTTTGGAACGTAGACGAATGAACCGCCAGACCATACAGCAGTGTTCAGCGCAGCAAACTTGTTGTCGCCGGCAGGGATTACGGTACCGAAGTACTCCTGGAAAATCTCTGGGTGTTCCTTTAGAGCGGTGTCGGTGTCTAGGAAGATTACGCCCTGCTGCTCTAGGTCTTCGCGGATCTGGTGATACACAACCTCAGACTCGTACTGAGCTGCCACACCGGCCACTAGGCGCTTGCGCTCCGCCTCAGGGATGCCGAGACGCTCGTAGGTGTTCTTGATGTCGTCTGGGAGGTCTTCCCACGAGGAAGCCTGGCGCTCAGTTGAGCGAACGAAGTACTTGATGTTGTCGAAGTCGATACCCGAAAGGTCTGCACCCCATGCAGGCATTGGCTTCTGGGTGAAGTACTTGTACCCTTTCAGGCGCAGTTCGTGCATCCAAGTTGGCTCACTCTTTAGGTTGGAAATGTTCGAGACAACAGATTCGTTGATTCCGCGCTTAGCAGTGGAACCGGCAGCGTCTGGGTCTGACCAGCCAAATTCATAGACTCCCAGGCCTTCTAGCTCTGGGTGATCGATGATGGTGTCTGACACGCAGATCCTCCTCTAGTTGAAATGTGCCGGCACATTGAGTGCCGAATTACCTTGTCTTCAACCTTGTCGGTGTGCCAAACATTCCCCCAGCGGTTGCACTCGTGGCATGCGCCACGTGGGGATTTTCATGTAAGACTTGAAAGGTCGAATGTGAGGCTTCCTTGCCCACGACAACCTTTGAATTTTACCCGTCTGAGGCCTGCCGGCGAAAGACCAAACCGCAAGAAAGGGCAATAAATTTTGCTTTCTTCGCTCTCAAAATTGTTTGCCAGGGTCATTTCTGTAGATAACCTGCGCACTTATGCTTGGGCTTCGCTGGTTTCTCAGATTCTGATCGTTGTAACTGGCGGTCTGGTCCGCCTAACTGGCTCGGGTTTAGGCTGCCCAACGTGGCCGAAATGCACAGCTGACTCGCTCACCACAGTTCCGGAGCAGGGCTATCACGGCCTCATTGAGTTCGGTAACCGACTTCTAACTTTTGCCCTACTTGTAGTTGCCGTACTGACCATCCTCGCCGTGTTTAACCGCGCCGTTGATCGTTCTCTCGCTCTTCGCTCCCCTGCAGTCATCCTCTTGGCCGGCATTCCCGCTCAGGCAATCCTCGGCGGCTTCACCGTACTAACTAAGCTCAACCCTTGGCTAGTTGGAGCCCACTTCATTTTGAGCGCGGTCATGATCGTTACCGCCAGCGTGTTGGTCTGGCGGGTATATGCTCCGGAACCTGCCCTGGTTCCAGCTCGCGCCTATGCGCTGGCACCCTCGGTAAGTATCTTCGGTGCTATTTCGGTGGTTATAGGTGTTCTAGTGACAGGTGCTGGTCCGCACGCCGGTGACGCACAGAGCATTAGAAACGGCCTAGATCTCGAAACCTGGTTCCACTACCACTCCTACCCTGCATACGTTCTTCTGGCTCTCATAGTTGTAGAGATCTTGTATCTGATCCGTGCTGATCGCAACGAAAATGCGCAACTTGTTCTTTCGGTTCCAACGAAGATTGCACTGGGTCTACTAGTGGGCACAGTCATTCAGGCAGTCATCGGAGTTCTACAGGCTCGCCTAGGTGTGCCAGCTGGATTGGTGGCCGTGCATATGCTGGGAGCTTCTTGTTTGGTGTCACTCGTTACTTTCAACCATTTAGCCGTGCGAGCAAAGTAGCGGCCAGTGCGCTCACTTTTCTGGTTCACCAAAGACCTGCGACTGCAGGACAACAAGGCCCTTAACGCGGCGGTTGCCTTTGCGCAGTCCCAAGGTGGCAACGAAGCCGGCGGCAACGCCAGAGTCTCACCTTTTTACGCTTTGATTTCGGATGAATTCCTTGCGCTCAGTGGGGTTAGGCAGCACTCGCTAGTTGAATCACTTCGGGCACTTGACGATAGCCTTCAAGGCAACCTTGGAGTAGTGCAGGCTGCAGATCGTGCCGGGATCCCAGGCGCACTGGCTCGCGCGGTTGCCTCCACAAACTCCGACCGAGTTTATGCAACTAGGCTCTTTGATCCAGCTGGACAGCGCTTGCAGAACACTGTTGGGCGACACCTTGCAAGTCTCGGTATTGCGTTGATACTTGAAGACAGTCAATACGCGGTAGCGCCGGGGGCAGTCCGGAAACCCGATGGCACGCCATACCGCGTTTACACTCCGTATCAAAAGCTTTGGATGCAGACCGGGTGGGACAAGCCCCAAACTCTTCCCACCGGTGGCTTCAGCTGGTTCAAAGGTGCGTCAGACGGCATCCCGACGGCCAATGAGCCCGCGCCTTTCAAGATCATTGCCGGCGAAGCCTATGCCCTGCGCACTTGGGAGCGCTTCAAAGAGCGTGCGCTATTCAGCTACGACGAGAATCGCAACAGGGCTGATATCAGTGGTACCAGCCACCTCAGTCACGCTTTGGCACATGGCGAGATACATCCGCGCACCCTTCTTGCCGAGCTTCGAGAAGTGCCCGGACACGAGGTTTTCCGCAAGGAACTTGCCTGGCGTGAGTTCTATGCCGATGTTTTGTTCCACAATCCGCATACTGAGACCGACTACTACGACGCAAAGTTTGCGCGGATGCGTTACGACTGGGATGAATCTGCGCGCGAGAAACTCGCCGCTTGGCAGGCTGGCAAAACTGGCTATCCGATGGTCGATGCTGGAATGCGCCAGCTATTACAGACCGGTTGGATGCATAATCGCGTTCGAATGATTGTCGCTTCATTTTTAGTAAAGGATCTCCACATCGAGTGGCAGCATGGCGCGACCTGGTTTGAACAGCACCTAACTGATTTTGATCCTGCATCGAACGCACACGGTTGGCAGTGGACTGCAGGCTGTGGCACAGATGCGAGTCCTTATTACCGTGTCTTCAACCCGGTTGGCCAGGGTCTAAAGTTCGACCCTAACGGCGATTACGTGCGCAAATATGTACCAGAACTTAGACATTTGACGGGTGCAGACGTCCACGAGCCTTGGTCCGTTCTCGGTGGTTACGATGGCGGCTATCCGCTGCCGATAGTCGATCACGCCGTCGAGCGCGAAGAGTCACTTCGCCGCCTGGAAGAACTCAAGCTATGAACGCACTTCTG
>JBEEJV010000059.1:0-5569 GCA_041169005.1 Actinomycetota bacterium
CCTGCATACAGCGATGGCGATGACCTGGTGATCCTTCACCACGGTGCCGAGAACGCAACCGATGGCGGCTCGGGCGGCGAAGCCTTTACTGAACGACTCCGTTTCACATTCCCACGCCAGAACCGCGACAGACACCTATGTTTGAGCGATTTCGTTGCATCGAAGGAAAGCGGCAAAATCGACGTCGTTCCATTCCAGTTAGTTACCATGGGCAACCGGATCAGCGAGGAAGCAAACAAGCTCTACGCTGCTAACGAGTACCGCGACTATCTGGAAATTCACGGACTGTCGGTTCAGCTAACCGAAGCGCTTGCTGAGTTTTGGCATGCACGAGTACGCGACGAGCTCGACTTTGCCGGCGAGGACTCGGCGAACATCGAAGACTTCTTCGACTTGAAGTACCGCGGTGCCCGCTACAGCTTCGGCTACCCAGCCTGCCCCGAGCTCGAGGATAGAATCAAGCTAGTTGAGCTGCTAAAGCCTGAGGTAATCGGCGTAAGCCTTTCCGAGGAGCTCCAGCTCCACCCTGAGCAGTCGACCGATGCCATGGTGCTTCACCACCCTGAAGCAAAATACTTCTCGGTTTAGGATTCCAATGACCCAAACGCCTCAAGCTTTTGCAGCTGCTGGCTTGGCGCGGGCAGTTGGCCAAACCGTCGAACTAACATCCGGCACAACCGCCTACTGGACCTATGAGGCTACTGCAGAGAGACTCGGTCGCATCGTATTCGTGCACGGTTATCGAGGTAACCATCACGGACTTGAGGCCATTGCGGGCGCTCTTCCCAATTTCGATATTGTGATACCCGACCTACCTGGATTCGGAAAATCACCGGCTTTCAAAGGTAAGCACAGCGTTGGCGCCTATGAACAGTGGTTGCGCGAATTCGTTACGGTTACGCTAGACGATCAAACAGTTGTCCTTGGACACTCATTTGGTTCGATTATCACTGCGGCAGCGGCAAGTGCCGGGCTTCGAAACCGACTCGTTCTCGTGAACCCGGTTTCGATGTTTGAACGTACCCGCAAGGAGAAGTCGCTCGAACGCCTGACGAATTGGTTCTATGGTGTTGGCGGGCTTCTACCAGAGGGCCCTGCGAACTACCTGCTGAGTAATCCGACAATGGTTCGAATCATGAGTGAAGTTCTCACCAAGACCAAGCACAAGGCTCTACGCGGATGGATTCACGCGCAGCACGCTGCAAATTTCAGCGACTATGCCGAGCGTCGAGTGGCGGTTGAGGGATACGCCTCGAGCACCAGCCGCAATGTCGCATCCTATGCGCGCGGCATCGACAACGATGTTCTGATGATTGCGGGCGAACTCGACGACATCACTTCGGTGAAGGACCAAATCCGCACACTGCACCTGTTCAAGCACGCGCACCTCGAGGTTATCCAAAACGTCGGTCACCTCATTCACTACGAAACCCCGGCGCAGGCAGCAGAGCTGATCAAGCCATTTGCGAGCAAGCGTGGCTAAAACCGTTTTCTTCGACGCTCGTTACATCCGGGTAGATCACCATGATGGCATCAGCCGCTTCTCTGCCGGACTGGCGGCTGCCCTCGCGGCGAAGGTAAATGTCATCGCCCTGATTAGCGACCCGCGCCAGCTCGACTCGCTTCCAAAAGGCATCGACTTTCGACTCATCCACGCACCAACCTCGGCTTTTGAACCATTCACGGCACTCAAACTGAATCGCCTAAGTGCCGAGGTTGTGTTCTCACCGATGCAGACCATCGGTTCCTTTGGGCGAAAGTTCAAACTCGTGCTCACATTGCACGACCTGATCTATTACCGCCACCCAACTCCGCCGCCATCGATGACGCTACCAGTCCGCATCGGCTGGCGACTCTATCACATTAGTTATGGGCCGCAGCGCTGGCTCCTAAATGCGGCGGACGCTGTGGCGACCGTGAGTCGAACAACCGCTGATTTGATTTCCGAGCACCGCCTGACGAAACGCCCGGTTCAAGTGGTTTACAACGCGGCGGGCAATCAAAACCTACAGGTGGCCAATCGCGCCATGCCAGCAGGGGAAAAGAACCTCATCTACATGGGATCTTTCATGGGCTACAAAAACGTGGAGACCCTCATCCGTGGACTTGCCCTTTTGCCTGAGCACAAACTGCATTTACTCAGCCGCATCACCCCGAAGCGCAAGGCAGAGCTGACGAGGTTGGCGGCCGAGAATATCGACCGCGTGGTGTTCCACAATGGGGTCACCGATGAAGAGTATTCAGAGCTACTCGCTAATGCTTTCGCCTTGGTTTCGGCCTCCTTCGATGAAGGGTTCGGAATACCGCTGGCCGAGGCGATGAGTCACGGCACCCCGGTGGTTGTCAGCGACATGCCAATATTCCATGAGATTGCAGGCGGTGCTGGAACCTATTTCTCAGCCGCCGATGCCGCAGGTTTCGCTGAGTCAATTCGGTCAATCGAGGCCGATGCAGAGTGGTTGGTTAAGTCTCGCGCTGGGCTAGCGCAGGTGGAGCGCTTCAACTGGGATAAGTCGGCAGATGCGCTGCTCGAGTTGCTCGAACAGATCTAAGCTTCGGGCTGTGCAACAGGCTTAGTGAGCTCACCAGCGTAGGTTTGCGGCCAGTAGTTTTCGATGCTCCAAGTCCTGCCGTCGTGGCGAATTAGGCTTAGCGAAGCGTTTCCAAGTCTCTCGCCTTCGCGTGGCAGAGTGCCATTTGAAACCAGATTTATCAGCTTTCGGATGAGCGCACCATGTGAAACGGTGAGGACTCGGCTACCTGAGTATTCTGCTGCAAGCATCTCCAGGAGCGACCACGATCGATCTGCAAGCTCGTCCAATGTTTCCGCGCCTGGCACGGCATGTGGGTCTGGATAGTTTGTGCGCCACTGTTCGTGAGTCATACCTTCGGCTTCACCGAAAGAACGCTCTAAAAGCTTCGGTTCAATCAGTGGGTCAGGGAGGTTAGCCACAGCTGTCACAATTCGGGCGGTCTCGAAGGCACGAGTTAGGGGAGAAGTGAGGACTGCATCCCATGCTGTGCCAATGAGGTGCTCGCCGACAATTTGCGCCTGGGCGATGCCAGTTTCGTTGAGTACTGTGTCTGTGACACCTTGGAGCCTGAAATCGATATTCCAATCAGTCTGTCCATGTCGCAACAAACCAACTACAGTCTCAGTCAATCAGGAGCCTCTCTAAAGCAATCGAGGTGTTTGCCTCGATTTTTGCTAGGGCAAGATCATCACCCTTGGTAGGCCCCAGATTCACGATAACTACCGGTTTATTCGCCTTCAGGGCATGTTTCACAAAGCGCATACCCGAATTCACCGATAGGGAAGTGCCTGCAACCAATAAGGCTTCAGCCTTATCTATCTCCGCAAAGCAACTTTCAACCATAGGTGCGGCCACTTGCTCTCCAAAGAACACAACATCAGGCTTCAATAGACCATTGCAATTTGGGCAGTGGGGGATCCGGAAATCCTCAGTTGCCTCAATCTCAGCATCGCCATCCGGGGTGTACTCAATCTGCGCACTCTTGTTCACCGTTGGGTTCAACTCCGAAAGCATTTTGTCGACATCGTTGCGGGAAATCACAAGACCGCAATTCATACAACGCACCATGTCGAGGCGCCCATGGAGCTCGAAGACGTTTCTGGAACCAGCAAGTTGGTGAAGCCCATCCACGTTCTGAGTGATGATTCCGCCTACTTGGCCATTTCGTTCAGCTAGAGCGAGGGCGAAATGCCCGGCGTTTGGTTTGGCCTGAGAAATCCGGGACCAACCCACGAAGGAGCGAGCCCAGTAACGCTGCTGGGCAGCGTGCGAGCCCATGAAGTAATCGAAGGTCATGGGATGCTGTCGCACACGACCCTGACCGCGATAGTCGGGGATGCCAGAGTCTGTGGAGATGCCCGCACCGGTAAGTACCGCGAGCTTTTTACCGGCGAGTTTCTCACGGGCGTAGTCGATACCAAACATTGCTGCTGCCGAGATTGTTTGGTTTTCCATTTCCTAAGTTTAACCCAGCAAAAGTAACTGATTGATATCGGTTTGGGCTGGCGGCCGTAAGCGCTTGCAGTCTGGTTCTAAACTGAGCGAACAGGCGATTGTGAAAGGCCAAAATGTCAGATTCAGCAGCAATCTTTGACTCTGCTCGAGACCAACTTGTTGAATTGGTGGGTTCTCGAAGTCGTGGCGCGCAAGACCTGCTGGACCGCTTCGATCGATGGGGAAAGGATTTACTTTCAAGCCTCGACGAGGTTTATGAGCTTGAGACCATCGTCTCGCCCCTCATCGAGGTAATGGCAGCAAACCACAAGGCCCGAGACTCGAAGTTGCAGCAACGCGACCGCGAACGCGTGCTGCAGCCAGACTGGTTCCAAAAGCCCGACACCATTGGTTATGTGTGTTACACCGACCTTTTCACGGGAGATTTGAAAGGCCTGAACAACCGTATTTCCTACCTGCAGGGGCTTGGCGTAACCTACCTGCACCTAATGCCAATCCTTCAACCGCGTCCAGGCGCTAACGACGGTGGCTACGCGGTGATGGATTACCGCAAGCTTCGCACCGATCTCGGAACTATGAGTGATTTACGCGCAACTGCTTCTAAACTTCACGATGCAGGCATTTCACTGACCCTCGACCTTGTGCTGAATCACGTGGCACTCGAGCACGAATGGGCCGAAAAGGCTCGACAGGGCGAGGCTAAATACAGGGACTACTTCTACGTCTACGAGAATCGTGAGATTCCAGACCAGTTCGAGGCAACGCTGCCGGAGGTTTTCCCCGACTTCGCACCGGGTAACTTCACCTATAACGAACAACTAAACGGATGGGTCTGGACCACATTCAACGATTACCAGTGGGACGTGAACTGGTCGAATCCGTCAGTATTTGTTGAATACGCCGACATCATCGGTAATCTTGCAAATCACGGCGTTGACTGTTTGCGCCTCGATGCGATTGCCTTCATCTGGAAGCGCATGGGCACGAACTGTCAGAACCAGGAAGAAGTGCACGCCATTACCGAGGCATTGCGCGCATTCAGCCGCATACTCAGCCCTGCGCTTATCTTCAAGGCTGAAGCCATTGTCGGCCCGGCACAGGTTGGAGCGTACCTCGGCGAAGGTGAACGCGCAGGCAAGGTTTCTGACTTGGCCTATCACAACAGTCTGATGGTGCAAATTTGGAGCTCCATAGCGGCCAAGGATGCACGCTTGATGGAACTTGCCATGAGCCGTTTCAATGCGATTCCAAACAACACCGCATGGGGTGTCTATCTTCGATGCCACGATGACATAGGTTGGGCAATCGATGACAGCGATGCCGCCCGCCTAGGATTCAGCGGTCACGAGCACAGGATGTTCCTTGCCGACTACTTCACCGGTAAGTTCTACGGCTCGGACGCACGTGGAGCAGACTTCCAGACTGATGCATTATCGGGGGAGCGTCGAACATCCGGCACCGCAGCTAGCCTTGCCGGAATAGAAATCGCCCAGCAGTCGAACGACTCGGGCCGTCTACAGAAGGCCATCGACCGCTATATCGCCGCTTACAGCATGGTGTTTGGTTTCGGCGGAATTCCG
>JBEEJV010000060.1:0-4857 GCA_041169005.1 Actinomycetota bacterium
GCTACCTTCGTTGCCGATGCCGAAGCCGAGACCTTGAACTGGCCGCGGCCCGCGTAGGCGATGCTCGACATGCTCTTGATGTCGAAACCGCTGAACTTGTGGCCGCTCTGGAAGAACGGAACACCTGACAGCAGCTGGAGCATTGGGTGGGTGAATAGAACTACAACCATTACGTCGATGAGAGTAGTCAGACCTAGGGTGTAGGCGAAGCCTCGTACGTTACCAACGGTGAGTAGGTAAAGCACAGTTGCCGCTAGAAGCGAGATGCCGTCAGATACCAGGATGGTACGGATTGCGCGCTTCCAACCGCCTTCTACAGCAGCACCGAGGCTACGGCCATCGCGAAGTTCGTCACGAACACGCTCGAAGTAAATGATGAACGAGTCGGCGGTAATACCAATGGACACGATCAGACCAGTAACACCCGCTAGCGAAAGGCGGTAGCCCTGACGCCACGAAAGAAGTGCGACGAATAGGTATGTAAAGATCGCTGCTACAACTAGCGAACCGACGGTAACCA
This sequence comes from Actinomycetota bacterium, assembly GCA_041169005.1. GTDB lineage: Bacteria > Actinomycetota > Actinomycetes > Actinomycetales > Microbacteriaceae > Rhodoluna. The sequence goes on from JBEEJV010000060.1 coordinate 521, forward strand.
CTGCAAGACCGCGGTACTGGAACAACGAGTAGATGATAACGATCAACAGACCGATTGCTCCTGCAAGCAGACCACTCGAGAGCTGCTGCGAACCGAGAGTCGCAGAAATGTTCTCCGAGCTCTGAACGTTGAAGCCAATAGGAAGCGAACCGTACTTGAGCTGATCTGCGAGGCTCTTCGAGCTGGTTGCATCAAAGTTACCGGTGATCTGTGCTGAACCGTTCGAGATGACCGCCTGGGTGGTTGGCGCTGTGATGACATAGCCATCGATAGTTACTGCGAACTGGTTGCGAGGTGCAGTCAGCGGGTAAAGGCGCTGGGTAACTGCTGCGAACTGCTTGGTTCCCTTGTCGTTGAAGTCAAGGTTCACAGCCCACTGGCCGGTCGATGCGCCGGTCGACGAAGTAACGGTGCTTGCGTTCGCGTTTGCGATGTCGGCACCCTGGACCTCAACTGGACCAAGGATGAACTTCTGGGTCAGGCTGTTGTCACAGGTAACGATTGGCTCGTTGTCTGGATCAACTTGACCAGCCGCACGGAACGGCTTCGAACAGTCGAGAGCCTCGTACTTAGCCTGAAGCGCTGGGCTGACCCAGTTCAGGTCGCTACCATCGGTTGGCGCTGCGGCCGAGGTGGCAAGCGGGGCGCTTGCTGAAGTGGTTGCCGAAGGCGCAGGGGTCGCGGTGCTCGAGCTGGCGTTACCAAGTACTGAACTTACGCCCTGCGTGGTTGCAAGAACTGGACGGAACTGAAGCTTTGCGCTCGCCTCAATTAGCTTGAGGGTGTTGTCGTCCGGCTTGCCTGGAATCGAAACAATGATGTTGCTGTCGCCCGAGGTGGTGATGCTCGCTTCCGACACACCAGTCGAGTCAACGCGCTGACGGATGATAGCTACAGCCTGGTTGAGCTGTTCGGTGGTTACCGACTTGCCCGACTCTAGTGCAGGAGTGAGGATGATCTGGGTTCCACCCTGAAGGTCAAGTGCTAGCTGCGGCGCAAAGCCCGCACCAGGTGCCTTGAAGGCAACGCCAAGACCAATGATTGTGGTGAGAAGCAGGGCGAAGGTGCCCAGCCAAACAAGTCGCTTGCGAGCGGCTTTTACGATTCCAGTTGCGGCCACGTTAGTTGTCCGTTTCTAAGGTTTCTTCTGCTACTTAGCAGCAGGCTTGCGAGTTGCGGTCTTCGCTGCTGCAGGCTTTGCTGCTGGCTTAGCGGCAGCTGGCTTAGCTGCGGTGGTCTTTGCGGCAGGCTTAGCTGCGGTGGTCTTTGCGGCAGGCTTAGCTGCAGGCTTAGCAGCGGTTGCCTTTGGAGCTGGCTTCGTGGTTGCCTTTGGTGCAACTGGAGATGCCTCAGCGGCAGGCTTTGCCTCTGCCTCAGACTCCCAAGCCGAAACGCTACGGACAGCTCCCTGTACAACCTCTAGCTTGCTGCCAGCGGTGTTGATAACAAGGTTCTTGTCGTCAAGCGAAACAATGGTGCCAACGATGCCGCTGGTAAGCATTACCTTGGCGCCTGGAACTAGCTGCTGCTTCATCTCTTCAGCCTGCTTCTTACGCTTGCGGCTGCTGCGGAACATCAGCACCATCATCACAGCGACAACGGCAAAGAGGAAAATATCGTTCGGGCCCATTAGTTACTTTCGTGTTAACAAAAACAAAGCGCCAAACGGCGCATATCTTTTGCAATTATAGACGGGTTATCGCCCGAGACGACGCTATTGACGGCTGTCGATGCCGAGGTGTCGGTACGCCAGTTCGGTTGCCTGACGACCTCTTGGTGTGCGAGAAATCAAACCCAGTCGAACCAGGAACGGTTCAACGACAGAATCAATAGTGTCCTGCTCTTCTCCCACAGCAACGGCGAGAGTGGAAAGGCCTACCGGCTTTCCGGCAAAACGCTCACACAGGAGTGTCAGGAGTTGCCTGTCGAGTCGGTCGAGACCCAGCTCATCAACTTCGTATAGCGACAAAGCACCTTGAGTCTGAGACAGTTCGATTACATCGACGCCGGCGATGAGAGCGAAATCTCGAACACGACGAAGTAATCGGTTTGCTATACGAGGAGTACCGCGACTTCGACTAGCAATCTCTGCAAGCGACTCCCCCGAAATAGAGATACCGAGGCGCTTCGCAGCGCGATCCAGCACCTGAGCTAAGTCTTCATTTGAATAGAACTCAAGATGCGCGGTGAAGCCAAAACGGTCACGCAGCGGATTCGGCAGCATGCCGCTGCGAGTGGTTGCACCAACCAGGGTGAATGGGGCTAGCTCGAGTGGAATGCTAGTAGCGCCTGGACCCTTGCCCACCATCACGTCAACTCGGAAATCCTCCATCGCGAGATAAAGCATTTCCTCGGCTGGGCGAGCCATCCGGTGAATCTCATCGATGAAGAGAATCTCCCCAGGTACCAACGACGATAAGACAGCTGCCAGATCCCCGGCGTGTTGAATGGTTGGCCCGCTAGTGAGGCGGAGAGGATGACCGGTCTCGTGCGCAACGATCATCGCGAGTGTGGTTTTACCAAGGCCCGGAGGTCCTGCAAGCAGGATGTGGTCCGCAGTGCGGTTCTGCAGTTTTGCAGCGGAGAGCATTAGGTTTAGCTGTTCACGAACCTTGGTCTGACCCACAAACTCGTCGAGGCTCTTAGGGCGGAGCGCAGACTCGAATGCAAGTTCGTTATCCCCCGCCGAAACGTCGGTGATCTCGCTCATCATTCACCACCCGAAACAGACTTGCTGTTGCCTAGGCGCGCAAGCGCTGCCTTGAGGATCACATCGGTGGTCGCGGAAGCGCCGATGCTGTTTGCCACTTCACGCACGGCATCGGAGGCAAGTCGCTCAGACCATCCGAGGCCCTGAAGTGCGGTGATGATGTTTGTTAGGTCTGCAGCTGCCGTGCTGTTAGCACCAACTGAAGAAGTGGTACCTATGACGCCCTTGAGCTTGCCAGCCAAGGTAACCGAAATGAGTTTGGCGGTCTTCGGGCCGATACCCGAAACAGCCTTAAATGCGGAATCGTTTTCGGTCTGAACTGCTACGCGGATCTGATCTGCCGAGAGCTGAGCCAAGATGGCGAGTGCCGACTTCGGGCCAACGCCGGTAACCGATCGGAGCAGGTCGAACATCTCCAGCTCATCGGTGGAGGCAAAACCGAAGAGGCTGAAGGCATCTTCGCGAACGATTAGAGCGGTGTGAAGCATGGCTGTCGAACCGACGCGAAGCGACTGGCTGGTTGCTGGAGTGATCGAAACCAAGTAGCCAACGCCCGAGACATCGATGACGGCGTGCGTCAATGCGAGGCTCTGAACGGTTCCGGTTAGCGATGCAATCACGGAAAAAGACTAACTAACCCTCGCGCTTTCGAGCGGCGGCGCGCTCGGCGGCTTGCCATGCGGCTTGCGCTGGCGTCTGAGTGCTAGAACCACCGGCGGTAGCCGCTGCACCTCGCCAAGCGTGACAGATAGCGATGGCGAGCGAGTCGGCAGCGTCGGCCGGCTTAGGAATTTCGGCGAGTCCCAGAATCTTTGCGACCATCGAACCAACCTGAGCCTTATCGGCCTTACCGCTACCGGTAACCGCAGCCTTCACCTCGGTTGGCGTGTGCATCGAAATCGGGAGGCCATAGCGGTTGGCAAGGAGAAGAACAACGCCGGAGATCTGCGCGGTACCCATTACCGAACGTACGTTAACGTCGGCATAAACGCGCTCGAGAGCAATCACATCCGGTTTCTGCTCTTCGATGAGCGCCTCGATGCGGTTGCCGATAGACGCTATGCGTGCCGAAAGTTCAAGGGTAGGTTCGCTGCGATAAACATCGACAGAAACGAGATTGACCTTGCGGCCAGCCGCAAGGTCAATCACGCCAACGCCGCACCTGGTTAGACCTGGGTCAACTCCAAGGATGCGCGTCATGAGTCTTAGTCGTTTTCCAGTTCGGCAAGGACCTCTGGGGTGAAGTCAACGTTGGTGTAAACGTTCTGAACGTCGTCGCTGTCTTCAAGGGCATCGATGAGCTTGATGACCTTACGAGCCGATTCAGCGTCTGCAACTGGAACCATCATCGATGATACAAACTCGCTGTCAGCGCTTTCGTAGTCGATTCCCGCGGCCTGAAGCGCAAGGCGGGTAGGAACCATAGCCGAAGCTTCGGTGGTGATGATGAAGCTCTCGCCGCGGTCTTCAACGTTCTCGACGTCGTGCTCAAGCACTGCCTCGAGGATGGTGTCCTCGGTTAGTCCATCAACCTTGTTCACGGTGATTACACCCTTACGGCTAAACAGGTACGAAACCGAGCCAGGATCTGCCATGGTGCCGTTGTTCTTAGTCACTGCAAGGCGCA
>JBEEJV010000061.1:0-7496 GCA_041169005.1 Actinomycetota bacterium
CCACTACGAGTCCTACGGCGATTACAACATCAACGGAACAGAATATGCCGCTATGGGATTGACTGCTGTCGGTAAACCAAACGCAGCCATCAAGGCATTTATTGCAAGTAAGCTCGCGACCGATGGTGGCATCCAGAGCCCTTGGTCAGGTGGAGCCGGCGACACCTACGCAACCGCACAGGGTGCCGCTGCACTTCTTGGCAAGAGCTACCTAGATCTAGTCAAGTAGCGAGAATCTGATGAATCGCAAGTTCCTGCGGATAACGCTGATTGGGCTCATCGCGCTTGCCGCGCTGGCTTCAGTCTGGCCGGCGGTATCCGCAGGACTTGGGATCAAACTAGATGTCAAAGCCCCCACAACTAGCTCCGCCAATGCCGGATCAAACCAGTTTGACCGCTCAAAAAGCCGCCTAGGCTCGTGCACCACAACCCATCACGGCGTCACATTAGTGGTTGATTTTGGTTCTTCTAGTGATGCACAACCGCTCACCGTGTGCGCCGAGAGCTCCCCTGCTGACGGTTGGAAGCTGTTCAAAGCGGCTGGCGTGAAGGTTTCCGGCACGGCACAGTATCCAGTTGGTTTCGTTTGCAGGATCAACGATTATCCATCCTTGGCGGACCAGGATTGCGAGCAAACCCCCACCGCAGCGGAGGGAAGCTGGGTTTACTTCACGGCATCCGCGAAAACAAACTTCCATGACTGGCGATTTTCCATGGTTGGGGCATCAATGAATCGCCCTGAATGTGGCGATGTTCAAGGCTGGCGCTTTGTAAAAGCATCCGATGGCAGCAACACAAAGTACCCACGCGTAAAGCCGGAACCATTCAAGTGCGCCAACTAAAAACCAAGGCTGAAGTGCTGAACACCACAACCTGGTGGGGTCTAGGCACGTCAATGGCTTTGGCAGCAAGCCTGAGTTACTCTCAACTATTTCTTGCATCGCTTGCAGTTGTATCTGTGATTCTGATTGCAACTTTCGCAGCAAAGGGCAAGCGCGAACCTGCGCTTCGCATCTACATGAGCCTCGCCCTGGCAGTTGTACTAATCAGACTTGCTTTCCGCATAGTCTTCAACACCGCAAACCCAACCGAAGCGACGTTACTCTCGCTTCCTCAGGTGAGCCTGACCATTTTCGGCCAGACAACGAATTACTTCGGGGCTGTATCAATCCAAAGCCTCCACGATGGCCTTACTGATGGTCTTAGGCTCGCAGCCATAATCCTCGGCATCGCAATGGCAAACTCCGTCGCCAACCCGAGAAAGCTTCTTCGTTCAACGCCATCGGCGCTCTACGAAGTTGCCACCGCGGCTGCCGTCGCCATCAACCTGGCACCTCAACTGTTGGTTAGCTTGCAACGGGTAAGAAAAGCACGCGCGCTAAGAGGAACCGCCACCTCTTTGCGTAACTTAGGTGGACTGCTAATTCCAGTTCTAGAAGACAGCATTCAGCGTTCATTAGATCTCGCCGCGAGCATGGACTCACGCGGATTCGGCAGGCGCGGAGTAATGAACCGCCGCACGGCCGCCATCTCGCGCACAGCGTCTCTACTTGGAGTGGTTGGTCTTGCAATTGCTGGATATCTGTTGCTTGCCACCGGCGTTGCTGCGTGGATTACCGTTTTACTGTTCGTGTTATCTCTAGGGCTCTTCTACACGAGCATCCGACTTTCTGCCATTCACAGCATCAGAACCCGCCTTAGCGTCGAGAAACGTAGCTGGGCAGACTACCTGGTGTTGGTCTTCTGTGCTGCAGTGGTAGTCGCAATGGCAGCGAATCAGCTGCCAGGTCTTGGCACGAGCGGATGGCTCAAATGATCAGCATCCGCGACCTCACTTTTAGTTTCAGCGATGGCGAAAGTCCAGTGCTGCGCAGACTGAATCTCGACTTTGCCTCGGGCGAATTCGCACTTATCTGCGGCCCCACCGGAAGCGGCAAGAGCACGCTCCTGCGCGCACTGAACGGTTTAATACCGCATCACTCATCTGGCCTTCTTAGCGGTGAGGTATTCATCGATGGCATTCAATATGCCGGCAAGCAACCACACGAGGTTGCCCACTTGATTGGCTTCGTAAATCAGCAGCCCGAGGGCGCATTCGTCACAGACACCGTTCTTGAGGAACTTGCCTACGGAATGGAGCAGCTGGGCATTGCCGAGCCAGTTATGCGCGAGCGAATTGAGAAATTTGCCGACCTGTTTGGATTAACCGACCTCCTTGATAGCAACCTTGATTCGCTAAGCGGCGGCCAGCAGCAACGCGTGGCAATCGCTGCCGCGCTGATAGCAGGCCAGCAGATCCTGTTGCTTGACGAGCCAACTAGCGCTTTAGATGTAGAAAGTGCCCACCAGCTCTTATTGCTCTTGAAGGAACTCTCGAGGTCGCAAGGAATAACCGTGCTGCTGGCTGAGCACCGAATAGAGCGCGTTCTTGATCTTGTTGACTCTGTAACCGTGGTTCACGGAGACGGCAGCGCGTCGAAAGCTGTGACATCAGACGGCTTGGACGCCGTTCTTAGAAACTACAAGATGGTGCCGCCGGTTATTGAGCTGGCCCAAAAATTGGCTTGGCAACCGATACCGCTCAACGTAGCAAGTGCAAAATCTTCCTGGGAAAAGAAACCTGGAACCATTTCCCCGAAGCCAGCGGCAAAGCCCGGCGAGCGCCTGCTTAGCGCACAGTCAATCACTGTGAAATACGGCATGACAAAAGCAGTAAGTGACGCGAGTTTCGAACTGCACGCAGGAAGCATCAGTGCACTGGTTGGCCCAAATGGTTCCGGCAAGAGCAGCCTCCTTTGGGCGCTACAGGGAAGTTTGGAGTTCAGCGGCCAGGTCTTGCTTTCCGGCGGTGAGACACCCGCAAACTATTCCGCGCAAGCCCGTCTCAAGCACCTCGCTTTGGTCCCACAGAATGCCTCCGACCTTCTTGTGCTTGGAAGCATTGCGCAGGAACTGGAAGACTCGGACGCTTTTGCAGACGCACCGCAGGGCACTACTGCAGAAATCTTCCGGAGGCTTGCGGGGCGACTAGACCCTAGCCGCCATCCTCGCGACCTTTCTTCGGGCCAGCAACTGGCCCTAGTTCTTTCAATCCAACTTGCGAAGGGCGCTTCGATCATTGTCCTTGACGAACCAACCCGCGGCCTTGATTACGAAGCTAAGCGCAAGTTGGCTGCACAACTGACTGAACTGAAGTCGCAGGGAAAATGCATCCTTATCGCGAGCCACGATGTCGAGTTTGTCGCAGTTGTAGCCGACGATGTCATGCTGCTAAGGAATGGCGAAATTGCAGCAAAGGGAACCGCTTCTTATGTGTTGCCAACTTTGTCGGACCATGCCCCACAGGTCTGGCAGGTCACTCGTGCAGCAATGACGGTTGGCGAGGTAGAACCATGAAACTAACCGCCCGATTTACGGTCTTTGGTGTTGCCTTACTGTCGCTTGGCGTGTTCTGCTGGCCACTGTTCATATCGGCAGCCAACGCTCACCAGAGCAATCTCGCGCAGACCCTATTCATGGTCTTGATGCCTGTTCTGATCGGGCTCATCCTTGTTGAATTCAATGCGGGAGAACTGCATTCGAGGCAGATTGCCGTCTTGGGCGTGCTTATCGCTCTGAACAGCGTGATCCGCATGCTTGGCGCGGGAACAGGCGGCGTGGAGACTGCATTCTTCCTTATTTTGATTTCCGCCTATGTTTTTGGCCCATCGTTTGGATACCTAATGGGAACGGGTTCATTGCTTGTGAGTGCACTACTCACTGGCGGTGTGGGCCCTTGGCTACCGTTCCAGATGATGGCGGCTGGCCTGATCGGTTTTGGCGCAGGCTTATTGCCCCATCCCCGGAGCAAGCGCATACAGCTCCTACTGCTAAGCGGTGCAGCTGTGATCGGTTCATTCATCTACGGTGGACTGATGACCATGTGGAACTGGCCGTTCCTGGCCGGTAGCGGCACAAGCATCTCGTATGTTGCCGGTGCACCACTACTTGCCAACCTGGAGCGATTCATCACCTTTGAAATAGTCACAGGTGGTCTCATCTGGGATCTTGGCAGGGCAGTAACCACAGTTATTTTGGTCTTGTTAACGGCTCCAGCCCTGCAGGCCACCCTTTCCAGAGTTGCCCGCAGGGCTGGATACGAAACGAAGCTTTAGACGAACAGTGGTGCGCCTGCAACTGCGAGTAGCACGGTTAGTGCTACCGAAGCAGCGATAACAGCGATGTTGATCTTCCAGGTGTACTTGAACTCACCACGTACGATGTGCATGATTGCGCCAACGATCATGGTTAGTGCAAGGCCAGCGGCTGCGGCAACACCCCAAGGCTGCGCCCAACCAAAGCCAAGGAACTCGCTGGCGATTGGAGCGAGGATGATGCCAGCTGCACCGAGAAGCTCGAGTGCTGCGATTAGGCGTACCAGGCCAGCAGGAATCTGTCCCGCCCATGCCATGCCCGCGCCTACAAGAGTCTCAATTGGAGCGGTTAGCTTGAAGCGTCCTGCCTTTAGGAAAACGCCCGCAACGAAAACTGTGAGTGCCCAGGCAACTAAAACTGCAAAGATGTTCATGAGTGGTCCTTTCTGAACCAAAAGTATTGTTTTATTCGCTTTTTGCGTTTACAGTGAATAAGTAAAGCACCCCTTGATAACTTAAGTCAAGTGGGGCTTGATAAGTTTTTTCGAATACGCTTTAGTCAAGGTAATAGGTAGGAGGTGTCATGGAGATCAAGGCTCAGGCTTCACGTCAAGACGACGTGTGGGTTGTCGACTGCCCTTCCCTAGACAACTTCCAGACCACCACCAAGCGCCTAGACAAAGCTGAAGAGCTAATCAAAGCCCTAGCTAGCAAACAAACCGGCGACTCAATCTGCGACATCGTGGTAACCATCGACGCGGTTATGCCAGGAATCATCTGCGACATCACTAGCGCTCAAGAGAAGATGGCGATGGCTGCGAGACTTCAAGATGAAGCCTCGCGCGAAATTCGTGACGTTGTGCGTCGCGCTCGCGAGCAGGGACTAACAATGCGAGACATTGCGGTGCTGCTAAACGTGACCCCGCAGCGCGTTGCTCAGCTCTGCGACTAATCTCGCCAAGCTAAGCGTTTTTACTAAACACGCCAAACAGGCAAACGCCAACCAAACACCATAGCCGCAATTCGCATCGCGATAATTGCCAGTGCGCAAAGCCACAGTGAGACAAAGTTTGGCCAGGCCAGAGCGTCGCCAATCACAACAATCAAACAACCCGTAAATGCCAGCACCGCATAAGGCTGGTGGTCGATGAAGGCCTTTGGAATCTCATTCACGGCAATGTCTCGGGCAATGCCTCCGACAATCGCCGTCATTGTTCCCATGATTACAGCGACGATGGGTGGCATGTGCGAAGAAAGCGCGATCTGAGTTCCGCCCGCGGAAAAGATTCCAAGACCAATGGCATCCGGCCAAGCTACTGCCCGTTCAGTCAGCTCTAGATGACGCGCCTTTACGGTGAACAGAGCAAGCACGCAAAGCGCGATGATTACGTAGATCCAAACAAGGTTTTGAACCCAGAAGAATGGGCGGCGATCAAGCAGAATGTCGCGCAGCGTTCCACCGCCAAAAGCAGCTAGACCCGAGACCATGACCATGCCAACAAGGTCGAGGCGCTTACGCGCTGCCTCTAGCAGCCCGCTCAGCGCAAACGCGAGAATACCGAGAGACTCAAAGAGAATGCTTCCGTTGGAGAAGACCCATTCGAGCGGCGCGGCAGTTTCAGACATAGTTCAATATTGCCCTATCGGAGCGGAAGCCAGAACTCGCCAGAAACTATAGGAAGCAGCAGTTAGAAACGAGGGCGCAGTTCAGCAACCATCGGGCAAACAAATGGATCGGTGTTATTGCTCAAGCCCACTTTGTTCAAGTACTTGATCACCACGCCATAACTTGCGAGAAGGTTCATCTCAACTAGTGTGATGCCACGCTCTTTGCAGTACTCCACCACAATCTCGTGGGCGGCACGAAGATTCGGACGCGCCATCGATGGGAAGAGATGGTGTTCAACCTGATAGTTGAGCCCGCCCATAAGGTTGTCAGTGAGCCAACTGCCCTTGATGTTTCGACTGGTAACAACCTGTCGCTCAAAGAAGTCGATCTTTAGGTCTCGTGGCACAAGCGGCATACCCTTGTGGTTCGGCGCGAATGCCGCTCCCATAAACAGGCCAAACATGAGCATCATGAAAACCCACAGGGCGATAGCCCAAAGCCAGCCGAAGAACAGCGCCATAAGCAGGTATGGGCCAACCTGGCGGACCATCATCAGCGAAAACTCAAGTACTCGCATGCCCAGTTTTTTATCGCGTCGGCGCAGTGCCAAAAGGCTATCGAGCAGGAGGTCGAAACCAGTGAACATCAAAAGGATTGGGAACAGGTAACCCTGGCGCTTGCTGAACCACTTTTCGACGCCACGCTTTTCAGCAAGCGACTCGGCGGTGAAACTGAGAACTCGAATGTCAATATCCGGATCTTCGCCAATCTGGTTTGGCTTCTGGTGGTGCTTATTGTGCTTTCGCAGCCAGAACCCATAACTGAGGCCCGCGAAAAGGTTGGCCAGGAATAGCCCAGCCCAGTCGTTTGCCTTGTTGTTTCTGAAGATCTGACGGTGAGCAGCTTCGTGCGCGATGAATCCGTATTGAGCGGCTAGAACTCCAAGGAGGCCGGCGAAAGCGAAGCCGGCAAAAATCCATGCCCAGTGGGAATCCATGGCAGCACCGATAAAGCCTCCGGCAACCCAGAGACCTGTGGCAGCGATTGAGATGTAAACGAGCCTCAGCACATAAAAACTGGGCTTCTTAGCGAGCAAGCCAGCTGACTTAACACGAGCCAGCAGTTCTGTGTAACTTGAGACCGCCCTAGTTTTTAGAATGGCAGTCATTCACTAAGACTATGCCCTTTGCATCACACCATGGGGAACTCCCAGACAAGATTCAGGAATCGTTGCAAGGTTGAGATAGCGTGGGTTTGAACGTCTAAGGAATTCTGAAGTGGCAAAAGCAAAGAACCCATCCGCCGATTCCATCAAGCACGGCTGGATGGACGACATTACGGGCATTGGTACAGGCATCTTCCTTGCCGCCTTTGGCATCTTCTTGCTGGGCAGCGCACACCTCGTAACCGGTGGCACAGCGGGCCTCGCACTGCTCATCAGCTATCTGGTTCCCGTGCAATTTGGACTACTCTACCCAAGCATCTCGATCCCATTCCTGGCGCTTGCAGCGTGGAAAAAGGGTTGGAATTTTGCGCTCCGAAGCGCACTATGCGTAGCCCTGGTCTCAGCTGCCGAATCGCTAGTCACCAGCTCTGTCTCCCTGAACTCGATAAATCCGCTTTTTGCATCTCTAGCCGGCAATCTCATTGTCAGCGTTGGACTGCTGATTCTTTTCCGTCACAAATCAAGCCTTGGCGGTATCAACGTAATCGCATTGCTTGCGCAGGAAAAATTTGGTTGGCGCGCGGGTTAC
>JBEEJV010000062.1:0-15580 GCA_041169005.1 Actinomycetota bacterium
TTGGAGCCTTGCAGCCCTACCTGGATCGTGAAGACATCGAAGAAATCTGGATTAACCGGCCTGACGAGATCTTCATCGCTACCGGTAAGGGCACCGAGAGGGTTGTTTCCGAGCTATCCCAGAGCGAACTGCGAACCATCGTTCTTCGCATGCTTCGTGACAGCGGGCGTCGTGTCGATGCATCCTCCCCATTCACAGATGCGTCTCTGCCTGACGGTTCGCGCCTACACGTTGTCATCCCCGAGATTACCGCCGAGCACTGGAGCATCAACATCCGAAAGTTCCCGCGCCGAACTCTCAGCCTTGACGACCTCGCCGCCAGCAAGACCTTGAGCCGCAAGCAAGCCATGTTCCTTAAAAGCGCGATGAAGTCCGGCAAGAACATTCTCATCTCAGGCGCAACGCATTCGGGGAAAACCACCCTGCTTTGCGCTCTGCTGGGGGAGTTGGAGCCACTAACGCGCCTCATTACCTGCGAGGAGACATTCGAAATTCGCTCCGACCTGCAAGACCGCGTGGCAATGCAGACGCGCGTGTCGAGTATCGAGGGAATCGGTGAGATAAGGCTTCGTCGACTGGTGAAGGAGGCGCTGCGAATGAGGCCCGGCTACCTTGCACTCGGCGAAGTGCGCGAGGCTGAAGCCTTAGACATGTTGATCGGCATGAACAGCGGAATCCCCGGCGCCTGCACCATCCACGCCAACTCTGCTCAAGCTGCCATAACGAAACTGTGCACGTTGCCTCTGCTGGCTGGCCCAAACATCTCTGCCGACTTCGTGAAGCAAACCACCCTGCAGTCAATCGATTTGATCGTTCATTGCAGGTTCGACCAAAAAGCAGGCCGCAGCGTTGAGGAGATTTGTCGTCTCGAATTGGACGCCGCCGGCGAACTCGTTGCAGTGGCGGTGGAAATATGAAATCGCTGCGGTCACTGATGGGATCGGCCGGTCTCGGGCACTTTCCCGCCCGGACCACAGTTCCAGCCATGTTGGCTGTATCCGCAGTGCTTGGGTTGCTGTTCTTCGCGTTGAGCGGCATACCGACATTTGGATTCGCCGGAATGGTTTTTGGGCTTATCGGCACTGTTGAGGGGCTGTTTGGGGTTGCCAGAGCCAGAGAGCAATCGGTAACTGCTGCATTGCCGGAAGTGGTTGAGAGCCTTGCTTCCGCAGTTTCAAGCGGGCAGAGTCTTTCAACCGCTTTTGCAGACCTCGCCCAGCATGGCCCCAAGGCCCTCTCAAAGTCCATTTCCGCGATGGTTCGTCTCGATGAACTTGGCATCCCGTTCGATGAATGCCTCAACTGGCTCCGAGTGGAACTGTCCGACGTGAATGCCGACTCGCTGATCGAACTCCTAATCGCGAGTACCGAATCCGGAGGGGTTGGTTTGGTCGAAAATCTAACTCGTTTCGCTGCCAGTTTGCGCGCAGAGCTCGTCATCCGCGGCGAGTTGCAGGCCAAGCAAGGCTGGGTCACGGGCACTGCGAAGTTGGCCTTGATTGCTCCATGGGTTGTGGCTTGGATGTTATCTCGGCGCGCGGAGGCGGCTTCTTTTTATAGCTCGACCCTGGGTGGTTTCGTGTTGTTTATAGGCCTTCTGGTCTGTGTTGGCGCTTATCTGCTGATAGTTCGTTTCGGGCGTCTTGCTAAGCCGATGCGGGTGTTTGCCTGATGGGTCGCGCGTCATCCCGGCCGGCCAAGACAAGGCCGATGGTCTCGCCGACTTTGTCGGTGGTTGGGCTTGGTCGTCGGAGCGCCTCGGATCCTTATGTGCTCGAGGTTCCGCAACAACTCGAGGTCATGGCGGCTCGCCTGCGCAGCGGTGATTCCTTCTATAAGGTTTTGTCGCTTCAAACTGCTGCACACGGAAATTTCGCAGAGGCGCTTCGCCGCCTATCGCTTCGGCTCACTTATGGGGAGTCGATCGAGGAGGGGCTTCGTCTGTTGGATCAAGAATGCAGGTCGCCGATTGTCTCGGAGTTCGCAAACAAATCTTTGTTGAGCCTGCGCCGGGGCACTCCTATGGCCGAACAGTTCACCCAGTTTGCTGAGAGTGCACGCGGCCAGCTCCGGGTGGCACAGCTCAAGAACGCCGGAAAGAACGAACTCAAGATGCTGGTTCCGCTGGTATTTCTCATTCTGCCCGTGACCGTGTTGTTCGCTATTTTTCCGAGCCTGCAAATCCTGCAGCTCGGTGTCTAAGGAAGGGAAAAGATGAACGAAAGATTGAGAAGCATCGCAAGACAGGCCGCGGAAGAAAAAGGTGACGTGCCTGGCTGGGTCCTAATCACGCTGATGACCGCAGCCCTGGTCGTGGTCATCTGGACGGTTGCTGCACCTGCGCTAACCGAAGTGTTCAACCAAGCGATGGACAAGGTTGTCTCGTTCTAGGGCGGCTATAACCGTTGCGTCGACCAGCGATGCCGGTTCTGCAGCAATCGATTTTCTCGGTTTTGGCTTACCCACCGTGCTTTTGGCACTGCTGGTTATGCAGCTGCTTCTCGCCGGCTACGTGAAGAACATCGCACTTGATGCTGCGGCCGAGGGTGCTGCGCAGGCGTCTGCCGCCGATGGTTCTTTGGCTGCCGGTGTTTCCAGGGCGAATGCGGTCATGAGGGCTGCGGCACCATGGGCCAAGACTCGCGTAACCGCGACGACAATCGCCGTGGCTGGCGCCGCGGCATCCAGCCTTACGGTGACCGCAGTTCCTTCGTTTGTGATGTTTGGCCTCTATGAGGTGTCGGCCGAAGACTGGAGTATCAATGAAATCGGGCACTAGGAATATTGGCGTCAGCCTCCGAGATGATCGCGGTTCCGCCTCGATCGAGTTCATAGTGTTCGGGTTACTGGTTCCACTCATAGCTTTGTCACTCGGCATGAACGGACTCGGTTCTCAGCGGCACCAAATTGTTTGCCAGCTTTTCGCTTGGCAGGCGGTTAGGCAGATCGCGGAACACGCGGACGAACCCAAAGACGAGATTGTGACGCGCCTGAACTCCCTTGCGATCGCGAAAGAGACTTCGCTGAGCCTCGATCCTGGAGACCTACGGTTCACCATCGAGGGAGAACTGGCCAGCGGAAGCGTCGTCAGCGTTCGAGCCCAGCTGGGCCAGTCCGCGGCTAAAGCTGCGATTCGGATGCCATGAAAACCCGCAACTCCAAGCACGAAGACGGTTCGATTGCGCCGCTCGGCATACTGTCGATGGCTCTAACGCTGACCTGCGCGCTCGTTGTGCTTTGCGCCGGTTCGCTATTCCAGCAGCAACGGACCCTCAATGCAATTGCGGATGCACTTGCCCTCACAATCGCCCGTGACCCGGCAAACGAAGCGGATTCAGTAAATGCCGCGCTGCGGGAGTTGCAGTCATCCAAGACCGCGAACTTAGAAGTGTCTGCTGCTGTCATCGGTGGCGACGGAGTTGTGTTCATTCGCATTTGCCAGCCTGCGCGAGTGGGGGAGTTATTGATGCCAAAAGTGCTGTCGGAGAAGCCCTTCACCGCGGTGTGCGCGGAGGCTAGAGCCGGAAAGTTAGCGAATGCCTAGCTTGTTTAGTGATCGATAACCCCAGGCTGCTGCGGCCAAACTCAGGGTTCCGAATACGCCGATCGCTCCCGGTAGAGCGATGGCCGCGGTCAACGCCGCAAGCAACATTGGGGTGATCGCCGAGCCGCCATCGGTGAGTAAACGCCAGAGCGCAAGGAAGTCGCTGCGTTCCTCGGGCGGGGCCATGTCTGCGCCTAGGGTGAGCACCAGGCCGCTGCCGGTGGCATTGGCGAGCGACATAATGAGCGCAACGATGAGAAACGCGGTGGCATTGTGCGCCCAAAGGAGCGCGAAGTTGGCCACGCCCATACCGACGAGCATTGGGATGAGGGCCCAGCGTCGGCCGTACTTGTCCATGATCTGGCCACTTGTGTAGAAAAGTGCAAAGTCGAGCGCGCCAGCGATGCCGATGAATAGCTCGACCGTGCCAGGGTGCATGTGCGTGTAGATGCCCCAGAGCGGCAGTCCTACGGCTCTAGCGGTGCGCATGACGCTCACCATCATGGCCGCCAAGCCAACGCTAAGAAGGCGTTCACGGTATTTGAAGGCTAGCTTCACAGGGGTTAGCCGGACGGCTTCCGTGACTTCCATCACCGGGTCTTTTGGAGCGAAGAAGAGAATGATGGCCGAAATGAGAGTGAGACCCACGGCTACCGAATACACCCACTGGATGCCGAACGCATAGATTACGGCCGAGCCGAGTAATGGGCCGATGAGCGCTCCGCCTCGGAACATGCCTCCCATAAGAGACAGGGTGCGGGCGCGCTGCTCAAAAGGTACGTGTTCCGCTAAGTAACTGTGACGAGCCAGGCCGAATGCGGCGTTCATGGCGCCAAGGACCACCATGCAAGCGCCAAGCTCGTAAATGTTACTGCTCAGTTGGGCGCCGATGAGCGCGATACAGGCGATAAGAGCCGAGACAATCATCGACTTTCGTTCGCCGATGAGGGCCACGAGGCGGCCCGCTGGCAGGTCGAAGAGCACGGTGCCAAGCAGGACGATTCCGCCGAGAAGGCCCGCTACGGCAAGGTTTGCCCCCATTTTTTCGGCGGCTGCCGGGAGAATCGGCATCAATGCACCTTCACCAGAGGTGAAGAGCAGCGAAGGCAAGAAAACCGGGACGACTAGATTGCGTTTGCGAAAGTTCTGGTTCGGTTTGCTCACAAACCAAGACTAAGTGTCGGCCGGGCTTTTGCTAGTCACATTGCCCATTTGAAAGCGCAGCAATGCAGCCGCCCGCCTTACACTAGAACCCTAATGGCCGATCTAGATATCTCGACAGAAATCCGCGCTCTCAAAAAGACGATGGATAGCGTCTGCGCAGTCGTCGATTTGGCCAAGCTGCGAGCAGACATCGCCGACCTGGAAGCCCAGGCGGGAGTTCCCGATCTGTGGGATAACCCGGAGGTGGCCCAGAAGATCACTAGTTCGCTGAGCCACAAGCAGTCGCAGTTGAAGCGCTTGAGCGACGCCTCAAACCGAATTGACGACCTCGAGATTTTGGTCGAAATGGCAAATGCAGAGCATGACGCCGAGACACAGGCCGAGATCAAGCGCGAACTTACCGCCGTCGAGAAGGTCGTTGCAGACCTCGAGGTTCAGACCCTTCTAAACAACGAATACGACGAGCGCAGTGCGGTAATCACCATCCGCGCCGGTGCTGGAGGCGATGACGCAACCGATTTTGCCGAAATGCTGATGCGAATGTACTTGCGCTACGCCGAGAAGCACAACTACAAGAGCAGCGTGCTCGACATCAGCTATGCCGAAGGTGCCGGAATCAAGAGCGCGACCTTCGAGGTGGACGCCGATTTCGCTTACGGGAACCTATCCGTTGAGGCCGGAACCCACCGCTTGGTGCGTATGAGCCCGTTCAACTCGGCCGGAAAGCGGCAGACCTCGTTTGCTGCCGTCGAAGTCGTGCCACTCATCGAGCAGACCGATGCGATTGAGATTCCTGAAGGTGACATCCGCGTAGACGTGTTCCGCTCGTCTGGCCCAGGTGGTCAGTCGGTGAACACCACCGACAGCGCGGTTCGCATCACCCACCTTCCATCGGGAATCGTGGTTTCCTGCCAGAACGAGAAGAGCCAACCTCAAAACAAGGCTTCGGCGCTACGCGTGCTTCAGAGTCGACTCCTGGAGATTCGTCGCCGCGAAGAAGAGGCCCAGAAGAAGCAGCTTGCCGGCGATGCCACCGCATCCTGGGGCGACCAGATGCGTTCGTACGTGCTGGCGCCGTATCAAATGGTCAAGGACCTTCGCACCAACTTTGAAGTAAACAACCCGGATGCTGTCCTCGATGGTGACCTTGACGGTTTCATCACCGCCGGCATTCGCTGGCGCAAGCAGAGCGAGGCTGCCTAATCGCGCCTGCAGAGCCGTGTCTGCGCCGTTTTCGGGTGTTCAAGCCGTAGTCTGAGTGAACCATGATTCGCATAGAAAACGTCACAAAGCAGTACCGCGGCGCATCCCGCCCGGCGCTCAACAACGTGACTCTCGAGATTGAAAAGGGAGACTTCGTCTTCCTGGTAGGCGCTTCGGGCTCCGGCAAGTCGTCTCTAATGCGTCTCATCCTGCGCGAGGATGTGCCAACCAGCGGTTCCGTATTCGTACTGGGGGAGAACCTACTCCGCATCCCGGGACGCCGTGTGCCGTTCTTCCGCCGCAAGATGGGCATGGTGTTCCAGGACTTCCGTTTGCTGCCAAACAAGACCGTGGCGCAGAATGTCGCTTTCAGCCTCGAAGTCATTGGCAAGAGCCGCGGTTTCATTCAGACGGCTGTTCCAGACGTACTTGAGATGGTCGGTCTGGGCCACAAGGCCAATAACCTGCCTAGCGAACTTTCCGGTGGTGAGCAGCAGCGCGTTGCTTTGGCTCGCGCAATTGTCAACAAACCAGCCATTCTTCTCGCCGATGAGCCAACCGGTAACCTCGACCCGGCTACATCCGAAGACATCATGCGCCTAATTGAGCGCATTAACGCTCAGGGAACCACTGTGGTGATGGCGACCCACGACCGCGGCATCGTTGACCGCCTAAAGAAGCGTGTTGTCGTGCTTAGTAACGGTGAGATCGTCAGCGATGAGCGTGACGGTGGTTACGTCACCGTTGAGCGCACGCCCGAGGCCAAGCCGGAAGCCCCACAGGACGCCCAGCAGGCCGAGCCAAGCGCGCCAGCGGCCGCCGCAGAGCCTGATGGCGAGATCATCACTGGTTTCCGCAGCTTCTTCGACGACGAGGAAGGCGGCAACTAATGCGTCTAGGTTTCGTATTCAGTGAGGTTGGCCAGGGTCTTCGTCGCAACGTGTCTATGGTGATCTCGATCGTGCTCGTGACGCTGGTTTCGCTCACCTTTGTAGGCACCGCGCTTCTTCTTCAGTTCCAAATCGCACAGATGAAGACCTACTGGTACGACCGCGCCCAGGTAGCGGTGTACCTCTGCACCGAGACCAGTCCGAGCGCGGCTTGTCCGCAGGGTGCTGCATCCGAGGATGTAAAGACCGTGGTCAAGGAGAAGCTGGATTCAACCCTTCTCAAGCCATACATCTCGCGCTACTACTTCGAAGACCACCAGCAGGCATACAAGAACTTCCAGGCGGAGTTCAAGGGCCAGTCGGTTGCCAAGTACGTCACGGCAAATCAGCTCAACGAGACCTTCTGGGTCAAGTTGAAGGACCCAAACCAGTCACCAATCATCACCCAGAGCTTCACGGGCATCGCAGGTGTGGAAGAGGTTCGAGACCAGCGCTCATATCTCGATCAGATCTTCAGCATCCTGAACGCGGCATCGATCGCTGCCATCGGTGTTGCGAGCCTCATGTTGCTCTCTGCAACCCTGCTCATCTCAACAACCATTCGTCTCAGTGCGCTTTCGCGTCGCCGTGAACTTGGCATCATGCGCTTGGTTGGTGCCTCAAACTTCACCATTCAGCTTCCATTCATCATGGAGGGTGTCGTGGCCGCAACCATCGGTAGCGTTCTCGCCAGCGGAGTGGTACTTGGAATCGTTCAGTTCTTCGTTCAGGGCTTCCTGGCCCAGGCGCTTCCATTCACCAGCTTCGTGAACCTCGGCCAGGCGCTCATCGTCGTGCCTATCCTCATCGGCGCAGGTATTTTGCTTGCGGCCTTCGCATCGGGCGGCGCAATTCGTCGCTACCTCAAAATCTAGAGTTTTGTTAGAGTTATAGGCTGGCCCGCAGAACGCGGAGCGAAGTCAATCGGGAGTAACGCATGCCTAGAGAGCGCGGCCAGAAAGTTGTGGCCAGCAATCGTAAAGCGCGCCACGACTACACAATCCTTGACGTCTACGAAGCCGGAATGGTTTTGAGCGGCACTGAAGTGAAGGCGTTGCGTGCCGGTCGCGCATCCCTTGTTGACGGGTATGTTGCCATCGATGGCGGCGAAGCGTACCTAGAGAATGTGCACATTCCGGAGTACTCGCAGGGTACATGGAACAACCATATGACGCGCCGTCGCCGCAAGCTTCTGCTAAACCGCGTCGAGATCAACAAGCTGTTCCGCGAGACCCGCGAAGGTGGTTTGACCATCGTTCCGCTCAGCCTTTACTTCAAGGATGGCCGCGCCAAGGTTGAGATCGCGCTGGCCCGCGGTAAGCGCGAGTACGACAAGCGAGCAACCTTGAAGGAACAGCAGGACAAGCGCGAGGCCTCGCGAGCTATGTCTACAAAGGGCAAGGACTGGTAACAGTCCGTCGTGGGTGGTTACCCGCCCTTGCTGAGAGGCTCTTAGGCCAGGGTGTTTCCAGTAGCGCGATAAGCGCGCTGGTAGTAGAGCAAGGCTTCGTCTTCGGTTCCTAGGGCGCCAGAAACAACATCACAGATGACCACAGCATTGTTTTCGATGTTCAAGACGTCGCGAACCTTGCCGATGAGCACCGATGTGGCGCAATCAAAGATTGGCAGGTTCTCCGGACCGCGCTGCCAGTCATCGCCCAAGAAGCGCTGAGTGTGATCTGCGGCCATACGCTTTGCTAGCTCAACATTTGCCTCGCCCAGGGTGTGGATGGCGATGAACTTTGCGGTCGAAATGGCATTCCAACTGCTGGCTCCGCGAGCAACAGAAAACATGACCAGCGGGGGAGTTGCACCGAGCGAGGTCATCGAGGTTGCGGTGAATCCGACCGGGTTGTTATCTTCGTCAACTGTCGTGATCACTGATACGCCTGAGGCGTGCCGACGGAAAGTTGCGCGAAGCGCCTCGGTTGGGTCCTGGTTTGCGTTGAAATCTAGCATCGTAGTTCAAGGTTACCCCTGTGCGGTGGACTGCCGAACCGTGGCTGGCCCTAGAATTAGAGCATCCCGGAAAGGAACCGTAGTGACCCAGCCATTAATCCGCACAATCAACCTCAAGCAGGATGGTTTTGCGCGGGCCGAGGTAAACACTTTGGTGCCACGTGCGTCTGTAAATGTCGATGTTGCTCTCGAGTCGGTGCGCCCGCTAATCGCCGATGTCGCCGCACGCGGCGTCCAGGCCGTCGTGGATGTGACGATTGCGCGCGATGGAGTTGATCCAAACCCGCTACGCGTCACCGCTGAAGAGATTGCTGAAGAGGTAGAGGGGTTGTCGCCAACGCTTCGTGCGGCCATCGAAGAGTCGATCGCACGTGTGCAAAAGGTCTCGAAGGCTAACCTCCCTGCTAATACTTCGGTCGAGCTCGCCGATGGTGCATTCGTTCACCAGCGCTGGCAGCCAGTTGACTCTGTAGGCCTCTACGTTCCGGGTGGTAAGGCAGTTTATCCGTCGAGCGTAATCATGAACGTTGTGCCGGCTCAGGCAGCCGGCGTCGCTCGCTTGGCCATTGCATCGCCAGCTCAGAAAGACTTTGGCGGCCGTCCGCACCCAACGGTTTTGGCTACCGCAGGCCTACTTGGCGTCACTGAAATCTA
Source organism: Actinomycetota bacterium (assembly GCA_041169005.1). Taxonomy (GTDB): domain Bacteria; phylum Actinomycetota; class Actinomycetes; order Actinomycetales; family Microbacteriaceae; genus Rhodoluna. Next base: position 9,454 of record JBEEJV010000062.1, read on the forward strand.
TTCGATGGGTGGCCCGGCAGCTGTTGCAGCATTCGCATACGGACTTCCACAGATTGAAATGGAACCGGTTCAGCTTGTCACCGGCCCGGGAAACATCTATGTCACCGCAGCTAAGCGGGCGCTTCGCGGCCGTATCGGCATCGATTCCGAGGCTGGAACCACCGAGATTCTTGTGCTTGCCGACGAGACCGCCGATGCACGTTTGATCGCCTACGACCTGATCTCGCAGGCGGAGCATGATGAGGCCGCCGCATCGGTTCTCGTCACCACAAGTGAGTCTCTAGCCAATGCGGTCGCAGAGGCGCTTCCTGAGCTCGTGGCGGCCACTCACCACAGCGAGCGCGTTCTTACCGCTCTGGCAGGGCAGCAGTCTGCCATCGTTGTCGTTGCATCCTGGGATGACGCGATTCTGTTTACTAATGAATACGCCACTGAGCACCTTGAGATTCACTCATCGGACGACAAAGCAACCTGTGCTCGTATTACCAACGCCGGCGCGATTTTCCTTGGGAAGTATTCCCCAGTTAGCTTGGGCGACTACATGGCCGGTTCTTCGCACGTTTTACCTACCGGCCAGCAGGCCAAATTTGGCTCTGGATTGGGTGTTCACTCGTTCCTTAGGGCCCAGCAGGTAATCGACTATAACGAGGCTGGCCTGCGCCCGCTAGCGGACCTAGTGGACGGTTTCGCCAAGGCTGAGGGCCTCCCTGCCCACGGCGAAGCCATAACTGCTCGCTTTTAGTCCACAAAAACACCACATCTAGTGACGTTTGGCACACCTGCGCCTAGATATTGTGTATTTTTTATAATTTTTTCATAAACTTTTGGCGGCTTTTTGCTGGAAAATTCCTCAAAATCCGCGTCATTTCGCCATTCTTCGGCTCGACACGCCCATGTTCAACAAATTTGAATTAGCGGCAAAGCAAACACAAGATATAGGGGTAGGTTACAAAAAACCGACTATATCTAGTGAAAACTAGCGCCAACGAAGGGAAACGGAAATGCACTGTCCATTCTGCCGCTACCCAGACTCGCGCGTTATGGATTCACGTACGTCGGAAGACGGTTCGGCGATTCGCCGTCGCCGTCAGTGCCCACAGTGCGGTTCGCGATTTTCAACAACTGAGACTGCAAGTCTCATTGTGATCAAGCGAAACGGTGCAACAGAACCTTTCAGCCGAGACAAGATCGTCAATGGCGTGAGAAAGGCTTGCCAGGGTCGTCCGGTCACCGATGGTGATCTGATGCTCTTGGCACAAGCAGTAGAAGAGGCCGTTCGAGGCACAGGTGTAGCACAGATTGAGGCCAACGATGTTGGACTTGCCATCTTGGAGCCGCTACGAAAGTTGGATGAAGTTGCCTTCATGCGATTTGCGAGTGTTTACCAAGGATGGGAATCGCTAGACGATTTCGAAACGGCAATTAAGCTGCTCCGACTCGAACACTCGAATCAAGATCAGCAAGCCGGAAGCTAAACACCGGCAATCAGCAACAAACCGCACTAAGCAAAACCTCACAGATTTAGCTTTACAAATCAACTAACAGAAGGAGAGAGCAGTGACTGATACCACCGCTTTCACTGGCGCCAACAACGCTGGTACCGGCAAGGGCTTGACCATTGACCGTATTTACACCACCGAGGGTGTTCACCCATACGACCAGGTCACCTGGGAATACCGCGACGTGGTCCAGACCAACTGGAAGAACGGCGAAGTTATCTTCGAGCAGCGTGGCGCGGAGTTCCCTGAGTTCTGGAGCCTAAACGCCAGCACCATCGTCACCACCAAGTACTTCCGCGGTGCCCTAGGTACCCCAGAGCGCGAGTACAGCCTTCGTCAGCTAATCAACCGCGTCGTTAGCACCTACACCCAGGCTGGCCGTGACTTCGGCTACTTCGCTACTGAAGAAGACGCAACCATCTTCGACCACGAACTTACCTACATGCTGTTGAACCAGGTCTTCTCGTTCAACTCGCCTGTATGGTTCAACGTTGGTACCAAGAGCCCACAGCAGGTTTCGGCTTGCTTCATCCTCTCGGTAGACGACTCGATGGAGAGCATCCTCAACTGGTACCGCGAAGAAGGCATGATCTTCAAGGGCGGCTCGGGCGCAGGACTAAACCTCTCGCGCATTCGCTCGAGCAAGGAGCTTCTCAAGTCTTCGGGTGGCTCGGCTTCGGGTCCAGTTTCGTTCATGCGCGGTGCTGACGCATCTGCAGGAACCATCAAGTCTGGTGGCGCTACCCGTCGTGCAGCCAAGATGGTTGTTCTAGACGTAGATCACCCAGACATCGAAGAATTCATCGAAACCAAGGCTTCGGAAGAGAAGAAGATTCGTGTTCTTCGCGACGCCGGTTACGACATGGAGCTTGGCGGCAAGGACATCAACTCTGTCCAGTATCAGAACGCTAACAACTCGGTTCGTGTGAACGCAGAGTTCATGCAGGCCGTTGAAAACGGCACCAAGTTCGGTCTACGCGCCCGCACCAACGGCGAGGTTATCGAAGAAGTCGACGCTCGCGAGCTATTCGACAAGATCGCACAGGCTGCATGGGAGTGTGCAGACCCTGGCATCCAGTACGACGACATCATCAACGACTGGCACACCTGTCCTGAGTCGGGTCGCATCACTGGATCGAACCCTTGCTCGGAGTACATGCACCTAGACAACTCGTCATGTAACCTCGCGTCGCTAAACCTTCTGAAGTTCCTGAACCCAGACGGTACCTTCGACACCAACAAGTTCACCAAGGCATCAGAGCTAATCATCACCGCGATGGACATCTCGATCTGCTTCGCTGACTTCCCAACACAGGCTATTGGCGAGACCACTCGCGCATTCCGCCAGCTGGGTATCGGTTACGCAAACCTTGGCGCATTGCTAATGGCAATCGGTGTTCCTTACGACAGCAACGAAGGTTTCGCTCTTGCAGCGGCAATCACCTCGCTGATGTCGGCAGCCACTTACCGCCGCTCGGCAGAGCTTGCAGGCGTTGTTGGCACCTACGATGGCTACGGCAAGAACAAGGCCGGCCACGACCGCGTAATGGGCAAGCACGAGGCTGCTAACGCTCAGCTAGTACCTGCTACCAGCATCGATGCAGCAGTTATTGCAGCTGCAACCGAGCAGTGGGCACTCAACACCGCAATCGGTACCGAAAACGGATGGCGCAACTCGCAGATCTCGCTCTTGGCTCCGACCGGAACCATTGGCTTCATGATGGACTGTGACACCACTGGTATCGAGCCTGACTTCTCGCTAGTCAAGTACAAGAAGCTCTCGACCGGTGGTTCGATGCAGATCGTAAACCAGACCATTCCGTTCGCACTTCACCGTCTTGGCTACTCGCAGGAGACCATCGAGGCGATTGTCGACCACATCAGCCAGCACGGCCACGTTGTAGACGCACCTGGTCTAAAGACCGAGCACTACGCGATCTTCGACACCGCCGTTGGTATCCGTGCAATCGAGCCAATGGGTCACGTTCGCATGATGGCTGCAGTTCAGCCATTCCTTTCGGGTGCGATCTCGAAGACCGTGAACATGCCAGAGACCGCTACCAAGGAAGAAATCGCAGACGTTTACTTCCAGGGTTGGAAGCTGGGCCTAAAGGCTCTAGCTATCTACCGCGACAACTGCAAGGTTGGTCAGCCACTTAGCGACGCTAAGGCAAAGACCGAGACCAAGGAAGAGGCTGCTCCAGCCTCGAACCCAGGTCTAAGCCGCCCAGTTCGCAAGCGTCTTCCAAAGTCGCGTCCAAGCACCACCATCTCGTTCACCGTCGGTGGCGCAGAGGGTTACATGACCGCTGGTTCGTACCCAGACGGCGGCTTGGGTGAAGTATTCATCAAGCTCGGTAAGCAGGGTTCGACCCTCGCCGGTGTGATGGATGCCTTCTCGATCGCTGTTTCGATCGGCCTGCAGTACGGCGTACCGCTAGAGACCTTCGTTCAGAAGTTCACCAACTTCTCGTTCGAGCCAGCCGGTATGACCGACGACAAGGACGTTCGTATGGCTAAGTCGCTGATGGACTACATCTTCCGTCGCTTGGCTCTAGACAACCTACCTGCAGACACCCGCCAGGCACTAGGCATTCTGACCGCCGATGAGCGTTCAGCAGCCCTAGACACTGGCTCGTACCCAGCAGTTGCTGAGGTTGCAGCTCCTGCAGCTCCGGTTGCTGAGGTTGCGGCTCCTGCAGCTCCAGCGGCTCCTGCAGCAGTAGAAATCGAGATCACCAAGAAGGAAGTCCACTCGAGCGCCGAGCTCTTCGAACTCCTTCAGGGTAAGGAATCAGACGCTCCTCTCTGCATGAACTGTGGAATCAAGATGCGTCCAGCTGGTTCGTGCCACGTCTGTGAAGGCTGTGGTTCGACCTCGGGTTGCTCGTAAACCCAAAAGGATCTAAACCAAGAGGGCTCCGCTTCGGCGGGGCCCTTTCGGTTTTTAGGTAACCTTGAGGTGTGTTCTATCAGTTTGTCTTCAAGACCTTTTTCACCAAGTTCGACCCAGAGTGGATTCACCACACCGTGGTTCGTGGCCTTCGAATCGGGAAGCCGCTTGGCGTAACCCGCATTGGTGCCATCAAGGCGGGCGAGGTTGTCAAGGTCGGTGCCTTCGGTCTTGAGTTCGACGGGCCTTTTGGTCTCGCTGCGGGTTTCGACAAAAACGCAGTTGCTATCCGTGCGCTTGGTGACCTAGGTTTCAGCCACGTTGAGATTGGAACCGTGACTGCGTTGGCTCAACCGGGCAACGAGAAGCCACGCCTCTTCCGTCTGCCGGCTGACCGCGCGCTGATCAACCGAATGGGTTTCAACAATGACGGCGCGGAGGCCGTAGCAGAGCGTCTGGGGGAGTTACGTGCCCGCTACGGCTCCAACCTGCCAATCATCGGCGTGAACATCGGCAAGAGCAAGGTGACGCCGGTGGAAGAGGCCGCCGATGATTACCGCACGAGTGCACGTCTACTAGCGCCGTTTGCCGATTACATGGCCGTGAACGTTTCTTCACCGAACACACCAGGGCTTCGCTCGCTTCAGGATGTGGTGGCGTTGCGCCCAATTCTTCAGGCGGTCATTGAAGAGAGCCTTGGTTTGCCTGTGTTGGTCAAGAATGCACCAGACCTCGCCGACGAAGACATCATCGCCGTTGCCGACCTCGCCTTGGAACTCGGTCTAGCGGGAGTTATTGCAACCAACACCACGATTAGCCGAGATGGGCTAAAAACAGATGCGACCAAGGTTGCTGCGATGGGTGCAGGTGGTCTTTCAGGTGCACCGCTCAAGAAGCGTTCGCTTGAGGTTCTAGACTTACTTGCCGCTCACATTGCTGGGCGCATCGCAATCGTGTCGGTCGGTGGCATTGAAACCGCCGAGGAGGCCCGCGAGCGCATCGCCCGCGGTGCAACTCTCGTGCAGGGTTACAGCGGTTTCATCTACGAGGGTCCACTCTGGGCCCGCCGTGTAAACCGCGGAATTTAGTTGCTAGCGCGTTAGTTCTAGCAGAGACGGGTTTCTGGACTAACAGTTAGTGCAGGGTCGGTAAGCGCGACACCCTTGAATAGCTCGTCAACCTTTGCCATTACGTCGGCAGGAATCTTTACGCCGACGGCTCCAAGGTTCGCAGTTATCTGTTCAGGTCGGCTCGCGCCAACAATCGCAGTTGCAACATTCGGGTTCTGCAGCGTCCACGCAAGCGCGAACTGAGCCATCGTTAGGCCAAGCTCGTCGGCCCACGGCTTTAGCTGCTGCACCTTCTCTAGCACCGGAGTCTGCAGGAAGTTTCCGATGAACATGTTTGCCTTGTCATCTGCGGCTCTTGAATCAGCAGGAACCGGCTGATTCGGCAGGTACTTACCGCTGAGAATGCCCTGAGCCATTGGGCTGAAAACGATCTGACTTATTCCCAGTTCAGCGCTAGTCGGGACTACCTTCTCTTCTATGACGCGAACCAGCATCGAATACTGAGGTTGGTTGGCGATTAGCTGGAATCCAAGCTGTTTGGATAGGGCGTGACCCGCCCTAATCTGCTCAGCGGTCCATTCTGAGACACCGATGTACAGGGCCTTTCCTTGTCGAACGATGTCGGCAAAGGCCTGCATCGTTTCTTCAAGAGGTGTTTCATAGTC
>JBEEJV010000063.1:0-10157 GCA_041169005.1 Actinomycetota bacterium
ATAAGACTCAGAGCAATGGATGTTTTGGTTGGACGGCCAAGAATATGGCTGAAGGTAACTCCCGCGGCGGCGGACTCCTCAACGAAAAGAGTCGTTGCAACGGCGCCAGCTAGGCCACCCACTAGCAGAGTGCGACGGGATACTAAGTTTTTCGCTTCAGCTTCCATACCCGAAACGTAGCCCAGTATATTTGTGAAAACTATGTGAGTGCTGCGTGAATCGCACTGGAATCTTGGACGGATCGCCGAGAACTCTGACCCAACGGCGGACCACTCTAGAGCTTCGTGATTGGCGCGACCTTCACGAGTAGCTTCTTGATGCCCAGCGAACCAAAGTGGATTTCGGCGGTCTGACGCGGTGGCTTTCCGGCCACGGTGACTACCTTGCCCTTACCGAAGTCGGCATGTTCAATCATTTCGCCAACTGCCAATTCCATGTCGCCGTTGTTACGAACGCTGCTGATGGCACCCGGGTACTGGGTCTTCGGCTTGTCGCTAGGAGTACCGCCGTAACCGCTGCTCGAACGCTCGCCTAGCGAAGCGCTTGCGCCTCGATACCCCTGCTGGTCGGCGATGGATGGGCGGTAAGCCGCGCGACCGGCACCGCTTTCGCGCCACTGAATGAGGTTGGCCGGAATCTCGTTGAGGAAGCGGCTCGGGGTGGCGGCATCGGTTTCACCGAAAGTGCTGCGGCTCATGGCAAGGCTTAGGTGCAGGTGCTTCTTTGCGCGGGTAATGCCCACGTAGAACAGACGACGTTCTTCAGAGAGGCCACCTGGTTCGATGAAGGCCATGCGGTGAGGAAGTAGACCCTCTTCGATGCCGGTTAGGAACACGGCGTCGTACTCGAGGCCCTTCGCTGTGTGCAGGGTCATCATACTGACGGTTCCCGAGGCATCGTCCAGGTCGTCTGCGGCGGCAACGAGAGCAACTTCGTTGAGGAAGTCTGGCAGCTTGCCATCTGGGTTGTTGCGCTGGAATTCGCGAGCAACGTTTACAAGTTCCTCGAGGTTCTCAACTCGCGCCTCGTCCTGAGGATCGCGGCTGGCCTTTAGGGCATCGAGGTAACCGCTGCGGTTCAGCGCCTCGCGCAGGATTGCATCGACGCTAGCGGTTTCGATCATGCCCTCGAGGTGGTGCAGCAAACCTCCAAGATCCTTGATCGCGTTGGTGATTTTTGGGCCGAAGCCGAGCTCTTCAACGTGGTCGAGGCTCTCGCGAACCGACATACTGTACTGCTCTGCGAACTTGGCCAACTGGGTCTCGGTGGCATCACCGATGCCGCGCTTCGGCACGTTCAAAATGCGGCGAGTGGCGAGGTCGTCCTTGCCGTTTGCGATTGCCACCAAGTAGCCGAATGCATCCTTGATTTCCTGACGCTCGTAGAACTTGGTGCCGCCGATAACGCGGTACGGAAGCGCCGATCGCACGAAAATTTCTTCAAGCGCACGGGTCTGCGAGTTGGTTCGGTAGATGACCGCAATGTCTCGATAGTTCATTCCCTCGCGGTGTAACTTGCCTATCTCGTCGGCAACGAACTGTGCCTCATCGTGGCCGCTGTAACCGGTGTAGCCAACAATCTTGTCGCCATCGCCGGAGTCTGTCCAAAGGTTCTTGGCTGGGCGATCGAAGTTGTTGCTGATGACCGCGTTGGCGGCCGAAAGGATGTTCTGAGTGGAACGGTAGTTCTGCTCGAGCAGGATGGTCTTGGCCCCCGGGAAGTCCTTTTCAAACTCGCTGATGTTGCGAATATCGGCACCACGGAACGCATAGATCGACTGGTCTGAGTCGCCCACGACGGTGAGCGATGCCGGTCCAAGAATGAGGCCGGTTCGCTCGTCGACGTTGGCGTGCTCGGCATCCATCGGGGTGGTGAGTTCGCGGATTAGCGCGTACTGAGCGTGGTTGGTGTCCTGGTACTCGTCGACGAGGATGTGGCGGAACTTTCGCTGGTAGGCCGCGCGCACGTCTGGGAAGTTGCGGAAGAGGTGCACTGTTTCGGCGATTAGGTCGTCGAAGTCGAATGCGTTGTTGCGACGAAGTTCGCGCTCGTAGCGCTCAAAGATTTCGACAATCATTCGGTGAACTGGGTCGGCATTGTCGCCGGCTCGCGCGAACGATGCGGAGTCTGCAAGCTCGTTCTTGGCCTTGCTGATCACTGCTGCAACAGCCGCCGGGGTGAGCTTGTGGATGTCTGCGCCAAGGTCTTTGATTAGGCGCTTGAAGATTGCTCGGCTATCGCCCGAGTCGTAGATTGTGAAGTTTGCGTTGTGGCCCAGGCGCTCAGCCTCGCGACGAAGAATGAGTACGCAGGCACTGTGGAAGGTCTTGACCCACATGCCTGAGGCATCCTCGCCGATGAGGTGTTTCACACGCTCGCGCATTTCGGCGGCGGCCTTGTTGGTGAAGGTGATGGCAAGAATCTGGCTTGGCCAGAGTTCGCGCTTGGCTAGGAAGTGGGCGATGCGGTGGGTAAGCACGCGGGTTTTACCCGAACCGGCACCGGCGACAATCAACAGAGCCGGCCCGCGGTGTTCAACGGCTGCACGCTGCTGCGGATTCAGACCCTCCACCAATTCGCTGGCGCGGTCAAAATCGTTGAGTGAAAACAGTTCCGTCATAACTAGGCAAGTTTACCCGCCGCCTCAGACATCTACGCGGCTTCAGCCCGCGCCCCCGGCCCGCGCCTAGGGCTAGAAACTCAAGCTAGAACTGGGCGTCCACGCACTGCCTAAAGAGGTCAGGCTGGTCGGCAAAAATTCCATCCGCGCCAAGGTCAATGAAGTGTTGGTAATACTCATCGATGCTGAACTTGGCTTGCTCCGCGCGGGCCGTCCAGCTGTAGACCATGAACCCGCGCTCATGAGCAAGTTCTACGATGCCGTTCGGGCTACCAAACTGCACCGCGTTTCCCTCATGATCAACGTGGTCGAAGAGCAGGTTCACATCGAAGCTAACGCCGTCGACCTTGCCAACCAGATTGTCTAGGAACGCTGGCACAGCGGCCGCGCCACCTTCTGGCATGCCCCAACCCTCAAGCAAAAATACAAATTTGCAGTCACTGATGTCGCCGCCCAGCACCGCCGGAATTTCCTTGGTGAGCGCGATCATCGCGTCGTAGTGGAAAGCCTCAAACACCAGCGAGACGCCGCGCGAACGCCAATCGTTTTTGCCAATCACATCGGCAAGCATCGCTACGGTGTCGAAACCGATGCTCTTGAAGTGGCTGCCGTGCTTGATCTCGAGGATGAGACATTTGCCGGCGGCCCATGGCTCGTTCAAAAGGTCTTCGATGGTTGGAACCGCGAACTGTCCGTCGAACTTGGCGCTTCCGGGGCGTTCGTGCGGCAGGCGCTCAATCGCGCGCAGGCTGCGGATTTCATCGAGCGTAAAGTCTTCGCTAAACCAGCCGGTGACTTCCCAGTGGTCATAGAAAACCTGGGTGCGCTTGCGGCTTGCAAACTCCGGGCGGCTAGCCACATCCGTGGTTCCGGAAAGCTCGTTTTCATGACGAATGATGAGGTGGCCGTCTTTGGTTGGCACAAGGTCGCATTCGATGGCGTCGGAACCCATCTGGAAGGCAAGCTCAAAGGCCTCCAAAGTGTTTTCGGGACGATAGCCCGAAGCCCCACGGTGGCCAAAAACAAGCGGTTTGGTATTCATCTCTTCAAGTCTCTAACAGTGCGGCGATTATCGGGTTTCGTTTGCATAGTTTTATTCAGAAGTTCTCAAAGACCCTAGACTTCAGAATGTAATCGGAAGTATGCTTACAGCATGAGCCTCGTCCTTGAAAGTTTTCAGTCATCCGATCTAAATCGAAATCCGGTGAAGGTGTTTGCCGCGGCTGAACAGGCTCCCGTTCTGGTAACACGGCGTGACGGCCAAGACCTCATTCTCATGACCGAACAAGAAGTAGAGGCGCAGCGAGAATTCTTTAACCTTGCTGCCGACCTCTTTGCGGTCACATCGGCGACTGAGGGAACATTGGGCCAGCGCATGGCCAACCGCTTTCCTTGGATGTTCGCTCTTGACGCTGTTGGCCGCGAAGAATGCGCAATGGAGCTGGTCAACTCTGCCCGAGCCTCGTTTGCAACCGGTCAACCCAACCTTTTGCGCTTGAACTTCCTGGGCTGGAAGGACACCGCTTATGCAATAGCCGGCGGACGCACCGAGCACAACACATCCGATTGGTTTGATTTTCCAATTCCTGTCGAGAGTCCGGAATAACCCCTGATGGCCAAGCGGCAAAGCGTTCCCAGGCCATCCCGAAAGTCTGATTTCACCGTCTATTTTGCTAACGAATCCTGCGCTAAAGGTTGGCGGGACTTGCAGGCTGTTCGTCGAAACGGACTCGTTGATGCCTGGCATTACCTAACGGAGCAACCGGATAAGAATTCAGAACTCTGCTATCAGCTCAAAGACAAGCTGAGCACCGTCACCCGCGGAGGAAATGTCTACGAAGTTCGACAGCTAAAACTCAGCCTCGGCGATGGTGCGCGCATTTGGTATTACATAGACGGCAAGTCCGTGGTTATCACGGACGTGTTCACGAGTCATCCGAACCAGACCAAGTGAATGCGAAAACTCGAGAAAACGAAAAGGTGCGGCACCCAAACGGGTCCGCACCTTTTCCAATGAATAGCGCCGAGCGCTTACTCCCACTCGATGGTGCCAGGCGGCTTGCTGGTCACGTCGAGGACCACTCGGTTCACACCGGCAACCTCGTTGGTGATGCGGTTCGAGATCTTCGCGAGAAGGTCGTATGGCAAGCGACTCCAGTCGGCGGTCATTGCGTCTTCCGACGATACCGGACGAAGCACAATCGGGTGACCGTAGGTGCGGCCATCGCCCTGCACACCAACCGAGCGAACGTCGGCTAGAAGAACAACTGGGCACTGCCAAATCTCGCCATCTAGGCCGGCTGCGGTCAGCTCTGCACGAACAATCGCATCCGCCTTACGAAGAAGGTCCAGGCGCTCCTTGTTCACTTCACCGACGATGCGGATACCCAAGCCTGGGCCTGGGAATGGCTGGCGCTGCACAATCTCGTGCGGCAAGCCAAGCTCGGCACCAATCGCACGAACCTCATCCTTGAACAGGGTGCGAAGCGGCTCAACTAGCTCGAACTGTAGGTCGTCTGGCAGACCGCCAACGTTGTGGTGGCTCTTGATACCTGCGGTCACGCCGCCGCCCGACTCAACAACGTCTGGGTAGAGGGTGCCCTGAACCAGGAACTTGATTGGACGGTTGTCGGCAGCGGCCTCAGCGATAAGCGCGGCCTGTGCTTCTTCAAAGGTACGGATGAACTCGCGGCCGATAATCTTGCGCTTGGTCTCTGGGTCTGAAACACCGGCCAAAGCATCCAAGAACTTCTTCTCGGCGTCAACGGTGACAAGGCGAATACCGGTGGCGGCAACGTAGTCGCGCTCAACCTGCTCGGCTTCATCCTGGCGAAGTAGACCGTGGTTTACGAATACGCAAACCAGTTGGTCGCCAACTGCCTTGTGAACGAGCGCCGCGGCAACAGCCGAGTCGACACCGCCCGAAAGACCACAGATCACGCGGTCGTTGCCAACCTGCGCGCGAATCTTTTCAACCTGCTCGGCAATAACGTTGCCGGAGTTCCAAGTTGCCGGAATGCCCGCTGCGTTGTGCAAGAAGTTCTCAAGAACGTTCTGGCCGAACTGCGAGTGCTTTACCTCTGGGTGCCACTGCACGCCGTAAATCTTGCGTTCCTTGTTTGCGAATGCGGCCACCGGAGTGGTATCGGTCGAAGCCAAAACTTCAAAGCCGGCCGGTGCTTCCATAACCTGGTCGCCGTGGCTCATCCAGCAAATCTGCTCCGATGGCTGGCCCTCAAGAATCTCGCCGCCGTTGCGAACTACTAGCTCGGTGGCTCCGTATTCGCGCTTACCGGTTGCGTCAACGCGTCCGCCGAGGGTGTTGGCAAGGGTCTGGAATCCGTAGCAAATGCCGAGAACTGGAATACCAAGTTCAAGGATTGCAGGGTCTAGCTTTGGTGCGCCTTCTTCATAAACCGAAGATGGACCACCCGAAAGAATGATGGCCAGCGGCTTCTTGGCTGCAACTTCGGCAGCGGTTACGTTGTGGTGAACGATCTCTGAGTACACGTTGGCTTCGCGCACACGACGAGCAATTAGCTGCGCGTACTGTGCACCGAAGTCGACTACTAGTACTGGCTGGTTCATGTTTTCTCCTGTGAGGCCCGGGGCTTAGGCCTTGGTTTCGGCGGCAATCTGAGCGGTTGCCACCTTTGCAAAGTGGTGCTCGGTGAAGAACGAAAGTAACGGAACAACGCCACCTGCGGCGATGATGAGGAAGCGAGTGAAGTTCCAGCGCAGCAGCGACCAGATGCGGTAGTCGCTGTAAAGGTACAGAACGTAGAACCAACCGTGAAGGATGAGCGAGACCATGGTTAGGTCTAGGCCGGAAGTTGGGAGACCCGTCTTGTTGCCCATTGCGTCTACCGAGTAGTGCTCAAGAGTTAGGAAACCGTGTGGGCCTGCAAGCCAAAGTTCCTGCTGCGACGAGAGTCGGATGGCAAACAAAACCGTGATTGCGATCAGCATAAAACCAGTGATGAAAGACGCAACTTTGTAAAGCTTGAGCGCGCTAACTACTGGGGATTTTGGGGTGGCCATTACTCAAGTTTACAGGGCGCGCGGGCCCTCTGGGCCAGCAGATGAAAGCCCGTGACTATTCCGAGGTGCCTAGTTCACGCTGTTGCTCGTCGCGCACCAAACGCCACCACATGAAGAAGCTGAAGCCCATGAATACGCTCCACTCCAAGCCATAGAAAGCACTTAGCCAGTTGATCTGAGCTGTCGTCAATGTCTCAACAGTGATGCGCTCCAAACCGGGGGCAGCGCTATGGGTATCTAGCATGAACAGCGGATACACCTTCGCGCCACCGATTAGGTTGGCAAGCTGGCCAGGCGAAAAGCTCGCAAGAGCCTGGCCCTCGACGAACTGCGGCGCCTCTGCCGGACTCAGTCTGCCGTAGACGTTCCGGAAAGTCCTGTCTGGCGAAGCGGCCAAATAGGTGTCGCGCGCTTGCACGGCCTGCTGCAACTTAGGCGCAAAGCCCAAGGTGATTAGAACGGGCTTGCCGCCGGTTGTAGCCATCGCGGCCACCACCCAGTAGCCCGGTGTGCCATCGCGCTGAACTCGCTTTGCCACAACCCAGGCGTGCTTGTGTTCGTCTCGCACCTGAGCCAAAACCAGCGTGCCAACGGCATCCAGTCCTGGGCTCACACCCGGGCGAATAACCGCATCGATGATGGGAGCCGTCGCCGACTCAACGGCAAACTTTTCCGCGTTGTGCAGCGGCTCTTCAACAGAGCGGCCGATCTGCCACTGCGCCAACAAACCACAAACCACGGCCACAACCATCGCAACGAAAAAACCGCCCACCCATTTAGGCCGTCTTGCAACGGACCACCAGGTGAGCGGCTTATTCATAGGTTTGAAACCCGCCTTAGCGTGGCTGGTATGGAGCAACCACTACGTCTGCGCGCTGGAATTCCTTTACCGAGCTGTAGCCGGTGGTTGCCATCGCGCGGCGAAGTGCACCGATGAGGTTTGTTGTGCCCTCTGCATCCGATGCAGGGCCGAGAAGAATCTCCTCGAGGCTGTGGCTCTGGCCAACGTGGACGCGGTTGCCGCGAGGAAGTTCCTCGTGCCAGGCTTCCTGACCCCAGTGGTAGCCCTTGCCCGGAGCTTCAGTTGCCTGAGCCAAAACCGAACCGAGCATTACGGCGTCTGCACCACAGGCAATTGCCTTGATGACATCGCCCGAGGTTCCGAGACCGCCATCAGCGATGACGTGAACGTAACGGCCGCCCGACTCTTCCATGTAGTCGCGGCGAGCGCCAGCTGCATCCGCAATCGCGGTAGCCATCGGTGCGTGAATGCCCAAAACCTTGCGAGTGGTGCTTGCAGCACCGCCACCGAAACCGACTAGCACACCGGCTGCACCGGTACGCATTAGGTGCAGTGCACCCTTGTAAGTTGCAGCGCCGCCAACCATGACTGGCACGTCTAGGCGGTAGATGAATTCCTTGAGGTTAAGAGGCTCAGCGGTGCGCGAAACGTGCTCGGCACTTACGGTGGTACCGCGGATGACGAAGAGGTCAACGCCGGCCTTGATTACGGTCTCTGAGAATTCTGCGGTTGCCTGCGGGGTAAGCGCACCGGCAACGGTCACGCCGGCAGCGCGAATCTGCGCGATGCGGTCACGAATGAGCTCAGGCTTGATTGGTGCCGAGTAGATTTCGCGAAGACGCGATACAACCTTGTCGTCGGCGAGCTTGCCAACTTCGGCGAGCAGCGCGGTTGGGTCTTCGTGACGAGTCCAGAGACCCTCAAGGTCTAGAACACCGAGACCGCCGAGGCGACCGATCTGGATTGCGGTTTCAGGCGAAACAACGCTGTCCATCGGCGCAGCGACAACCGGAAGAGCAAACTTGAAGGCGTCGATGTTCCACTCGGTTGAAACGTCCTGTGGGTCGCGAGTACGACGAGTTGGCACAACGGCCACGTCGTCGAAAGCCCAAGCGCGCTGGCCGGTCTTACCGCGGCCGATTTCGATTTCTGACAAAGCGATCCCCTATCGGCTCTGGTAGTTAGGAGCCTCAACGATTCCCACAACGTCGTGTGGGTGGCTCTCCTTTAGACCAGCAGCAGTGATGCGAACGAACTTGCCCTTGGCCTGTAGTTCGTCGATGGTTTCTGCACCCACGTAACCCATCGATGCACGCAAACCACCAACGAGCTGGTGAGTCACGGTCGCGACGGTTCCGCGGTAAGCAACGCGACCCTCAATACCTTCTGGAACTAGCTTGTCTTCGCGAAGAACGTCGTCCTGGAAGTAGCGGTCCTTGCTGTAGCTCTGTGCCTGGCCGCGGCTCTGCATTGCGCCGAGCGAGCCCATGCCGCGGTAGCCCTTGTACTGCTTGCCGTTGATGAACACAACGTCGCCAGGCGACTCATCGGTACCTGCAAGTAGCGAACCAAGCATCACGGCGTTCGCACCGGCAACAAGTGCCTTCGCGATATCACCCGAGTACTGAAGACCGCCATCGGCGATGACTGGAACGCCTGCTGGCTTTGCAGCCAACGATGCCTGGTAGACAGCGGTTACCTGTGGAACGCCAACACCGGCAACAACGCGGGTGGTGCAGATGGAACCTGGGCCAACGCCAACCTTTACGCCGTCGGCGCCAGCTGCAACGAGAGCTGCAGCACCTTCGCGGGTGGCGATGTTTCCACCGATTACGTCAACGTTGCGAGCGAATGGCTCAGCCTTTAGCTTTGCAACCATATCTAGAACGGCCTGGTTGTGACCGTGCGCGGTGTCGACAATAAGTACGTCTACACCAGCGTCAACGAGAGCCATCGAACGCTCCCAAGCATCGGCGCCAACACCAACAGCTGCTGCAACAAGCAGACGGCCGCTCGAGTCCTTCGAAGCAAGCGGGTACTTCTCACTCTTGTCGAAGTCCTTAACGGTGATGAGGCCGCGGAGCTTGCCCGCGTCGTCAACGAGTGGAAGCTTCTCGATTCGGTGCTGAGCAAAAATGGCAACAGCCTCGTCTGGGTTGATGCCGACCTTGGCGGTAACCAATGGCATCGGGGTCATTACATCCTTGACCAGGGTTGTGGTGCGCTGAACGTCTAGAACGAAACGCATGTCGCGGTTGGTGACGATACCTACTAGAACGCCGTCTTCGTCGATAACTGGCAAACCAGAAACGCGGTAGTTACGGCATAGGTCGTCTACCTCTTGGATGGTGGCAAGCGGAGTGGTGGTAACCGGGTGAGTGATCATGCCGGCTTCTGAACGCTTCACACGATCTACTTCGGCTGCCTGGCGCTCAATCGAAAGGTTGCGGTGCAGAACACCGATGCCGCCCTGACGAGCCATAGCGATTGCCATGCGACCTTCGGTAACGGTGTCCATCGCGCTCGAAAGCAGTGGAACGTTAAGCGAAATGCGCTTGGTGAGCTGAGTCTTGGTGTTTACGCCACTAGGCACAACATTTGATTCGCCTGGAAGCAGCAGAACGTCGTCGTAGGTAAGTCCGACAAAGCCGAATGGGTCGTTTTGAGTCATGTGAGAGAGCCTCTGATTGCCAT